>DATAYT010000221.1:0-16856 GCA_036272395.1 Xanthobacteraceae bacterium
CGGCACCCGCAACGTCATCTTGTCCTTGACGAAATTGATGACGAACAGCTCAAGCCGAGCGCCAGCGACCTCTTGCTCCTCGATAGCCACAATCTGACCGACGCCGTGTGCCGGATAGACGATGAATTCGTGGGTCTTGAAGCCTTGTCGTTGAGTCGTCTTCTTTGCGTTCATTCCCAAAGCTGTTGCTCCTTCCGGCTCCGGCTTGCGCCGCTGCGCGGGCTTCGCCGCGCCGACCCGGTTACGGGTCAGCGCACGCGCTGATTGTGACGGCCTCCGGCTCGCGCGGGAGGAGGGTTTTGCCTTCCGGCTCATGCCGGTCGCACTCTTCTTCGGACGACGACGAGTTTTCTCTGCCACTGCTCTCGCGTGGAATTCACGCCTCTTTTGACGGTTCCTCGGAAACTCCCCGAAAAAATATGCTCCCGGTCGGGAGCAGGCCTCGGGGTGTTATTCATTGTGTGTCGCTTATATAACACATTTTCCGCAAAAATCAAAGCCTTAAGACCGGCACAAGCCTCGCATGCAGCCAGCGCCGCACGCAATTCTTAGCAATGGTTAAGGCTACAATCCAAGCGTGTATCCGGTGCAACTTCCCGAGTCGCGGGCGTCAGTCACCCCCACCGGGATTGGCTGAAAAATGCTCCTCGAACTTGTTGGGGACGCCCTCCCATTGCTTAGCGTCCGCAGGCGGTGCCTTTTTGGTCGTAATATTCGGCCAAACCTTCGCATATTCGGCATTGACGCCAAGCCACTTTTCCAGGCCGGGCTCGGTGTCCGGCTTGATCGCCTCAACCGGGCATTCCGGCTCGCATACGCCGCAATCGATGCATTCGTCCGGGTGGATGACCAGCATGTTCTCGCCCTCGTAAAAACAATCGACGGGGCAAACTTCAACGCAGTCCATGTATTTGCATTTGATGCAATTGTCGTTGACGATATAGGTCATTTGCACACTCTGGACGCCCGTTCTGAAGCCTTGCTCCTATCGCATGTGGTCAGGGGCACGCAAGAAGGCGCCTATTTGCGGCGCGTTAGCGCCGCAAATCCTTCAGCCATAAGTTCCTTATCGCAGATCCTGGTAAAGCGCCGCGGCCGTTCCGGCGCGCCCGCGCCGCTCGACAAAGCCCATTACCTTGACCACCCGCACCCCACGATCGAGGGCGACGGTGATGACATCGCCGGTTCGCACCATGCGGCCCGGCGCGTCAATGCGCGCCCCATTGACCCGGACAAAGCCGCCGCCCGCCAACGCCGCGGCAGCGCCGCGCGTGCGGACCAGGCGGGCATGCCAGAGCCAGCGATCGATGCGCTGGCGCGCAACCGTGGTCACCACTCAACGGCGCTCCTTAGCATCTGCCTCAAGCTGCGCTTTCAAGGCGGCGAGTTTGGCAAAAGGAGAATTGGGATCCGGCCTTTTTTCTCTGGGCTCCCTTGGCTCGAACCGTTTTCCCGGCGGCCGCTCCCGTTTTTGCCGCTCGTGGCGGTCCATCCGATGCTCTTGCCGGTGCTCTTGCCGCCGTTGCCGCGCCGGGCGTCGCGGTTTGGCGTCAGTGTGCGTCGCCGGTTCGGTAGCCGTTGCGGCTTCGGTTACCGCGGTGAGCGCGGCCGTGCCGGATTCCGGCGCCGAGCGGCTTTGTTTTGCTCTACCACGCTGCCGTGCACGAACGCGGCGCCCGTCGCCCATGCGTCCCGGACGCCAGACTTCGAGCATTTCCGGCTCAGTTGCGAGCGGGGCGAGGGCGGGGCCAGTGGCGGTGTCCTCCACAATCGGCACGTCCGGTTGTGCAAGCGCGGGCTCCGACTGCGCTTGCACGGCGGACTCGGCGGCAGAGGACTCCGCCGCGGCCGCTGGCGTGCCGGCGACCAATTCGCCTACAGGCGCCGTATCCGCGGGCTCTGCATGGACGGGCTGTGCGGGTCCGGGCGTTTCATCCGCAGGCGCAGCGCTGACCAGCGGCTGCGGTGGCTCCGGTGGTTTGGGCCGGCGCTCCATGCGATAGCCGAGCGCGCGCAAGATTGAGGCAAAGTCTTCGCTCGAGGCACCGATCAGCGATGTCATGGGGTTGACGATGGTAAAGCCGCCTGTGGCGACCGCGCCCGGCGGCCGCGCGCCCGGCGCACCTTCCCGCCAAGCCAGCGCCGGGCGAATGAGATCGGCAAGCCGCTCTAGAATGTCGACGCGTACGGCCCGCGCGCCACACAGACGATAGCCGGCGGTGCGGTACAGTGATGGATCAATCGCAGCATCCGCCGCAATCGAGGTACGGCCGCTGCCAGCGAGATGGCGGAGGTCGTCCAGGACTTTGCTGTCCGTTCCGTCATGTCTGAGCGCCCAAAGCTGGGTTGCGAGTTTGCGCGGCGCTGGTTTGAGAAGCGCCGGCAGATAGATGTGGTGGGCGCCGAAGCGTACGCCGTATTTGCGCAAAGTCGCGCGTGCGGGCTGATCGAGGGCTTTGACCTGATCCGCCACCGCAGTCCGATCGAGGACTCCCAGTGCCTCGACCAATTGAAAGGCCACGCCGCGGGCAATGCCGGTGACATCGCTTGCCGCTGCAAGCTCGGCGAGCGGACCTAATAGCTTTTCGATGTGGGCTTTGAGCCAAGCATTGAGCCGGGTTTCGACGCTCTCGCGCGGCGCGCCAGTAAGATGTTCGTCCGCGATGATGCGAATGCGCGGCCGCAACAGTTCGTCGCTGGCAAGAAGTTTGCCGACTGCCGCGCCGATCCAGCGCAGCGTGCCATCGGCGGGGAGCACGAATTGGTCGTCGGGCGCTTCGGCCAAGCGCGCAGCGCGCGCGGCAATTTCGCCGGAAAGCGCTTTTTGCGCGGCGTTTTGCAGCGCTTTTGCCTCCGAGCCGCCCGAGGCGGCATCGGGGACGAAGACGAAACCGTCGAGACGCCCGATCAGATGACCTTCGACCACAACATCGCCGGTTTTGTTGAAATCCGGCTCCAGAGTTGCGTTCTCGCGTAGCCGCCGCATCAAAACGCTGGTGCGGCGATCGACGAACCGCTCGGTGAGCCGTTCGTGCAACGCATCCGACAAGCGATCTTCGACGGCACGGGTGACACCCTGCCAATGCTCCGGGTCGGTGAGCCAATCCGGACGGTTGGCCGCGAAGGTCCAGGTGCGGATATGGGCAATGCGCGTGGACAAAGTGTCGATGTCGCCGTCGGTACGATCCGCCAGCGCGACTTGTTGTGCAAACCACTCGGTTTTGATCGCGCCGTCGCGCTGCAGGAAACCGTACAGCGTCACGACTAGTTCAGCATGATTGGCAGGCGCTATCTTGCGGTAATCGGGCAATTGACAAACGTCCCACAGCCGCTCGACGTCGGCCTGCGTTCGCGTCCATGCGCGCACATCATCGTCGCGCGCCGCATGGTCCAGCACCAGGATGTCTTCGGCGATCGGTGCACGTGCCAGCGCGCTCTCCTTCGGCGCCATCGCGAGAGCCGCCTGCAGCGCACCGACCGACGAAAAATCAAGATCGGAGTTGCGCCACTGCACGAGCCTCACCGGCTCGAATGTGTGCGATTCGAGCGCCTGCACCAACTCGGTCTCGAACGGCGGGCAGCGGCCGCTGGTCCCGAACGAACCATCGCGGGTGGCGCGCCCGGCCCGGCCGGCGATTTGCGCAAGCTCGGAGGGGTTGAGCTTGCGGAATTGATAACCGTCGAATTTGCGATCCGATGCGAAGGCAACATGATCGACATCGAGATTGAGTCCCATGCCGATAGCATCGGTCGCCACCAGATAGTCGACCTGGCCCGATTGATAGAGTTCGACCTGCGCATTGCGGGTGCGCGGCGACAGCGCGCCCAGCACAACCGCAGCGCCGCCGCGCTGGCGCCGGATCAACTCGGCGATCGCGTAGACCTCCTCGGCCGAGAAAGCGACGATCGCTGAACGGTGCGGCAGCCGCGTCAACTTCTTTTCGCCGGAGAACGTAAGGCGCGACAATCGCGGCCGGCTGACGATGCTGGTGCCGGGCAACAACCGCTCCACGATCGGGCGCATCGTGGCGGCGCCGAGCACGAGCGTTTCCTCGCGGCCGCGCCGGTGCAGCATGCGATCGGTAAACACGTGGCCGCGTTCGAAATCGGCGGCCAACTGTATCTCGTCAATGGCAAGAAACGCGACATCGAGTTCGCGCGGCATTGCCTCTACTGTGGCGACCCAGAAACGCGGATTTGGCGGCTTGATCTTTTCTTCGCCGGTAACCAGCGCCACAGCATCGGCGCCGACCCGCTCCACCGCGCGGTTATAGACCTCACGTGCCAATAGCCGCAGCGGCAACCCGATCATGCCCGAGGAATGCGCAAGCATTCGCTCGATAGCGAGATGCGTTTTGCCGGTATTGGTAGGACCCAGTACGGCGGTTACGCCCGATCCGCGGGCGCGAAGCTCGCGGTCGGCGCTAGGCGAGAACGAAATCGGCATTGAAAGTCCGGCTAGGCGATATCACGCAGGAAAGGTAGTGCTTGTCTATCACAACCGCGGCGCTGGAAAGCCCTGTGCTTAACGTGTGGAACGAGTCTGGAACGAATCGCGGCCGAATCGGCGACTCCGCCGCCGTTCGTCTTCGTTCACTGCGATATATGGAGGCGTCAACGATGTTGCATACCAGATCAAGTGGAATTCGACACCGTGGCGGCTTTTCCTGGCCGTGCAAAAGGCTGTTCAGCGCGCAAACAGGATTCCGACGAGAGTCAAGGGGCTAAGCACTGTGAACAATGGGGATGGCATGACGCGCCCGCAAGCGGACCACCGCGTCACTGCGTTTTGGCGATCGGATGCGGCTGCAGCGTCGGCTGGGCAATCGAGACAAATTCTGTTGCGCGCAACAATCCGATACCAAGCGGCGTTGGCATCGAGAAGCGGAAGGGAACAACCACGCGCGTGCCGACGATCGGCGCCAGCCAGACTTCGGCCTCGCGCAGGGTCACGAGATATTTGATGGCCGGGCGGTCCGGCACATGGCCTGCGATTGGCGTGAAATACACCGCGCAGACGACTGCAGGTCCCTCATAACCGCGCTCAGCCTTGACGGTTTCCATGCGCTTGAATTCGCTGTGCAGATCGTAGCGAACCCGGCCATCGAACACCGCCACTTTACGGTTGCAGGCTTCCGGCGATACCGGATCGCCGCTGCCGGCAACGCGATTGAGCATCGAGGTCATCGGATCGAGCACACCGCGGCGGTCGGCATCGGTGACCGGGATGCGGTCGGGCATGGGCTGCAACGGCGGCTCGACGGCGTAATCGGTGACATTGCCGGCCGTGAGCGTCATGCGTACGTGATCGATCTTGCGGTCATAACTCAGCGTCGCCCCATAATTCGTGGGCATCGGCTGGCCGCCGTTGATCGTGCCGCGCGCCGTGCCGGTGCCGCGGCCGCCGGTGAAAAACCGTACGATGCCGGTGGTCGTGCCGCTCGCTGCCGCCGAATAGGCGTCGTCGGTCAATTCGATGATCCAATTACCGCGGCCGATCGGGATCCCGGCAACACTGACGACATATTCGGCTTCGAGCCGGGTGAGCGCCCCGGTTTGACGCGCGGCGTCCCCGGCCGCGGCGCCGGGAATCTTGGAGCCACCCGGCGCAAAGACTAAAAACGCCGCGGCGAGTGCGGCGGCGCCCAAGGGGCGAACGCGCAAGTGCGGCACAAGGGGGTGCAAGAGGCCCTCAAATCCAAGGAACGTCGGATGGGTTCACTGTCTCATGTGAGAATACGACGTTTCTGTGGTTTATGCGCAGCGCCGGGCCTTTGCCAAAGCTTGCGTCTTATCGGCAACAACCGGCGCTTGACCCCTATCAGCGCGGCCACTATAGGTCCGCGCCATCGCCAGACGTCGGAATAGGCGGCGCGCCGCGCGCGGGGCCGATGGGCTTTGATTTTTAAGGATTCTTAATCATGGCATGGCGATGCGAGTTGACCGGAAAGACGCGGCAGATCGGGCACCGGGTCAGCCACTCCAACCGCAAAACCAAGCGCCGGTTTTTGCCCAACCTCCTCAATGTCACGCTGATCTCGGACGCACTTGGCCGTTCGGTCCGTTTGCGGATTTCGGCAAATGCGCTGAAATCCATCGATCACCGCGGCGGCCTCGATGCTTTCCTGCTTGCAGCAAAGGACGACCGCTTGTCGCCGCGCGCGCTTGAGATCAAGCGCCAGGTCGCGAAAAAACGTCAGGCTACGGCCTAAGAATTGCTACGCGCTCAAGCGTCGCCGTGGCAGGCGAACCCTATCGTCGATCGGATGCTCATAGAACAGTTCCGCGAGCTTCTCGGTCATGACGCCGCCGAGTTCTTCGGCGTCCACGATAGTGACGGCGCGGCGGTAATAGCGCGTGACATCGTGGCCGATGCCGATTGCGATCAATTCGACCGGCGAGCGGGTTTCGATATCTTCAATCACCCAGCGCAGGTGGCGTTCCAGATAGTTGCCGGGATTGACTGACAGCGTCGAATCGTCGACCGGCGCGCCGTCCGAAATCATCATCAAGATTTTGCGCGTTTCTGACCGCCCCAGAAGCCGCTTGTGCGCCCAGTCGAGCGCCTCGCCGTCGATATTCTCTTTGAGCAGCCCCTCGCGCATCATCAGCCCGAGATTCTTGCGCGCGCGCCGCCACGGCGCATCCGCCGCCTTGTAGACGATGTGACGCAAATCGTTGAGCCGGCCGGGATTGGGTGGTTTGCCCGCGGCGAGCCATGCTTCGCGGGACTGGCCGCCTTTCCACGCCCGCGTGGTGAAACCGAGGATTTCGACTTTGACACCGCAACGCTCCAGCGTGCGCGCCAGAATGTCGGCGCAGGTCGCGGCGACGGTGATCGGCCGTCCGCGCATCGATCCTGAATTGTCCAAGAGCAGGGTAACGACGGTATCTCTGAAATCGGTGTCCTTCTCCCGCTTGAACGACAGCGGATGCAGAGGATCGACGATCACGCGCGACAACCGCGCTGGATCGAGCAAGCCCTCCTCGAGGTCGAACTCCCAGGCGCGATTCTGTTGCGCCAAGAGCAGCCGCTGCAATCGATTGGCGAGGCGCGCGACCACGCCCTGCAGATGCGAAAGCTGTTTGTCGAGATAGCCGCGCAGGCGATCAAGCTCTTCGGGCTCGCACAATTCCTCGGCGCCGACCGTTTCGTCGAACCGCGCCGTGAACGGCCGATAATCCGGCCCACGCGGTTCGTTGCGCAGGTGACGCGGACGCCATGGTTCGACGGCGCTCTCCGAATCGGCCATTTCCGCCTCGTCGGCCATCTCAGCGGCCGGCGCGTCGACCGCTTCCGAAGCGCTGTCGGGTAATTCGTCCGCCGATGCTTCCGCCTCCGCCGCCAACTGCTCGCTTTCGGCAGAATCCGACGCCTCGCCGTCCTGCCCGGTCTCATCCTGCTGATTGCGGTCCTCGCCCTCTTCGCCTTCCTCTTCGTCAGATTCGCTCGAGCGATCCTCGCCCATATCAAGACAGTCGAGCAGATCGTGCACGACATCGCCAAAGCGACGCTGATCGTTGAGCACGCGTTCGAGCCGATCGAGATCGCGGCCGGCACGCTCCTCGATCAGCGGTCGCCACAACTCAACGAGCTTGCGCGCGGTCGCCGGCGGCGTCTGCCCGGTGAGACGCTCGCGCACCATCATCGCCAGCGCGTCTTCAATCGGCGCGTCGGCACGATCGGTGATTTCGTCAAATTTGCCGCGATGGAAGCGGTCGTCGAGCATGGCCGCGAGGTTTTTCGCAACGCCCCCCATGCGGCGCGCGCCAATCGCCTCGACCCGAGCCTGCTCGATAGCTTCGAATACGGCGCGCGCTTGTTGTCCGCCCGGCGCCAATTTGCGATGGACGGCCGGATCATGGCAGGCGAGCCAAAGCGCGATCGAGTCGGCATGGCCGCGAACGATTGCAGCCTCGCGTTCGTTGAGTCGCCGCGGCGGCTCCGGCAGGCGCGCCTTGCCGCCGACAAGCCCAGGCCGCTCCGAGGCGAAGTTGACTTCAAGATCGCCCTTGCCGGCAATCGCTTTGAGGCAGATTCCGACGGCGCGCTTAAATGGCTCGGTCGGAGCTTCTTTCGCGGCGCCTTTCGGCCTGATGTTGGACGACATTTTTCAGCAGCCATTCCGGGGCGCCGTGAAACGGCGAACCCGGAATCCATATTCATGATAGTCGCAAGTTGATCTCATAACCGGCATTATGGGTCCCCGCCCTCGCGGGGATGACCGGCTAGGACAGCGCGACATTGACCGCGCTCTCCGGCAGTTCCTGGCCAAAGCAACGCTGATAGAATTCAGCCACGAGCGGCCGTTCCAATTCGTCGCATTTGTTGACGAAGGTCAGCCGGAAGGCAAAACCGATGTCGTTGAAGATTTCCGCGTTCTCGGCCCAGATGATGACCGTGCGCGGACTCATCACCGTCGAAATGTCGCCGTTCATGAAAGCGTTGCGCGTGAGATCGGCGACCCGCACCATCTTCGAGACGATGTCGCGGCCTTCCGCCGTGCGGTAGTGCTTGGCTTTGGCCAGCACGATTTCGACTTCATTGTCGTGCGGCAGATAATTGAGCGTGGTGACGATCGACCAGCGGTCCATCTGACCCTGGTTGATCTGCTGCGTGCCGTGATAGAGGCCGGACGTATCGCCAAGCCCGACTGTATTGGCCGTTGCGAACAGCCGAAACGCCGGGTGCGGCTTGATCACTTTGTTCTGGTCGAGCAGCGTCAATCGGCCCGAGGATTCCAGCACGCGCTGAATCACGAACATGACGTCGGGACGGCCGGCGTCGTATTCGTCGAAGCACAATGCCACATTGTTCTGGAGCGCCCAGGGCAGAATGCCGTCGCGGAATTCGGTGACTTGCATACCCTCGCGAATGACGATCGCATCTTTGCCGATCAGATCGACACGGCTGATATGACTGTCGAGATTGACCCGCACGCATGGCCAATTCAGTCGCGCCGCGACCTGTTCGATATGCGTTGATTTGCCGGTGCCGTGATAGCCCGTGACGATCACGCGTCGGTTGCGGGCGAAACCGGCCAGGATGGCGAGCGTCGTCGGGCGGTCGAAGCGGTAGTCTGAATCGAGTTCCGGCACATGTTCGTCCGGCTCGGAATAAGCCGGCACTTCCAAATCGCTGTCGATTCCGAACACTTGTCGGACCGACACCTTCATGTCCGGCAAACCGGATTCCGTAGTCGTATCAGTTGCGAGAGCCATTGCTCCTCCGTGACGTCGGCTCGGGAGCGAGAAACCAAATTCCAGGCGCGAATCGGGTATCGGCAACCGGCTGCAAAGCTAGGTCTAGCAGAAAGTTCCAAGGGGGCGGAAGCCACCCAAAATCAGCACAAACAATCAGCAGAAACCGGCCGATTTCAGGTAGTTATAGGCTTGAATAATCTCCCGCAGCCGGGCTTCGGAACCCCTGTCGCCACCATTGGCGTCGGGGTGATGCCGTTTGACCAAGGCCTTGAACTTAGACTTGATATCGGCGCGTTTGGCATCGGCTTCAAGGCCGAGAACGTCGAGCGCCCGGCGCTGTGCATTGAAAATCTTGCGTCCCTCAGGCGCGGTGCGCGCATGACCGGCGCGCCTCGCACCCCATTCGCCCAGCAAAGAAAACGGATCGTCAGCCGCCCAGTCCGCGTCGCGAAAGTCCCTCGCCGCGGCACGGGTGCGTTTGCCGCCGACCGAACCCATCTTCCAGGTCGGCCGATGCCCGGTCAGGGCTTCCTTCTGGTATTTCGCAATCGCATCTTCGCTCATGCCGGCGAAGAAATTGTATGAATTATTATATTCGCGCACATGTTCGAGGCAGAACTGCCAGTATTCGCTGGCACGCAAGCGGCCTTTCGGCGCCCGATGCGTTGCCGACGCTGTGCAGCCGGGCCATTGGCAGCCGGGAAGCTCCGCGGCATGGCGGCGGTCGTGCTCCGGCTTGACCCGAATCCGGTCGAACAGCGGCGAATGAGATCGCATCATGAGATTATGCGGGCCTATTGTGGCGAGGTTCAAGACTTGACAGCGGGCAAATCGGCGCGTCGCGCGGTTACTCCTAACGCTTTATTGTTGCCAACGGGTGCTCGGCTGGATCGGACCTGAAATGGGAATACAGGACATCATAACGACTAAGCTTATTGCGGCTTTCGCGCCCGAGAGCCTGCACATCGAAGACGAATCCTATTTGCACGAGGGACATACCGGGCATCGGCCGGGCGGCGAGACGCACTTCCGCCTGTATATTGTAGCGCAAGCGTTCCGCGGAAAGACCCGGCTTGAACGCCACCGCATGATCAACGCGGCACTCGCCAACGAGCTTAAGAGCCGCGTTCATGCGCTTGCCATTCATGCGGCGGCGCCTGGAGAAAACGGCTGATCTAGCGCTCGACAACCGCCGCTTGCGGCGCCAATTCTGGTTCTTTGAGGCAGTGCGACGAGATCGAGCGGCGCGGTAAACATCGCCATTGTTCGCGCGGGCGATCCCAATAAAGCTCGACGCCGTTGTCATCAGGATCGCGCAGATAAAGCGCTTCGCTCACGCCATGATCGGAGGCGCCCTCGAGCGGGATTTCTGCCGCGATCAACGCCGCAATGCGTTGGCGAGTGCGGCGCGCGTCGGATAGAGCGCGGCCAAATGATAGAGTCCGGTGGCGCCCGGTGTTGGTGGACTGCCGCCGCGGCTTTCCCAGGTATTGAGCCCGATGGGATGGTGATAGCCGTCGGCGGAAATAAATGCCGCCTGCGGCCCGCGGCGCTGCATCAATTGGAAGCCGAGTACGCCGCAATAAAAATTAAGCGCGCGATCGATGTCGGCGACCTTGAGATGAACATGGCCGATACGAACCCCGGGATCGATGGATGGTGCACGCATTCAGCTCGCCTTTGCCGTCGGTCTGCGGGCGAGCGGGGCCACGCGTAATGCCGTGATGCGGTTGCGCGTCCTGCGCAGTACCTGAAAACGAAAGCCGTAGAACGTGAAGCTCTGTCCCGGCTCCGGGATCGAGCGCGCTTCGTGAATCACGATGCCCGCGATCGTGGTCGCTTCGTCATCGGGAATATTCCAGTCCATCGCGCGGTTGAGATCGCGAATTGGCACGCCGCCGTCGACATTGACCGAGCCATCCGGAAGCGGCCGCACGCCCGGCACCGCAATATCGTGCTCGTCGGTAATGTCGCCGACAATTTCTTCAATGATGTCTTCGAGCGTCACCAGACCTTCGAGCTCTCCGTATTCGTCGACGACCAGCGCGAACGGCGTCTTGCGGTGCCGAAACGCTTTTAGCTGCTCGGCCACCGGGGTGGTATCGGGCACGAACCACGGCGGCTTCGCCAGGCTCGGAATGTCGATCTCGGCGGCATCCCCGCCGGCGGCGTGCAAGGCGCGCCAAAGCTCTTTGGCGTTGAGCACACCGATGACATTCTCGGGCGAATTGCGCCATAGCGGAATGCGCGTGACGCCCGCTGCCAGCACCGCGTCGATGAGTTCGTACCGCGGCTCGTCGGCATCGAGCATCACCATTTTGGTGCGATGGATCATCACATCCGAAACCGTCAGCTCGCGCAGATCCAGCAAGCCGCCCATCATGTCGCGATCGAGCTTTTCCACCACGCCGGCGCGATGCATCAGATCGACGGCGCCGCGCAGTTCTTCACTGGGTGACAAAATCGATTGAATCCTGCCGACCGGCATGCCGAGGCCGCGCAAGATCCATCGCACCAGCCACTCGACCACGCGCAGAAGTGGAGAAAACAAACGCACTGTCCGCGCCACCGGGCTTGCCACCGCCAGGGCCATGCGGTCGGGAGCGTTGAATGCCGCCGTCTTCGGTAAAACCTCCGCAAGAATGAAAATCACCAGCGTCATCGCGAAGGCCGCGTAAATGACGCCGGCCTCGCCGAAATAGGCGAGCAACAAGCCGGTCGCCAAAGTCGAAGCGGCAATATTGGTGAAATTGTTGGCAAACAGGATTGCGCCGAGGAGCCGCTCGCGGGTCGCCATCAGCCGGTTGACGATTCCGGCGTCGCGATTGCCCTGCTTTTCCAGACGCATCATCGCCGCACGCGAGGACGCGGAGAGCGCGGTCTCGCTGGCGGAATAAAATGCCGAGATCAAAAGGCACAACACGACCGCCAATACGGTCAGCCAATCGAGAACGCTCATCGCCTGGCAAGTTTCTCGTTCAAAAACGCCCGAACCTCGCGCTCTTCGACTCCGCTTTCGATCACCGCCGAGCCGATGGCGCGCACCAGGACAAATGTAAGCATTCCCCGCTTCACTTTCTTGTCCTGGGCGATCAATTCCATGATCCGGTCAAGACCGGGCAGTGGTCCTGGAATATCGGACGGGCCAGCTGGCAAGCCCACTTCGGCGAAGTGGTGCTTGACGCGGACGGCGTCAGCCGCAGGCACAAGGCCGCGACTAGCGGAGAATTCGAAGGCGAGCACCATGCCTATAGCAATCGCTTCGCCGTGCAGCAGCCGATCGGAAAAGCCGCAGGCCGCTTCCAGGGCATGGCCGAAGGTATGACCGAGATTGAGGAGCGCACGCTCACCGGTCTCGCGCTCGTCACGGCCAACGATCGTCGCCTTGGCGCGGCAGGCGACCGCCACAGCATGTTCGCGCGCCGAATTGCGCGACGAGCTAGCGGCAAAGATGTCGCGCCAATGCGCTTCCAGCCAGGTGAAGAACGTGGCGTCGCCAAGAAGGCCGTATTTCACGAGTTCGGCATAGCCGGCGCGGAATTCGCGCTCCGGCAGCGTGTCAAGGAGCGCGGTATCGGCGACAACCAGGATCGGCTGATGAAATGCCCCGATAAGATTTTTTCCCTGCCGTGAATCAATAGCGGTCTTGCCGCCGACCGAAGAATCGACTTGGGCCAAAAGCGTCGTCGGCACCTGCACGCAATCGAGCCCGCGCCGCACCACCGCGGCGGCGAAACCGGCGACATCGCCGATCACTCCGCCGCCGAGCGCAACGACCAGATCGCCGCGCTCGATCTGGGCATCGAGAATGGCCTCACAGACCTGTTCGAACACGCGATAATTTTTCGAAGACTCGCCCGGCGGGACGATCATCTGGCCGCTCGCTATACCGGCGCGCTTAAGCGCCGTCTGGGCGGCTGCCATGGCATGCGCGGCGACATTTTCGTCGGTGACGATAAAAACTTTGGCGCCGGGGCGCAGCGCGGCGATGCGCGTTCCGAGCGTCGCGATGACGCCGCGCCCGATCACGATCTCATAGCTGCGCGAGCCGAGGGCGACGGGCACGACGACAGCATCGTCACGCACGAGTGCGGTCATGACTAGCTCCCCGCCGTCGCGTCAAGAAAGGCGGCGAGCCGCTCGACGATTTCGGCGACCACCGCATCGTGCGGCACGTCGCGCGACTGCACCGTGAGATCGGCTTGCGCATAAATCGGTTCGCGCTTCGCCAACAGCTCCCGCAAGGTGGCGGCGGGATCGGCGGTTTGCAGCATCGGCCGCTCCGCTTTCCGCTTGTTGATCCGCCGCAGCAATAGTTCGAATTCGGCCGAAAGCCAGATCGAAACGCCCCGTTCCTGGATCAGCGCGCGGGTCTCCGGGTTCATCACCGCTCCGCCGCCGGTCGCCAGAACCTGCGGACCGCCATTGAGCAATCGGGCGATCACGCGCGCTTCGCCGCTGCGGAAGGCCGCCTCGCCATGCCGGGCGAATATATCGGCGATACTCATGCCAGCCGCTTTTTCGATCTCGGCGTCGGCGTCGACGAAGGGGATGCCCAGGCGCGCTCCGAGCCGGCGGCCAATCGAGGATTTGCCGACACCCATCATCCCGATCAGCACGATCGAGCGGTCACCGAGCCGCGACAGAATGGCCGGTGCCGGACCGTTGCCGGTTGCTTTTTGTGTAGCAATATCAGTCATTTAACCGCACCAACCCTTGGCCGATACATGCCGATAGCAGCGCCACCATCGGTAGCAAGGCCATCGTAGCCGGTCCCGGCAGCCCGTACCAATCCGGATGACGGGCGCGCTTTTCGGGGCTTTCGCCGCCGCTTTCATCCGGCGCCGTGACTGGAACCACATGCAGAACCGCACGAGCATTAATTATTTGGTACTTTCGCCCCCGGCTTGATTCCGAAGTTCGCGGGCAAGATTTATCGCGCGTACCTGCGGCCTTCACGATGGGGACAGCGGACGATGCCCAGCCTGCTGCGGCTATTGACGATCGTTGTTCTGCTGTGCGCCATCGTCTATGGCGGTCTCTATGCGCTTGCTCATTTCGTGCAACCGAAGTCACGCGAAATTTCCGTTTCAATTCCGCCCGACAAATTTTTCAAGGAACACTGAGAGCGGTCATGGCCGGCGCATCGGCGCACGCGGCGCGAAATTCCGACGAGCGGCTGGTTCGGCTGTATCTCGACATGCTGGCGGCTGAACGCGGCGCCGGCGCCAATACGCTCTCCGCCTATCGGCGCGACCTCGAAGACCTTTCCTCCTATCTGCGCGGGTTGCGACGCACTGTCGCGTCGGCCCGGACGGCCGATTTGCGAGCCTATCTGGAAGAGCTTTCGCGGCGCGGGCTCAAGGCCACCACCGCAGCCAGACGGCTCTCGGCGATGCGGCAGCTCTACCGTTTTCTGTACACTGAGGCGCACCGCAGCGACGATCCCGCCGCCGTCCTCGAAGGTCCGAAGCGTCAGCGCGCTCTGCCCAAGATACTCAGCTTGGCGGAAGTCGATCGTCTGTTGCGGACGGCGGGGCAATGCGATGCCGCAGCGCCGCTGCAAGCACGGTTGCGCGCGGCGCGCCTGACCTGCCTCCTCGAGATCCTGTATGCGACCGGGCTGCGCGTATCGGAACTCGTGGCGCTGCCGATCGCGGCAGCGCGGCGCGACGCACGTGTCATTGTGGTCCGCGGCAAGGGCAACAAGGAGCGTCTGGTGCCGCTCAATGACGCCGCCCGCCGCGCAATCGCCGATTATCTCGCCCTCCGCGACCTGTCAGGCGCCGCCCGGTCGCAATGGCTGTTTCCATCGTTTGGAGATAGCGGGCATTTGACGCGACAGCATCTGGCGCGCGAATTGAAGAGCGTCGCCCGCACGGCGGGCCTTCGGGCCGACCAGGTCAGTCCCCACGTGCTCCGCCACGCTTTCGCCAGCCACCTCTTGCACAATGGCGCCGATCTGCGGGTGGTGCAGACCCTTCTGGGACATGCGGATATTTCAACGACGCAGATCTATACCCATGTGCTGCAAGAGCGCTTGAAGAGCCTGGTCCGAGACCTGCATCCTCTGGCGCGTGAATAATATGTCTGGCCTCGCCAGTTCCGGTGATGCATTAGCTTTACCAATGCGCAGCTATCTCGATTTTGAAAAACCGGTCGCCGAACTGGAGGCCAAGATTGAGGAATTGCGCGGGCTGCAAGCGGGCGACGATTCGATCGCCATCGGCGAGGAAATCAGCCGCATCGAAGGCAAGGCGGCGCTCGCGCTAAAAGAACTCTATAGCGGGCTGACGCCATGGCAGAAGACGCAGGTGGCCAGGCATCCGCAACGGCCGCATTGCCTCAATTACATATCCGACCTGATTACCGACTTCGTGCCGCTCGCCGGCGACCGCAAGCACGGCGAGGACGCAGCAATCGTCGCCGGCTTCGGCCATTTTCGCGGCGAAAGCATCTGCGTGATCGGGCATGAAAAGGGCGCCGATACCGACACACGGCTAAAACACAATTTCGGCATGGCGCGACCGGAGGGCTATCGCAAAGCGGCGCGACTGATGACCATGGCGGATCATTTCGACATCCCGGTGCTGGCGCTGGTCGATACCGCGGGTGCCTATCCCGGAATTGGCGCCGAAGAACGCGGCCAAGCCGAAGCGATCGCGCGCTCGACCCAAGCCTGCCTCGATATCGGCGTGGCCAATGTAGCGGTGATCATCGGCGAAGGAGGATCGGGCGGAGCGATCGCGATCGCCACCGCAAACCGGGTGCTGATGCTTGAGCACGCTATTTACAGCGTGATCTCTCCCGAGGGGGCGGCCTCGATCCTGTGGCGCGACACCACCAAAGCGGAGGACGCCGCATCGAACATGAAAATCACTGCGCAGGATCTGATTCGGTTCGGGATTATCGACGCGATTGTGCCGGAGCCCACCGGCGGCGCGCACCGCGATCCCGGCGCAGCCATTGGCACGGCCGGCGAAGCAATAGCCGAAGCGCTGGGCGAGTTGCGCGGCCTCGATCGGGCAACGATCGTCCGGCTGCGGCGGGAGAAATTCACCGCGATCGGGCGAACCCTCGGATGAATGCGACGTGGTGGCGCGCTAGCCTGCGAACGCGCAATTGCCACAATGTCGCCGCGATTCCTCCACGTGCCGCCTTATGGTTGCTAACGTCTTGGATTTAGGGGGCAAATTCGCCGAGAATTTACCAATCATTTAGCCGCCGGGTGTTCAACCAACGGGGCGGCGGCGGCTGCCTTGCGAAAGCCGCCTCTTGCGGATAACGATTACACAGATGATGGCGCGGGGGATGGTCCATCTGTCGGGGAATTTCGCGTTGATCCGCACCTATTTCGGCCGCGCGCTCGGGCGCAGTGGTACCGGCTTGCGTGTGGTGGCGACGTCGGCAGCGCTCGCCTGTGCTTTTGCGCTCGCCGGTTGCTATGGCGACGAAGGTTATCAGCTGCCGGCGAGGGCGATGAAGGAACTGTCGCCCGAAATGCTGGCGCTGTTGCAACAGAAAAACATGCCGAAGGACTCGCCGATCCTGATCCGCGTGTTCAAGGAAGAGTCCGAGCTCGAAGTCTGGAAGCAAGACACCACCGGCCAATATCAGATGTTGCGCGTCTATCCGATCTGCCGCTGGTCGGG
>DATAYT010000222.1:0-12397 GCA_036272395.1 Xanthobacteraceae bacterium
CCGGAATTATCGATAGCCACGCTTTCATGCGGGCGCTGTGGGGCGAACTGGGAGACCGCGGCGGCATGATCGCGTTTCAGACCCCGGTCGAGCGCATAAGCTTCAAGACGCCGCATTGGCGGGTGCGGTTCGGCGGCCGCGAGCCCGGCACCTTTGATTTCGACGCGGTGGTCAATGCTGCCGGGCTCGGCGCGCAGGAACTGGCGCGACGCATCGACGGCTATCCGGCCGAGCAAGTGCCGCGGCTCGTTCTCGGCAAGGGCAATTACTTCGGCTATGCCGGCCGGCCGGTCTTTTCGCGGCTGATTTATCCGACGCCGGTCGACGGCGGTCTTGGCGTTCATGTCACCCTCGATATGGCCGGCCGCATGCGGTTCGGACCTGACGTGGAATGGGTCACGGAAGAGAACTACGCGGTCGATCCGCGGCGCGCCGACAATTTCTACGCCCGCATTCGCAGCTATTGGCCCGGCCTGCTCGACAACTCGCTGGTGCCGGATTATTCCGGCATCCGGCCGAAACTGCGCGGCCCCGGCGAACCGCAAGCCGATTTCATGATCACCGGACCCGACGAACACGGCATGCCGCGGCTCGTCAACCTGTTCGGCATCGAATCGCCGGGCCTGACCGCCTCGCTCTCGCTTGCCGAAGACGTGCTGGCGCGGCTCGCGTGAGGCTTAGCGCTCCTTCTGCCCGCGTGCGGGGAGAGGTGAAGATCGTAACTCACAGCCCCAAATACGCGCGGCGGATTTCCGGATTGGCGGCGAGCTCTGCTGGCAGGCCCTCGGTGAAGATGCGGCCCTCGGCGATGACATAGGCGTAGTCGCTCAGCGCCAGAGCGAGATGCACGTTTTGCTCGACCAGCAAAATCGTCAGGCCGTTTTTCTTGAGCTGCTTCAATGTCGCCAAGAGCTGATAGACGACGACGGGCGCGAGCCCGAGGGAGAGCTCGTCGATGATGAGGATTTGCGGATCCGACATCAGCCCGCGCGCGATCGCAACCATCTGCTGCTCGCCACCCGAGAGCGTGCCGGCGCGCTGGCGCCGGCGTTCGGCAAGGCGCGGGAACAGCCTAAACATTTGCTCGAGCCGCTGGGCATAGCTGCGCGAGGCGCGCGGCGAAAACGCGCCGAGCTCGAGATTTTCGGCGACGCTCATCATCGAAAACAATTGCCGGCCTTCGGGCACCAGCGCGAGCCCGCGCGCTGCCTTGACGTGGCTCGGCACCCGCGTGACGTCGGCGCCGTCGAGCATCACCCGTCCGCCCCAGGGCGTGAGCGTGCCGGCGACCGCGCGTAGCGTAGTGGTCTTGCCGGCGCCGTTGGCGCCAACAATCGCGGTGAGCTTGCCGCGGCGGGCTTGCAACGAGAGCCCCCACAGCACCTGCACTTCGCCATAGCCGGCTTCCAAGCCCTCGACCGAGAGCAGCACGTCGGCGGCTTTGGAGCCCGTTTCCGCGATCGCCTCAGCCATGCGCGGCGCTTCCTTCGTCTTTACCTTCGAGCGCGGCGGCGAGCTTGGGATCGCCGAGATAAGCTTCGATCACCTGCGGATCGCGCGCCACTTCGGCCGGCGCGCCTTCGGCGAGCTTCTCGCCGTAATTGAGCACGACGATGCGGTCGGACAGGCTCATGATCGCCTGCATCAGATGCTCGATGATCAGAATGGTGACGCCTGAGTCGCGGATGCGGCGTATAACGGCAATCATGTGCTCGATCTCGGTCGGATTTAGTCCGGCGAGCACTTCGTCCAGCAATAAGAGTTTCGGCTGCGCAGCGAGCGCGCGGGCGAGTTCGAGCCGCTTCTTGCCGGCAATAGTGAGATGCAGCGCCGCAAGATGCAGCCGGTCGTCGAGACCGACGAGCGCGGCGGCGGCGCGCGCGGCTTCGGTGGCGCGATGCAGCGGCAGGTTTTCCCGGCCGAAACAGGCGCCGACGGTGCAATTGTCCAAGACCGTCATATTGGTGAGCGGCTGCACGATCTGATGGGTGCGGGCGATGCCGTGCCGCGCCACCATGAATGGCCGCTCGCCGGTGATGTCGGCGCCGTTAAAGACGATGCGACCGGAATTCGGCGTGAACACGCCATTGATGAGATTGAACAAGGTCGATTTGCCGGCGCCGTTCGGCCCGATCAGCCCGAGGATTTCGCCCTCGCGCATGGCGAAGGACAGATTGTGCACGGCAAGAAGCCCGCCGAAACGCTTGCTGACGCGATCAAGTTCGAGAAGTGCCGTCATTCCAGCACCTTTTGCAGGCGTGGGAAGCGGCTATAGATGAAGCCCATCAGGCCGGACGGAAAGAACAGGACGATGACAAGAAGGAGCGCGCCGGCGATCACCAGCTGAAAGTTCGAAAAAGTCGACGAGACGAGGAGATAACCGCGCAATTCCTCGTAGAGATAGGCGCCGAGCGCCACGCCGGTGACGGTGCCCTGCCCGCCCAGCATGCAAATGACGATCGCTTCGGTTGACAGCGTCAGATCGAAGGCGTCGGACGGCTGGATGAAGGCGCCCTTGAAAAAATAAAGCCCGCCGGCGATCGCGGGCAAGAAGGCGGAGGCGCTGTAGCACAAAGCTTTGTAGCGCGGCGTCGGCACGCCGAGGATCGCGGCGGCGTCTTCGTTCTGGCCGATGGCAAGGAGGCCTAAGCCGAATTTCGAAATCTTGATGCCGTAGCTCAGATAAAGCGAAGCCGCCATCACCGCGACGAGCAGAAAATAGATCACCCATAATGCCGGCCCCGGCCCGCCGAGCGGCGCGAAGACTTCCGGCGAAATATAGATGCCGGACGAGCCGCCCCAGGGTTTGAAATTCTCGACGAAGGCCTGCACGCCCTCGACGATGCCGATGGTCGAGAGCGCGAAGAACGGACCGCGCAGGCGCAAAATGCCGAAGCCGAAGATAAGCGATAGCGCGCTCACGCCGATGCCGGTGGCAATGAGACTCGCGGCCAGCGGCCAATGATTTGAATCGACCAGCCAGATGCAGATATAGCCGCCGAGTCCAAAGAACACGATGCTGCCGAAATTGATGTAGCCGGCATAGCCCAGCATCAGATTGAGATTGCTGGCGAGCGTGATGTAGACGGCGGCGAGCGCCAGGCTCTCGCGCAATTGCACGTCATTGCCGATGAGCGGCGACACGACGAAAGCGCCGACCACCAGCGCGATGATCCAGAAGAACGGGCGGCAGAGCATTTAGAGCGCTCCGCGCCGCGCGAAAACGCCACCCGGGAAGGCAATCAGCACCAGCACGAACAGCACGAACTCGATCACCAGCGTCCAGCTCACCGGCACGAACGGCGTCACCGCGCCTTCCAACAATCCAAGCGCGACGCCGCCCATCAGCGCGCCGACCGGATTGCCAAAGCCGCCGAGCACGGTGACGACAAAGCTTTTGAGCTGATAGCCGTCGCCGGAGAGGATGGTGAACGGAAACAACGTGCCGATCAGCATGCCGGAGACGCCGGCGAGCGCCACGCCGCAGCCGACCGCGATCGCCAGAACGCGCGTGGTCGGAATACCGACGAGCTCGGCGCCCTCGCGATTATTGGCCACCGCGCGCAGCGCCTTGCCGAGCCGCGTATAGTGCAGAAAGAAATAGAGCAAGGACGCGATCACCGCCGCAAGCACCGCGGCAAGAATATGCGGCCCGGGAAAAGTGTAGCGGTCGATGGTGAGCCCGGGCAGTGAGACTTCGACATTGAACAAAGCCGTGCCCCACACCGCGGTGCCAAGCCCGACCAGAATCAGATTGACGGAAAAGGTCGACAACAGGCTCATCAGCGGCGGCCGGCCCATCATGCGATGGACCGCAATCCAGTAGAGCGCGACGCCGACAAAAAAGCCGCCGATCAGGATCGGCGGCAAGGTGAAATAAGGCGAAATGCCGAGCGCGCCGCTGATCAGATAAAGCGCCATCATGCCGGCGACGATCATGGTGCCGTGGGTGAGATTGATCACGTCCATGACGCCCCAAATCAGCGTGAGCCCCATCGCGGCCAGTCCGTAGACCAGTCCGACCAGTACGCCGTCGATGATCGAAGCGATTATTCCGAACATGCGCGATTAGACCCCCCTCCCCAACCCTCCCCCTTCAAGCTTGCACTCGGGCGCGCGCAAGCGCGGCCCGGGTGGGGGGAAGAGCAGTTTGCACAAAAGTCACCATTGCCCTCCTCTTTCAGGGGAGGGTCAATATGGCAAGGCTCCCTTACTGGCTCGCCGACAATGGATAGATCAAATCGGCGGATTTGGCTTCGAGCGGCCAAACCACCTGGCGGCCCGGTTTGCCGTTTACCTTCTGCCACTGCGCCAGCACCATAGGATGCGCCATCTGCAAGCCGTGATGGCCGGGATCGGCGGCGAACTTGATGTGACCGAAGAAGGTGGTGACGTCGGTTGCGTTGAGCGCCGCCGCCACTTTTTCCGGCTCGATCGAATTCGCCTGCTCGATCGCGTGCTGCAAAATGGCGCCGCTGGTATAGCCGGATGCTGAGTGATAGTCGGGCTTGGCGTTGTATTTGGCCTCGTAGGCCTTGGTGAATTCCTGCGACGTGGGCCCGAATTCCGGCTTGTAGTTGACCTGGATTTCCCATTGCGAGCCCACCGTCACGCCGAGCGCGGCCGGGCCAAGCTCGCCGAATTTGTCGTCGCCCGGCGCGACCAGGATCGACACCCATTTCATGCCGGCTTTCTGGTCGTACATCTGCCGGGCCAACGTGGCGCCGTCGGAATAATGACCGCCGCCCATGAAGGCGTCGGCGTTCGACGAGATGATCTTGTTGACGATCGGGCCGAAATCGGTGCTCGACGGCGCGTAGGATTCATCCATCACCACTTGTAGCCCGGCGGCTTCGGCCTGCTGCTTGGTCGCCGCCAGAACCGTCTTTGAGAACGGATCGTCGGAATAGACCATGGCGATCTTGGCGTGCGGATTTTTCGACTTAAGCGCCTCGACCGCGCCGGAGAGGTAATGGCTCGCCGACGTGATCACCATGAACAGATATTTGTTGCCGAGCTGGAACGGCTTCTCCTCGGCGCCGCCGCTGACGACCATGATCTTGCCGTACTGCTCGCTGATCACCGCAGCCGGCGCCGTCATGCCCGAGGAATAGGGGCCGAACAGAAATTGCGCGTGGTCCTGATTGATCAGGCGGGTGTAGAGCTGCTGCACGCGGCCGCCGACCGACTGATCGTCGTAGCTGACAAAGTTCACTTTGTAACTTTTGCCGCCAGCCTTGATGCCGCCGGCCGCATTGACCTCGTCGCGCCACAGCTCGTAGCCGCGCTGCTGACCGAGTGAATCGACGTTGAGTGGACCGGTCTGCGAGGCGGTAAAGCCGATGGTGATCGTGTCCTCGGCCAAGGCTGGCGTGATAAAGGCCGGCGCCGCGGGTGTGGCAAAAGCCGCGGCGGCCAAAAGGGCAAGCGGAAACAGCCGTTTCATTGAATTCCTCCCAATACGTTCCCCCAGGTGGTAGCTCGGGCTACCGCGCGGCCCACATGTGGCGGGGCCGTTCTTTTAACGCTCAAGCTTAGCAAAAAAGCCTAGTACAGGGGGGCGTTGGGCCATCCGCGACAAAGTGCGCGCGCAGCAGGGCACGGCGTCATTATTAAGTAAAGCGTGGTTCGGGATTTGCTGGCGATGGTCCGATGAAGCATCCAGCGAGACGTGACTTTACAACCGTCGTAACCGAAGCGGGCGTGAGCGTCACGTTCAAGCCGACAAACAGTACCTACACTTTTTGCAGACTAAGAGCGGGCGAGGACATTGCGCGCCTAGGCCGTGTCGGATTCTCAGGCGTCCAACACGCCGGACGCAATACCGGCGATTACCCTGCCGACGAAGTCCAAGCCATGGCGCAGCGGATTGCTTTGGAACTCGGTGCGTCCCTTTGGTCATTTCAAGAGGAGAAAGAGGCCGATAAGCGAACGCTGCGCGGTCACTCGATTGGCGGCGACGACGACGTGATCGAATGGCAGTGATGGATGACGAGTGCGGCAAGCGCCCGTTGAAGGGGCCGTTTGCGACCATAATTATCGCCCAAAACGTATCCTATGTTGAACTCGCCCCTGCAATTTCGGGAGGCGGGCATGAGACGGGGCGAATCTTCGGGCGAAACTTCGGTCGAAACTTCGGGCCAATCTTGGGGCGAATTCATCTCGCTTTCGGGGCGCGGCGGTCTGCGCCGCGTTGGCGAATTCGTTTCCAGGACCGCTATTAATCTATGGTCTGCGGCCAAATTTGCCGTATCGCTCTTGACTGGCCGGACCGTCCCGCCGCTGTTCTTCAAGCTCGCCGCGCGCAATCTCTTTCACGACCGGCTGCGCTTTGCCGCCACGATCACCGGCGTCGTTTTCTCGATGGTGCTCGTGACCGTGCAAATGGGGCTGTTTGTCAGTTTCCGCACCATGGTGACGACCATGATCGACCACGCGGGCGCCGATTTGTGGATCATGCCGCTCGGCACCAAGTGCTTCGAGGACCCGGCGCTGCTCGACGAGCGCGAACGGTTTCGCGCATTGTCGGTCCCCGGCGTGGCCGAGGCGGCGCCGGTCCTGGTCAGCTTCGCGCAGTGGCACGTTCCGAGCGGCGGGACGACGCCGGTGCTGCTGATCGGCTCGGATCGCAATGAACTGTCCCTGCAGCCCTGGAACATCGTTGCCGGCGATCCCTCCGATCTAGCCACGCCAGACGCCATCGCAATCGACCGGTCCTATTTTGAGCGGCTCGGGACCACCGGCCTTGGCGATACTGTCGAAATCAGGGATCTGAGGGCGAAGATCCGCCTGGTGACGGAGGGCATTCGGTCGTTTACGACCACGCCCTTTGTCTTCGCGCCGCTCGATCGGGCCCGAAGCTATGCCGGCATCGCCCCGAACAAAGCCACTTACCTGCTCGTGCGTCTGCAAGCCGGGGCGGATGCGCAAACCGTGCGCACGCGCCTGAACCAATCGCTTGCCAAAGCCGAAGCCTTGACGCCGGATGCGTTTCGCAACCGCAGCCGCTCGTTCTGGCTGTTTGGAACCGGCGCCGGCGCGGCCCTGTTCGCCGGCGCGTTCCTCGGCATGATCGTCGGCGTCATCATTGTCGCCCAGACGCTCTATGCGAGCACGAAGGAATTCGCCAACGAGTTCGCGACGCTTCGCGCCATCGGCTCGTCGCGCCGGTACGTCTACACGGTCATCGTGATCCAGGCGCTCATGAGCGCGGTGGTCGGCTTTGGCATTGCCGCGGCGATCGGCATGATCATCGTCAAAGTGACCGCCCACTCCGCCCTGCCGGTGCTTATTCCCGCCGGGCTCTTGGCCGGCCTGTTCTTCCTGACCGTGGCCATGTGCGTGTTCTCGGCGATCGCCGCGATCGTCCATGTCATGCGCACGGATCCCGCCATGGTGTTCACGCGATGAGCGATCCAGTGGTGGAGGCAAGCGATGTCGTTAAATTTCTTGGGCAAGGCGCCGCAAGAGTGCAGGCGCTGCGCGGCGTAAGCCTGTCGCTCAACGGCGGCGAACTGGTGATGCTGATGGGACCTTCCGGCAGCGGCAAGACGACGCTGTTGTCCGTGCTCGGCTGCATGCTGTCGCCAAGCCTGGGTTCGGTCCGCGTCTGCGGCCGCTCCACCGCGGGGCTCGAGCCGGAACAATTGACGGCTTTGCGGCGCGACCATATCGGCTTTGTCTTTCAGTCCTACCATCTGTTCCCGACGCTCACAGCCATGGACAATGTCCGCATCGCTTTGGACGTGCGCGGCGACTATTCGCGCCGCGTTATCGAGCGGGCGAAAGAGGCGCTGGCGACCGTCGGGCTTTCGCACAAGCGGCGTTCTTATCCGCTCGAACTGTCGAGCGGCGAGCAGCAGCGTGTCGCCATCGCCCGCGCCATTATCGGCGATGCGGCGGCAATTCTGGCCGATGAGCCGACCGCCGCACTCGACAGCGAGAACGGGCATGCGATCATGTCGATCCTGGCCGGCATTGCCCGGCAAGGGACGCGCGGCGTTCTTGTCGTAACGCACGATCCACGGATCTTGCCGTTTGCCGACCGCATCATTCACATCGAGGATGGGCGCATTGTTCGCAAAAACGGCAATGGCGGCGCGTCCGCACAGCCCTAACCGCGCGGGAAGGACAATGATGGTGACGACAAAGCGGGACTTATCGGCCGCACTTTGTTTATGCGCCATGGCGATCCTGAGCGCGAGCCTGCACCGGGCGGCCGGCGCACAAAGTCGCGCTGACGACAAGGACGCGGGCCAGCAATGGCAGGCCGTTGCCCCGGGCGTCGTCGAGCCAAGATCGGGACAAATCAAGATCGCGGCGCCGGTGATCGGCCGTGTCAGCGAGGTCATGGCGAAGATCAACGATAAAGTCGCGGCCGACGAGCCACTTCTCCGCCTCGACGACGAAGACGCCCAGGCGCGCGTGGCATCGGCGCAGGCCCAGGCCGCCATGCGCGAAAAGGCGCGTAATGAAAAGTCCGCCGGAAAAGCGGCTAGCCGCCGCGACGCCGAGGATGCCGTAGCCGATGCCGAGGCCGCACTCGTGGAGGCACGCAGCACATTCGATAAAGCCGTCCGCGCCAGGCGGAGCGGCAGCGGTTCTGACGCGACTGTTTCCGCCGCGCGCACGGCGTGGACGCGCGCCCAGGACAATCTGGATCGGGAGCGTTCGCAGCTGCGCAAGGTTGAAGCCCAATCCGGAACGCCGTTGCCGACACAACTCGAAGGGCAACTCAATGTCGCCAGGAACGACCTTCGGGTCGCGATCGCGGAGCTTGAAAAATTGACCGTTCGTGCGCCGGCGGCGGGCACGATCCTCAAAGTCGATGTGAAGCGCGGTGAAGTGGCGGGACCATCGTCACCGCAACCGCTGTTGCTGTTGGGCGATCTGTCGCAATTGCGGGTGCGCGCCGAGCTTGACGAGCATAATGTCGGCAAGATCAAGGTCGGCGAGGCGGTAACGGTTCGCGCCGATGCGTTTCGCGGCCAAACATTTGCCGGCAAAGTGACCGCCATTGCTCCGCTCATTCAGCCTGCGCGGCTGAACTCACCCGGATCGCGCAATCTTACCGATTTCAGCATCAACGAGGTGCTGGTTGATCTCAACGAACCCGGTCCGCTGCTCGCCGGAATGAACGTCGATGTGTATTTCGGATCGAAATGAACGAGCCGATGGAACTAGCTACGATTGGCCACTGACAGCACGCGCTGTCACACGCGTCCATTAGTCGCCTACCCGACAATAAAGATTAAAAACTCACCTACTCAAATTATTTCAGCAAAGTGCGGTCTGCCGCATTGCTTCCATCCCTTTGCCGCAACTCGCGGCAACAAGATGGTGCGGCACGGAACGAATTTTTTCCAATGCCGTTGGTGCAGAAATACGTCTTTTCAGACGTAGGGGACATGCAACAGTGTCGGAGTTGGTAGAACGGTATCGGCGAAACGCCGAGAGATGCCTGCGACTTGTCCAAAGTTTCAACGATCCCGAAGCGAGGCGTTCGCTGCTCGCGATGGCCAATGCGTGGCTCATGTTGGCTGCACAACGCGAAAAGAACATCGAGACCGCACCGGCTCATGAGCCGACGTCTCAGATAAATGAGCGACCCCCTCCACCGATTGACGAGCCGCCAAAGCCGCCACCGGTCAAAGAGCCACCGCCGGTTCATGAGCCGCCACGGCGCTTGAACGCCGCTGAGCCGGACGACTCAATGCAGTCCTAGCGCCGGCCGTTGATGCGGTTGTCAGAATGTCCTTTGTTCCTCGCCGCACTCCTTACACGTGTACGGCACCCGAACCTGTCCTTGATCTGCTGAGACGCGATTTAGCGCGCCGCACTTTCGGCATTTGCTGTCTATACGAGTCTTGCCTTGCTTAACGGTGAGGGTTTTACGCTCCAATGCCTCTTTCACCAAACGTTCGGTCTCGTCGCGCATCGTTTGTTTTGACATTTCACGCTTTCTTGTCACGCTGTCTTGCTTTCTAAACGATAGGCCATACAGGCGGCCGCGGACCTCGGCAACGAATTTATTGAACCACATCTCGTGACGTGGAAAGCGATATCATTGGGAGTGGTCATACCGCGGGTTTGACCGCCGCTCGCTTTCGGCGCAACCAATCCCCTTCCGAGTTTCAACCAAAGCCCCGGCACACCATCAAACCTTCCAAAATCCGTGACGGAGCGGCTGGGCAAATGGAACTCTTCGGCATCCATCGTCAAGTTTCTTTTTCAAGAGCCCTAGCTTTGGCTGCATTGTGGCTTACTTATAGGGAGTTGGTTGAATAATGACATTCAAGCAATACTTCACAAAAAATTTGGAGATAGTTATGACCGAGAATAATCAGAACCAGAGCGACCAGCAGAACCAGCAAGGCGGCCAGGGTGGCGGCCAGCAAGGTGGCGGCCAGCAGAAGCCAGGTCAGCAGCAGCAGCAGCAGCCGGGACAGAAGCCCGGACAGGGCGGCCAACAAGGCGGCCAGCAGAAGTAATGCTCCTCATCGGAGAAAAGAACCCCCGGTTTCGGCCGGGGGTTTTTTATTTGTTGGATCCTTTCGCCTGTAGAGCGCGATGCGCTCTACAAAAAGCATGATCCCAACAAGCCTGTCCTCGGACTTGATTCGAGGATGGATGCCGGTTTCCCGCCGGCGCGAAGCTTAGGCCGATTAGCGGTTTCGGTAAGCGCGCTCGTTCGTTTCCATCTGAACGCGCTTTTCCTCACACGCTTCCACGTTGTTAAGGTTCGAGTTGACGCATGCCTGATACGCATCAAGCGAATTCTGGTACTCAGCGCGCGGATCGATCGTCGGGACGCTGGTCTTGGTTCTGCCGCCGCAGCCCGCAAGCGCAACCGCGCACAGCGCGAGGAGTATCCGCGTCATTGGCCGCGCTCCGTCGGGGAACCTGTCGTAGACTCTTCTTCCGACTTTGTGAAGTTACATGATCTTCTGGTCATCAACGCAGCCCAACGATGAGCTTCATGCTTCTTGTCGAAATCCATAGGCGGCCCCGGCCCACCGAGACGTTCGTACTATCGGAACAGGACTTAATATTATTTCGTCGTTTGGCGTTTGCGACATACTTTTAATTTCATGCGCATCCATGAGACCTGCGTTGATTAGTGATTTTGCGCGCGCTTCCATGTCCGCTGATGACCCAAAGCGGACGCGCAACACTTGCCGATCAATGTCGCGGAATTAACAGCCTGGTCGGCTGATTTTCTTTCAGGCAAGCTGCGGTGTCGGCAAAGTGGCAGGCGGGCATACGTGGGCATCGGTCGGAAAGCGTTCAAAATTTGGCTGACGGCCAGCATCGTCTGGATCATCGCCATCGTCACTGCGATCTACGCCGGCGCTGTCTTCCCAGTCGGTTATCAGGCCAATTTTCCGCTCCGGACAGATTTGGAGTCTTGGAATGACGCGTGGCAGATAAACGGTCCACTCCGGCATCCGCTCTATGAGATCATTCGCTCGCCCGCGGCCGAGAAGCTGCCGTTGACGTTTCAATGGCGGGGATATTCAACCGGGCGATGGAATGAGCATATCCACGCGCGCGACTTGCCACGCTTACGCTTTCCCGGCGGCGAAACACTCGACCTGCCAGCGGACCTGACCGATACCGACCGTGAATATGTCAAACAAGTGTTCTGGGACCAGCGCTGGAAGCGCTGGGAAGAAACGCTCGGGCCATTCGTTCGCTCGGCGATCTTTGTGCCACTCGGCTTCTTTGTCGTTTTGTGGCTGGCGCGGCGGTTCAAAATCGCGCGCTCTGGCAAAGAGCTGGAGCCTGAGCGCCCCCGGCTACCCTATTCGCCGGCAATCGAGCGGCTGCGCAATATCACGCTTGCGGTGAGCGCTATCGAAATTTTGCTTTGGCTCGTCATTGCAGTCTTGAACGATTGTGAGGACCCGCAGGCGCTCGCGGACGTTATATCCATCATGTTCGTCGCGATGCTGCCGACCAACTTGGCCTTTATCATGAGTCTTTTGCGCCGCGGCCCGCTCACGGCGGCCGCTCTTGCGGGGCTAGGGCTCTGGATGCTGTTGCCGCAGCTGACGGTCCGAATATTCCCGTCGTCGTGACTGCCGCGAGATGACGATTAGCGCATCCATAATGTCTGGTTGGACACAAAGCGGACATTGTGGAGTTGGTCGGAGTGGCAGGATTTGAACCTGCGACCCCCTCGTCCCGAAGGCGGGGGCATACCACGAACGTGCACATTTGCGTGCATTTTTGCGCACGTTCGCGCTAATCAAATCACGTTCCGTTCCGCGATTTCGGTCGCGAAAAAGTCGCGGACCCCTTGCGTTCTGGTTGCTGGATTCGCGGGGCGCGCTCGTAGGCGTTGACGGCTTGTTCGAGGTGGTCTGGATGATGGTGACCGTACGTCCGCTCGAGC
>DATAYT010000223.1:0-27578 GCA_036272395.1 Xanthobacteraceae bacterium
GCTCCGGTCGCCGGATCGATCTCGACCTCGGCGATGTGCACGCCGTTGGGGAAGGTCTGCGGCGTCTCGGTGACCGCCTTCGTGTCGAGGTCTTCGCTGATTGCGCCGCGCTGCTTGAGCGCCGCGGCCTGGGAGGCGACATCAAACAAAGAGACGTGCCGGTCGGTGCCGACCACTTCGAACCGGCCGTCCTTGTAGGCGATATCGGCGTCGGCGGCCTCCAGCATGCCGGCGGCGATCGGTTTTGCTTTGGCCAGCATCTCTCCGATCGCTTTCACCACCGAGTGGCTCACGGTCATCGCCGAGCGCGAGCCGACCGAGGCATAGCCCGGAAGCTCGTTCGCGGAGTCGCCGTGGCGATGTGGGATCTTCTCCGGCGCAATGCCGAGCTGCGCCCCGATCAGGCGCGAGAACACGGTGGCATGGCCCTGCCCGGTGTTCTGCACATTGAGACGGAACTGCAAGGTGCCGTCGCCGGGGAAGGCGAGCATCGCGCTTTCGGTCGGCGAGCCGCCGGAATGTTCAAGCATGCAGCAGAGGCCGAAGCCGCGATATTTGCCGTGCCGTTCCGCCTCGCGGCGGCGGCGCTTGAAATTGGCGTAATCGGCAAGCTCCAGCGCCTTGTCCAGTATCGGCGCGAAATCGCCGCTGTCGATCACAGTGCCGACCGGGGTCTTGTACGGCATCGCCGATTTCTTGATCAGGTTGCGTTTGCGCAATCTGATCGGATCGATCCCGCTCACGCGCGCCGCTTCGTCGACCACGCGCTCGAGCGCGTAACTCGATTCCGGCCGGCCGGCGCCGCGATAGGGCGCGGTCGGCAGCGTGTTGGTGTAGACGCATTTGACGCTGATATCGATGTGCCTGATGTCGTACATGCCGGGAAGGCAGCGGGTGAAGCTGATGGTCGGAATATTGGCGCCGATGGCGCCCAGATAGGCGCCCATATTGCCGACGCTTCTGATGCGCAACGCCAGGAATTTGCCGTTGTCGTCGAGCGCGAGCTCGACATCCGAATAGGTGTCGCGCGCCTGATTGTCGCTCAAGAAGGCCTCGGAGCGGACGGACATCCAATGCACCGGGCGGCCGAGCTTCTTCGCCGCCACCAATAGCGCGATATATTCCGGATAGGCGGACGTTTTCAGCCCGAAGGCGCCGCCGACATCTTCGGTGATGACACGCAAGCGCTCCTTCGGCCAGTTCATGATGCCGAGAATGTTCTCGCGCATGGTGCCGGCGCTCTGCGAGCAGGTGCGCAGCGTGTAGAGATCGCGCGCGGCGTCGTAGCTGGCGGTGCCGCCGCGCGGCTCCATCGAGGCGACGCACAGCCGCTGGTTCATTTCGGAAACTCGCGCGATGTGTTTGGCCGAAGCAAATATGCGCTCGACCTCGGCCGCATTGGCGTCGGGATCGGCGGCCGGGCCGGGCCAATCGACGGCGAGATTGTTCGGCGCTTCCGGCCACAGTTGCGGCGCGCCGGCTTTGAGCGCGTCGCGCGCGTCGGTCACCGGCTTGAGCGCCTCATAATCGACGCTGACGAATTCGGCCGCGTCCTGCGCGGCCGCCGCGCTGTCCGCGATCACCATCGCCACCGCCTCGCCGATATGCATGATGCGGTCGCGGGCGAGCGCGGGACGGTTCGAGACGGCAAGCTTGGAGCCATTGCGGCCCGGCAGCGGGGGATGGCGCGAAATATTGCCGACGCCGTCCATGTCGTTTGCGGTGAGAACCGCGATTACGCCGGGCGTATTTTTGGCCGAGTCCGTATCGATGCTGGCGATGCGGGCAAAGGCATGCGGCGACCGGACGAAAAAAGCGAAAGCCTGGTTCGGCGCCGGCGCGTCGGCGATATAGCGGCCGAGCCCGCGCACCAGCGCCTCGTCTTCGACGCGCGGATGATGCTCGGCGTCACTCTTGTTGATAGGCGTATCCGTTGTGGCGTCCATTATGCTTCCCGTAAAGAACTGTCGATTTCGGGGCGCCCTTTATAGCCGAAAGCCGCGCTGAAAAAGACCATCTTGCGCGGCAGTGGGCCGCCTGTATTGCATGACCCGGCCGGATATGCGCAGAAGACACGGCATCCATACGAGCAAAGCGCGGGAGACCACATGACGCGAACCATCGACATCCATACCCACGTGCTGGCCGATGCCACGATCAAGCTCCTACAAAAGGAAATCCCGCAGCTCGGGCTCAAGCTCACGCCGATCGATGCCGAATGTGCCGAACTTGAAGTCGACGACATGCGCTACCGGCCGTTCCCGCGCGGCGGCCATGACATCGCCCGGCGCTTCGCCGATATGGATGCCGCCGAAGTGGATATGCACGTGCTTTCGGTCGCGCCGCAGACTTGGGCCTATGACCAGGAAGCCGCGGTTGCCGCCGCCATCGCCACAATCCAGAACGATGAGATCGCGCGGCTCGCGCGTGAATATCCCGACCGCTTCGCCGGAATTGCCGCCTTGCCGATGCAGTCACCGGACAAAGCCGCCGATGAGTTGCGCCGCGCCATGACCAAGCTCGGTCTGCATGGCGCGATGATCGGCTCCAATATCTGTGGGAGGAATCTCGACGATCCGCGGTTCGAGCCGCTGTGGGCGGCCGCCGCTGAGCTCGATGCCTTGATGCTGATCCACCCCGGCAATGTCGCCGGCGCCGATCGCTTGCGAGCTTATTATCTGGGGAACCTGATCGGCAATCCGCTCGACACCACGATCGCGGCCGCGTGCCTGATTTTCGGCGGCGTGTTGGCGCGCTATCCCAAGCTTAATTTTTTGATGGTGCATGGCGGCGGCTTCATTCCCTATCAGGGCGGCCGCTGGGTGCACGGCTGGCAGGTGCGCCCCGAACCGAAAGTGCACTTGAAAGAATCACCGCAGAAATATCTCGACCGCTTTCTTTATGACACCATTCTGCATTCCAAAGCGTCGCTGGAATTTCTGGTGTCCTCGGTCGGCGCGGCGCGGGTGTTTCTCGGCAGCGATTACCCTTACGACATGGGCACGATGGAATGCGTCCGGCAGGTGCGCGCGGCCGCGATCGCGCCGGCCGATCGCGACCTGATCCTCGGCGGCCGTGCTGCGGCGATCTTGAAAAAGCAGCTCCAGCCGATCGCAGCGCAGTAATGGCGGTGAAGTAGCGGCGGCACGCTAATCATGGAGCGAGAGACCGAAGTCGCGCGCATACCGGTGCGCGCCACCCGCGCACTGATCGCCGACGCGCTCATCGCGGCGGGGCTGCCGCAGCCGGACGCGGCGCGCTGCGCCGAATTGATGAGCGAGGCCGATCTCACCGGCGCCGACGGACATGGCATTTTCCGCCTGCCGCAATATGCGCGCCGGCTCAAGGCCGGCGGCTTCAACAAACGCCCGAACATCGCGGTGTCGCGCAGCGCGCCCGCGACCGCGCTGGTCGACGGCGACAACGGCATGGGCCATTTGGTGATGTCGCGGGCGGCGAGCGAAGCCATTGCGATGGCGCGGCAGAGCGGCGCCGCCTGGGTCGGCGTGCGCCGCTCCAATCACGCCGGACCCGCGGGTCTCTACGCGGAAATGCCGGCCGCGGCAGGAATGATCGGGCTCTATGCCGCGGTCGCCAATGCCAATCACATGGCGGCCTGGGGCGGCGCCGAACATCTGCTTGGCACCAATCCACTCGCCATCGCCGTGCCGACCGGAGACGCGCCGCTCGTCTTCGACATGGCAACCTCGATCGTCGCCTATGGCACGGTGAAGAAATACGCGCTGCGCGGCATGCGCATGCCCGAAGGCTGGTTCGTCGATGCCGCGACCGGTGAGTCCATCACCGATCCCGCCAAGTCCGCGGCCGGCGTGCTGCAGCCGATGGGCGAATACAAAGGCAGCGGCCTTGCTCTGATGATCGGACTGATCGCCGGCGTGCTCAACGGCGCCGCATTCGGCCGCGACGTGATCGATTTCAACGCCGACGACGACAGCGCGACCAATACCGGACACGCCATCATTGCCGTCGACATCGCGCGCTTCGTGCCGCTTGAGACTTTCACCGCCGAAGTCGATCGGCATCTGCGCGATTTGCGCGGCTCGCGGCTTCTCCCCGGCTTCGATGCGATCCGCGTGCCGGGCGAGCGCCGCGCCGCCTGTCGCGATGAGCGGGCCCGCGAAGGCGTTCCGGTTCCGGCGCCACTTCTTGCCCAACTCGACAAATTGGCCGCAGAGTTGCGGATAAAGCCCCTGCGCGCGCGGTGAGCATTCGTGGGGCTGCTTAGGGCGTGTACTCGTAAAAGCTATCCGCCACGCCCGTTTCCAAGCTCAGTGGATCGAGAAAAGGTTGCGACCTTCGATAGCGTCGATAGCTCGCGGCTTGTCCCGAAGGGAACAATCTTGTTGCTGGTGTCATGCCCAATGTCAGCGCGTCCCAACCATGGAATCCCGGACCTCCGGCACCAGTAACGGGCAATCTCTTCTTCGTTCATTCCGAAATCGGGTTCGTTCGGGGTGATGTTGCTGCAACGGCCAAGCATGACGCCTGAGACCCGCCTGATTTCGGCGTTACTGGTAATGTGAAATAGCGACCTATCAATCCTGTACATTGCCTCCCCGACCTCTTCCAACATGAGCACATGTCCGCCGAGGTCAGGTTGCAGCGGCGTGCCAAGTAACTGGCTGAGGACGGTCATGTTAAATGCTGCTGTCATCTCCACTCGGCGTACAGTGGGCTCCAACGCCTCTGGCGACCGATCGACCATCCAGGCGAGCGCCCGCCCAACCGCTGCGTCTCCCCCATCTCGAAGGATGTCCTGCGCTACGGGACCATGCGCCACGGCCTCGAACCCAGCCCGGTACAAGGCAGCGAGCAGTACACCGGCATCACTGTAGCCCAGGTAGGTCTTTCGTCTGGATGGCTCCGTCAACCTACACATGACCGCTTCAACCACGCGGCAGCAACCGTAACCGCCACGCGCGAACCACACCGCGTCGTAACTCTCGTCGTTGGCGATGTCGAGGAAAGCCTGTCCGCGCGTTTCGTCATCGCCAGCGAAATGTCCGTGGGAAGCGAAGCACTGCGGGTGGAAAACGATCTCCGGCGTCCTGTCCGGGTACAGCGATCTGGCCAACGTCGGCACTCTCTCAGCAACTTCCGGAGACATGCGCGAAGCCGGCGCGACTACGCCGATCCTGCACCTCTCTTTGCTCATCCAAGCGACCAGCCTGCATTGCACCTCATCGGTAACCCTTCTAGATTTTGCCAATGTCCCAACTGAAAGATTACTTTTTTTGCGGCGTGGGCGGTAGTGGCATGACCCCGCTCGCTTTGATCATTCAAGCTAGCGGTGGACGGGTTGAGGGTTCTGATCGGGCGCTCGACCAGGGGCGCAATGGCGAAAGATTCAATTTTCTGCGTGCACGTGGTGTGCTGCTCCATCCCCAGGATGGCAGTGGCATTACGCGGGCCAGTCAGATCTTAGTGACGTCCTCTGCTGTGGAGGAGACGGTCCCCGATGTGCAAGCCGCGCGCCGTATTGGTGCCGCCGTCATCACTCGCGCGAGGCTTCTGGCCGAACTCTTCAACTCCGCCGCCTTAGGGGTCGGTGTGGCCGGCACGAGCGGTAAGTCTACCACCGTCGGCATGCTCGGCTGGATTCTGTACCGCGCTGGGAAGAATCCAACGATCATGAATGGCGCGGATATGAAGAATTTCATTGATATGGGCTCACCTTTTGCCAGCGCCAGGATCGGCGAGGGCGAGCTTTTCGTGAGTGAGTTGGACGAGAGCGATGGCTCGATTACGCTTTTCGAGCCCCGCATCGCAGTCGTGAACAACATCTCCTTGGACCATAAATCGCTGGATGAGCTGCGCACCCTATTCCGCGATTTCATTGCCAAGGCGCAGACGGTGGTGCTGAATCTCGATAATGCGGAAACGGCGGCGCTCTTGGTCGGTCTGAAGCCGGGGCAAGCAATCACCTACAGTCTGAATTCTGCGCAAGCCCATCTCTTTGCGTCTCCGCCGGTTCGATCACCGGCTGGAATCAGAGTCCAAGTCAAGGCGCGCGAGACCGATGAGGTCGTCGAGATGGACCTGAAAGTTCCAGGGCTGCATAATGTGGCCAACGCACTCGCCGCTCTGAGTGCCGCAAAGGTCTGCGGTGTGTCTCTCGCGGCGGCCGCTGCCCATCTTCGCGAGTTCAGTGGCATCCGTCGGCGACTGGAGGTCGTGGGCACTGCAAATGAAATAACGGTGGTCGACGATTTTGCCCACAACCCCGACAAGATATCGGCTACGCTCGAAACCTTGCACGCGTTTCCCGGCCGCTTGCTGCTGATGTTTCAGCCGCATGGCTACGGCCCGATTCGTTTGATGAGAGATGCGTTAGTGGGTTGCTTTGCAAGCGGGATGCGCGATGAGGATGTTCTGGTCATGCCCGAACCCGTTTATTTCGGCGGTACGGTCGACCGTAGCGTTGGCAGCAACGATATTGTTTGCGAAATCCAGCGGTGCGGCCGAAAGGCCCTTGCTTTTCCAGACCGCGGCGCCTGTGGCGACATGCTGGTCAGGTTGGCCCGTCGTGGTGATCGCATCGTGGTCATGGGCGCGCGAGACGATTCGCTTTCGCAGTTCGCATATGAGCTCCTTCGACGACTAGCGGTGACAAAAGACGCAGGTTCCATTGCCACTTCGTGATTGCCAAGTCGTCAACCTAAAGACAGCAAAGGCACTCGGCTTGTCGGCGCCCCAATCCTTGCTCGCCCGCGCCGACGAGGTGATCGAACAACGACCTTTTGCTGCGCTGTATGAGTCCACTTTTGGCACAAAGCGGACATGGGAATCACGGCGGCGAATGCCTGCTACCGGGGCAAAGTGGACATTGACCAACCGTTGCTCATCGTGATCTCGATTTTATAAGTACACTCCCTGGTCTTGCGCTCGTTCCCGCATAAGTTGGAATCCAGCTTCGATTGGACGCACCGCCGCTCACTGCAGATTGAGGATCGCCTCGCCCGATGCTCCGTCCCGGAACGTTTGCGCTCACTCTGCTGCTGTCGTTTTTGACGGCGCTCGGGCCGCTATCGATGGACATGTATCTGCCGTCGTTGCCGGATATCGGCCGCACGCTGCACACGCCGGTGCTGCAGGTGCAGCTGACGATTTCCAGCTATTTGTTCGGCTTCGCGGTCGGCCAGATCTTTTACGGCCCGGTGTCCGACCGGCTCGGCCGCCGGCCGGTGCTGTTGGCGGCGCTGGTGGTCTATGCGCTCGCCACTATCGGCTGCGCCGTGGCGCAATCGATCGACGCGCTCATTGCGCTCCGATTTCTCCAGGCGCTCGGTGGCGCCGGCGCCATCGTGCTGGCGCGCGCGGTGGTGCGCGATCTCTATTCCGGCGTTCGCGCCGGGCGCGAATTGTCGCTGATGGGCGCGATCACCGGTGTGGCGCCGATCGTCGCCCCGGTGATCGGCGGCGGCTTGCAGACGTTCTTCGACTGGCGCGCCACCTTCGTGCTGTTGGTGATCTGCGCCTTGGTCATCGGCGCCACCGCCGCGCGGCTCCTCCCCGAGACTTTGCGCGAGCGGCCGAAGACGCCGTTTTCACTGCGCGCCATGATTGCGCTGTACCGTTCGGTCGCGGTGCATCGCGGCTTTCTCGCCAATCTCGCGATCCTCACCGCGTCCTTTGTCGGATTGTTCGCCTGGATTTCCGGCGCGCCGGTGGTGATGCAAAGCGCGGTCTATGGGCTGACGCCATTTATCTTTGGCGTCAGCTTCGCGCTCGGCGCCGGCGGCTTCGTGCTGGGAACGTTCACCGCAGCGCGTATCGTGATCCGGTTCGGGCTCGATCGGCTGATCGGCATCGGCACCGCGATGATGGCGTGCGGCGGGCTGTTGATGGCGCTTGTGGTTGCACTCGCCCTATCGCACGTGCTCTGGTTTGTCGGCGCGATGACGCTTTATCTCGCCGGGATCGGTTTCGCGCTGCCGTCGACCATGGCCGGCGCGCTCACGCCGTTTCCGGATCGCGCCGGCACCGCTTCCTCGGTGATGGGCCTAGTGCAGCAGACCGGCGCCGCGGTCACCGCGGCCGCGGTCGGCGCCTATCTCGGCCACTCGGCCTGGCCGGTCGCCTCGGTGGTCGCGGTGATGGGCTGCGTGTCGTTTGTGATCTGGCTGTTGACGCGCCGCGTACGCGCCGCGGCGCTGAGCTGAAAGGATGAGACATGAACACATCTGAGAAGCTGCCAAGCCGCATGCTCGGCTCCTCCGGCATCGCGGTATCCGCGATCGGATTAGGCTGCATGTCGCTGTCCGGCGTGTACGGCGCGAGCAGCGACGACGACGGCATCGCGCTCATTCGCGACGCGCTCGATCGCGGCATCACTTTCCTCGATACCTCGGACGCTTACGGTGCCGGCCATAACGAGACGATCGTCGGCAAAGCCATCAAGGGCCGGCGCGGCGAGATCGTGCTGGCGACCAAATTCGGCAATGTCGGCGGCCGCGGCGGCAAATTCGCCGACGGCCGTCCGGAATTCGTCATGACCTCGTGCGAGGCAAGCCTCAAACGGCTCAACGTCGAGGTGATCGACCTTTATTACCAGCACCGCATCGATCCCGATGTGCCGATCGAAGACACCGTCGGCGCCATGGCGCGGCTGGTACAACAGGGCAAAGTGCGTGCGCTCGGTTTGAGCGAAGCGAGCCCGAAAACAATCCGCCGGGCGCAGGCGGTCCATCCGATCGCGGCGGTGCAGAACGAGTTCTCGCTGTTGTACCGCAACGAAGCGGAAGAGACATTGCGCACCACGCGCGAGCTTAAAATCGCCTTCGTCGCCTATTCGCCACTCGGCCGCGGACTATTGACCGGTGTCGTCGAGGATCCGAACAAGATGGCGGAAACCGATGCGCGGCGGCGGCATCCGCGCTTTGCCGCCGAGAATATCGCCGCCAATCTTAAGCTGGTCGATCGCATCAAGGCGATTGCGGCAGGGAAAGATTGCACGCCCGGCCAGCTCGTTCTGGCGTGGCTCTTGGCGCAAGGCAATGACATCGTGCCGATTCCCGGGACCAAGCGCACGGCGCGGCTTCACGAGAATATCGGCGCGCTCTCGGTGCGCTTGAGCGCGGCCGATCTCGCCGCAATCGAGCAAGCGGTTCCGGCCGGCGCGGTCGCCGGCCTGCGTTATCCCGAAGCGCAGATGAAGAGCGTCTATGTGTGAGGGCGGCTGTCGCGAAGGAACGCTTATCCCGCGTAAAGGTCCTCGATCTCCTTGGCTTTGGCCATCAGATCGATCGCCACTTCCTCGAGACCACGCGAAGTGGACATGTCCGGGCAGGCGCGCGCAAGCAGGATACATGTGTGCGCCGTGTTTCGAAGATAGTTGGTGATTTCCGCAACCATGACCGCCCGTTAGCTCAATGCGGCGAGCGCCGGCGATGACTTAAACCGCCGGCGATCTTTCTTCCGCGCGCGGTGGTATAATCGGGAACCGCAGGCCAGGCCTTGCTCCGTTGCGCCAAATTTTTGTTCGCAAGAGCCAACGGGAAATCGCGAGCGTATCCGCGTGCGCAACACAAAGGGAATGCGCCTTAAGGACATCCCGACCGCGGGCGGCGGTATAGCGCGAGCCGCCTATGTCTTGGCGTCCAAGAAGCACGTTGCGGTAGCACCGCTGCTCCGGCGGGCCAATCTGAGCGTCCAGCAGGTTAGAAATCCGAACTTAAGAATACCGGTAAGAGACCAGATCAACTTTCTCAATCTGGTAGCCGAGAAACTCGACGACGAGTTCCTCGGCATCCGGATTGGACAAATGGTCGAGCTACGCGAGCCGGGTTTGTTGTACTATGTGATGGCGTCGTCCTACACCGTCGGCGAGGCCCTGCAGCGCTGCGCGCGCTACAGCACCATCCAGAACGAAGGCGTTCACATCGGATATCGCGCCGGCAAAACCGTCACCATCACGTTCGATTATTTCGGCGTACCGCGCCGGCTCGACCGTCATCAGATCGAATGCTTCATCACGCTTTTGGTGCGCATGTGCCAGAAACTGAGTGGGCTTTCTCTGGTGCCGTCGCAGGTCAGACTCATGCATCGTCGCTCGCGCATGCCGTCCGAGTTCGCGCGGCTGTTCGGAACCCATGTCACGTTCACGTGCGACGCCGACGAGGTGGAATATCCCGGTTCGCTGGCGCGCGCTCCTTGCGTCAACGCCGATCCATATCTCAACGCGCTGTTGGTGAAATATTGCGACGAGGCGATGGCCCGGCGGCGGAAAAAAGCGGCGACGTGGCAATCGAAAGTTGAAAATGCCATCGTGCCGCTGTTGCCGCACGGCCAGGCGCGGATCGGCACGATTGCGGCGGAACTCGGGGTGAACCGGCGAACGCTGGCGCGCCGCCTCGCCGACGAAGGCCTGACGTTCCGAAAGGTCCTGGACGATCTGCGATTTGATCTCTCCAAGCGCTATCTGCGCGAACAAGATTTGCCGGTTTCGGAGATCGCCTGGCTTTTGGGCTACCGCGAAACCAGCGCGCTCAATCATGCATTCAAACGCTGGACCGGGCACACGCCGACGCGCGCCGCGGCCTAGGCAGGCACCTGGAGTCCGCGCCTATGGCCGATCGCGCTCGCTGTTTTTTGCCATTTCCCGCAGCAACGCTTTGAGCGCGGTTTCGCCCGCGAGCCTGGCGCCCGCCTGGGAAACAAAGCCCGCGCCATAGAGCCGAACACCAAGCGGCCGCGAACGCCGATGGATTTCCCATTGCCAGACCGCGGGGTCGCCGCTGCGGCTGAGCACGACGTAGTAGGCGACCAAAATGGACTCCTCCATGCCGCGGAATTGGCCTTGATTATCCAGGACCATCGTCGCGACGTTTTGGCCGCACGGTCAGCCAGGCGTGCGCGCTGATCCACTCGTCGGCAGACGCTTTGGAAGCGAACATGCCGAAATAGTGGACCGACCCGTTGGGCCAGACGATCTGCACGCGCCAGATGTCGCCCAGCTGCATGGGCAGCAAGACCGTGGGCAGACGTTCAGGTGGTTTATCCTCTGGCGGCACCGGCAATAGAAACAAACAAGATCAATGAAATTGAGAACGGCGCGGCTCGTGTCGTGTGCCGCGCCGCCCCGCCCCCGCGTTCGGGCCTCGTTGCCCGAACGATCCCGAGTTCGACGGGGTTGGGTAGCAACTCCGAGTGGGGGCGATCTTGCTTTTTGGGGACAAAAACCTGTCGCCACAGGTCACGGGTGAGCTCGACCGAAGCTGCGACCGCCGCCGGGTTAAATTGCAGCTTCAATTGCGGCGCGCCGGAAACTGGGCCGGCCCTTGGCCGTTGTTTGTAGAACCAGGCATTTTTTGGGACTGAACACGGAGATTCGTCATGAAAGGCCGCATCCTCATCGCCGCGATGGCCGCTCTGACGACAGCCAGTCCGACCGGAATTGTCGTCGACGAGGTCACGATCTGATCGTAACATGCGATCGCGATCGGTGACCGCAACGGTTCGCGTATAAGCACCAACAAATAACGGGTCCGTTGCAGCGTAAAGCATGATCCCGAAAGGTGGACGCCGGTTTTCGGGATAGATCATGCTCAAACAAAAGCTAAAGCGAATACGAAATTGCTTAAAATCGTTTCGCTTTAGCATCGCATTCGATCGGCTGTCGCGCTCGCGTCAAGGGGAGGTGCGAAATGCCGCTAACCGGACCGGTTTCCGAGGGCAAGAAATTCTTTTGTCCCTCGTGCGGTGCGCTCTATTCCATCACCTACAAGCAGGGCGCCAAGAAAGAGGGCGATAAAGAAAGCAATGTCGCCAAATGCGTCGTCTGCCTGAAGGTGATGCGCGAAACGGAGTCGGCCACCGTTCCCGTCTACACGCTCATTCATCGGCCTGAGGACGCGTGACCCAATTGCTGCGCAATCGAGTCGCTCGTGTCCCGGGCGCAGCGCAGCATGAAATGGTGCGCTGCTGAACCGGGACCTTTCCATACGCAGAGTTTGGAACGATCCCGGATCTGCAGCGCAGCGCCAACGCCTTGCACTGCGTCCGGGAAAGACTTTTCACAATGACGACTGCGATCTAATCCCGCTTCATCAAGCCCGCCGGTGTGACGAAGACCAGGAAATTGGCAACCACGATAGTCCCGGCGAGGAAATAGAACGCGCTCATCAGACCATAGTGATCGGCGACGATGCCCGCGCTGACGGGGCCGACCGCCTGACCGAAGGCCTGGCTGGCGAACAGAAGGCCGATGGCACTGCCGCCCATCGCCGGCGGCGTCGCATCGAGGAGCCAGGCCTGCAGCACGGCGCGCACGGCGAACAGAAAAAAGCCCAGCACGGAAACGAACATCACAAACCAGCCGGTGCCGCCGGCAAACAGCATCAGGAAAATCACGATCGCGCTCATCGCCATGCTGGAGAGGATGATCTGGCGGCGGCCGACGCGGTCGGAGAGGTGGCCGGCGATCGGCGCGGCGATAAAACCGCCCGCTTGCAGCGCGAACATGCAGGCGCCGATCCACAGCGGCGGGTAGCCCATCTGGCGCGCCAGATAGAGCGGCAGGAAAGTCAACAGCGCGCCTTGCGTCATGGTGCGGAACGACGAGCCGGCGGCGAGCGTGATCAGAGCCCGGTTTTTGAGCAACGCGCCGAACATGCGCACGCGTTCGGCGGCGGAAATCTTCGGCGCGGCATCGGCGCTTACGGCATCTTCGCCGTTCTGGCGGCGGCCGAGATAAATCAGCGCGAAGGCGGCAATAAGCACGCCCGGCACCACATTGATGACGACGACGTCGCGCCAGCTCATGAAGCCGAGCAAGGCGCCGGCCACGAGCGGCGCCACCGCATCGCCGACATTGCCGCCCATGCCGTGGATCGACATCACCAGGCCCTTGCGCTGCGGAAAGCGGTTGGCGAGCCATGGAATGGCGCTCGGATGCCACAGATTGTTGCCGATGCCGACCAGCGTGGCGCAGGCGAGAATCATCCAATAGGCGTGCGAGAACCCCATGATCAGGTAGGGAAAGCCGATCCAGAACAGCGAGGCCGCCATCAGCAGGCCTTTGCGGCCGACCGTATCGACAAAAATACCGCCCGGAATATTGGCGATCGCGCCCGCAAAATATTGGCAGGTCAGCACCGCGCCGATCTCGCTATAGGACAGGCCCAATTCCTTGCCGATCAACGGCAGCAGCAAATAAAAGGTCGCCGGATACCAGTGGGTGAGCGCGTGGCCGAGGCTGATCACCCAGACTTCTTGGAACGAGCGGCGCGGCGCTACGGCGACGTCGGCGGTAATGGTTGTCATTTAAATTGTTCGCTTTCCGCCAACTTAAATTTGATCTTCCAATGAAGTCGCCCCCTTGGGGGGAGGTCGCTTTTGTAGATTCCGCCGCGAGTCGAAGCAACGCCGCTACTGCAAGGGGGGTATTCCGTTGCCGCCATCGCCGGACTCGATCCGGCAATCCATCCGGCCACGCCGTTTCTGCGACGGGTCAGCGGTGACGAAGAAGCTACGCCGCCGGCAATGCGCCGCGCAGGATGTCGCGCGCCGGCTCGGAGCCGTCCACCAGGCGCAAAGTGCGGCGTTTGATTTTCCATCCCGAGGGCGTACGGACGAGGTCCCAGCGGTTGGTGACCACGCGATGAATGTGATAGCCGCGCGAGCCGCCATGATTGGGAACCTCGATGGTTTCGCCTGATTTTCTCGGGGTCAAAATTTGCAAATAGGAAATCACCACGGCGGTGTCGCCGTTAATCGTGACATGCGGCAGCGAAGTGAAATGCGCCAGTCCTCCGGCAATCGCGGCCTGGTGGCCGGCGCTTTGCAGATTGGCGCCGATCGCCTTGTTGCCCACGGCGCCCGAGAGATCGGGGCCGCGGTCAAACACCCCATCCGCGGTAAAGACCGCCTCGGCATAGGCCGCACTGCCGGTATCGGCGCTCGGCGGGTGGCCGGCGATCAGATTGTAGATTTCGAGCCGGTCCTCGATGGCTCGGATGCGCCGTTCGATTGTCAATTCTTCCTTTCGCATGACCGATTCCTTTAATTTTGAACCACGCCGCAGATCGGTTAAATTAGCACTGGCTGATAGGAATCGTTGCAGCATCCGCCGGGCAATTCCGGAGCCGGCGGATACGGTGAGCTGGGGGGTTGCATGAGATCCGGCGGCGATCTTGATCGCCGGTCGTTTCTTGTTACGACCAGCGCCGCGGCCGGCGCGCTAACGCTCGGCTTTGCCATCCCGTTTGCCGGGGCCGGGCGCGCAGGCGGTCGTGCGCCCGAAATCACCTGCTGGATTGCAATTGCGCCCGACGACACGGTGACCATCCGTATTGCGCGCTCCGAAATGGGGCAGGGCGTGCTGACCGGGCTCGCGATGCTTGTCGCCGAAGAGCTCGAATGCGACTGGAGCAAGGTGCGCACCGAGTTCGTCTCGCCGACGCTCAATCTCGCGAAAAACCGGATCTGGGGCGATACCTCGACTGGCGCGAGCCGCTCGATTGCGTCGTCCCAAGATTATCTGCGGCGCGCCGGCGCCACGGCGCGCGAAATGCTGATCGCTGCCGCGGCGGCGCAATGGCGGGTGCCGGGGGCGCAATGCGTCGCCGCCAACGGAGCGATTGTTCACCGCTCGAGCGGCCGCACGCTGTCCTTTGCCGCGATCGCTCCCGCCGCGGCGAAAGTCACGCCGCCGGCCGACGTGGCGCTCAAGCCGCCGTCGGCCTGGAAGCTCGCCGGCACCCCGCAAAGGCGGCTCGACGTGCCCAACAAGGTCACCGGGCAGCCGGTCTATGCTATCGACGTGCGGCTGCCCAATATGCTTTACGCCGCGATCCGGCACTGCCCGGTCTTCGGCGGCGCGCTCAAATCGGTCGATGCAAATTCGATCGCGGAGATGCCCGGCGTGCGCGGCGTGGTGCGCATGCCGGACGCGGTCGCGGTGGTTGCCGATTCCTGGTGGCGCGCCAAGCGCGCCGCCGATGCGCTCGCCGTCACCTGGGACGATTGCGGCAATGGCGGAGTCTCGACCGCGTCGATCGCCAAATTCGTGCGCGCCGGGCTTGCAGCGGATTTTGCCGCCGACGCGGTGCAGATCGGCCGCGCCGACGGCGACGCGGCGGCGGCGCTGGCAAGTGCGGCGGCGCGCATCGAAGCCGATTACGAAGTGCCGTTTCTTGCCCATGCCACCATGGAGCCGCAGACCTGTACCGCGCAAGTGCGCGCCGACGGCGTCGAGATCTGGGTGCCGACCCAGGATCCGGCGACCGCGCTCGCCACCGCCTCGCTCGCCGCCGACGTGGCGCATGACAAGGTCACCGTCCACCGCACCATGCTCGGCGGCGGTTTCGGCCGCCGCGCGCCGATCCAGGAATATGTCCGCCAGGCGGTGACCATTGCCAAGGAATTCGACACGCCGGTCAAACTCATCTGGTCACGCGAACAGGACATCGCGCATGATCGCTACCGGCCGTTCGGCATGGCGCGCCTCACCGCCGGCCTCGACGCCGACGGCATGCCGCTCGCCTGCACGATCCGGCTTGCCGGACCGTCCTTTGTCGCGTCGCTGTTGCCCGGCTTCGGCACCAACATTATCGACCGGACTTTTGTCTCAGGCCTCGCCGACGAAATGCCTTATGCGATTCCGAATTACCGGCTGGATTATGTGGTGCGGCCGACGCCGGTGCCGCTCGGGGTCTGGCGCGCGATCAACTACACCCAGAACGCGTTCTATAAAGAATGCTTCATCGACGAGATGGCGCACGCCGCCGGCATCGATCCCTATCTCTACCGGCGCAAGCTTTTGGCCAACAGTCCGCGCAATCTCGCGGTGCTCGATGCCGCGGCCCAGCACGCGGACTGGAATGCGCCACCGGCGGCCGGCGTATTCCGCGGCATCGCGCTCAACGAAGCCTGCGGCAGCTATTGCGCGCAAGTGGTCGAAGCCTCGGTGAAGAACGGGGAGGTGCGGGTGCACCGCGTGGTGGCGGCAATCGATCCGGGGCACGTCGTCAATCCGCTCTCGGTCGAAATGCAGATGCAAGGCGCGATCGTCTACGCGTTGACCGCGGCGTTCTTTGGCGAAATCACTATCAAGAACGGCGCCGCCGAGCAGACGAATTTCGACTGTTACGAAATGCTGCGGCTTGCGGACGCGCCGAAGGTCGAGACCGTCATCGTGCCGAGCGGCGGTTTCTGGGGCGGCGTCGGCGAACCGCCGGTGCCGCCGCTCGCGCCGGCTTTGTGCAACGCGATCTTTGCCGCCACCGGCAAGCGCGTGCGCTCGCTGCCGTTGAAGAATCACGATCTGTGACGAAACTCCGAATCAAGCGAAAATCATTTCGCTTTAGCGGTGCGCGGCGGTATTCGATTGCCGCCGCTCTTTTGCTGCCGTTGATCGCCGCTTTGGCGGCGGCCGAAGACAATGCCGGCAACTGCCTCGGCATCGGCTTCGACGTGACGCATCCGGTCACGATCGCAAAAATCATTGCCGACCGGCCGCAAGTGCATTTCATCAAAAGCGCGCTCGACGATGCGGCGTGCCCGGCCGAGGGCGACACCTGCGCGCAGCCGAGTTATGTGATCCCGGGCGATCTCGTCCTGGTCGGCAAAACCCGCGGCGCCTATAGCTGCGTGTCCTATCAATCCGCCGCCGATCGCACGCAACGCTGGACGGTCGGCTGGCTGCCGTCGGCGAGCCTCACCCCGGTGCAGCCGACGCGCGCGCCGGTGACGGGTGACTGGATGGGTCGCTGGAGCCATGCCGGTGGCACCATCACCATCAGCCGGGGCCGCCGCGGCACGTTGCGGATCCGCGGCGAACACGTCTATCCGGCCGCGCAGGAGGTACATTCCGGCGTGATCAGCGCCGATGCCAAGCCGGCGCAGGGGCTTCTGCAATTCGCCGATGACGGCAGCGTCCGATTCGATCGGGACAGCGCCGAGTCCGGGAGCTGTCTCGTGCGCATGCAGCGGATCGCCGAGCTGCTCGTGGTCGAAGACAACGACCATTGCGGCTGGGTCGATGGTGACTTTCACCGGATTTTACCGGCGCAAGGGGCTGAACAAGAGTTGAGTGAAATTCAGCCTTCTGCCTCAAGCGACTTTGGCAGATTGAACGACTGGAGTTCATTCGGCCGCGGATCGAACTTCGCCAGCGCGCCTGAGCCGAAACATTTTATTTTCGCCGCATAATGCGCGCCGTAGCGCGAGCCTTCATACAGTGTGCGGGAATAGGCACGCGCGTGCGCGAACAAATGCCGCCGACCCGCTTTGTTGTAATGCAGCCGCACCATCTGATGGCATATGGGACATTCGGCATTGAGCGGATGAAGCCGCCGCCTGGCCAGAAGCTTTATGAACTCGATCGCCCATACGCCGAGAATACGCATGGGACCCTCCCCGTCATTCGCTAGTTCAGCACCACCCCAGGCTGATCCCTACCATTGGATCAGCCACTAAGCGATCAAAATGGCGCGGTCGTGGCGCGGTTTGGCCGGAGCGGTGGAAAAAACAGACTGACAGATTGCGGCTCGAGGAGTTTTCGCTCAGCGCCGTCCGAACAATTTGTCGAGGAGCCAGGAGTCGAGGCCGCCGCTATCCGGCCGCGCGCTCGGTTGTTCAGCAACTGGAGCCGGCGGTGCAGGCGCCGGCGCACCGAACGGTGCGCCGAACCAGCCCGGCTCGGATAGGCCCGGCAGCGGCGCCGGCGCCTCCCTGGAAAGCGCGGTGCGCATGAAACGGCTCCAGATTTCGACCGGTACCCCGCCGCCGACCGCGTGTTTGGTCGGGGTATTGTCGTCGTTGCCGAGCCAGATGCCGGCGACCAGCCGCGAGGTGTAGCCGATGAACCAGGCGTCGCGGAAATCCTGGCTGGTGCCGGTCTTGCCGGCGGCCTGCCAGCCGGGAAGGCTTGCGGCGCGCGCGGTGCCGCTGACCAGCGTCTCGTGCAGCATCGTATTCATCATTCCGACATAGCGGGCATCGACGATGCGCCCGAGTGGTTGCTGCGCGCGGCCGTAAAGCACCTTGCCGTCGGCGGTGCGAATCCGCTCCACCACATGCGGGGTGACCGCAATCCCGCCATTGGCGAATGTGGCGTAGGCGGAAACGAGTTCGAGCGGGGAGACTTCCGAAGTGCCGAGCGCAATCGACGCATTCGGTTCGAGCATCGAGGCGATGCCGAGCCGGTAGGCGGTGCGCACCACCGCCTGTGGCGTAAATTCCAGCGTGAGCCGCACCGAGACGGTGTTGAGCGACTCGGCAAGGGCCTGGCGCAGCGTCACCGCGCCGAGATATTGCCGCTCGTAATTTTCCGGCCGCCAGCCCTTCACCGCGATCGGCGCATCCTCGCGCACGGTGTCGGGCGTGAGCCCGTGTTCGAGCGCGGTGAGATAGACGAAAGGCTTAAACGCCGAACCGGGCGGGCGCTTGGCGTCAACCGCGCGGTTGAATTGGCTTTCGCCGTAATCGCGGCCGCCGACCAGCGCCCGCACCACGCCGTCCGGCGTCATCGCCACGACCGCGCCCTCGCCGATATTGAGCCGCTCGCCTTTCTGATTGAGCGTGTCGGCGAGCGCGTGCTCGGCGGCGTTCTGCAACGTGGGATCGATGGTGGTGTCAACGACGATGTCTTCTTCGAATTTCCCGATCAGATCGTTGACCGCATCCATCACCCAGTCGGCGACGTAGTTGACCGAACCGGCGGCGGGCGGTTTGATCGCGTGCGCCGGATGCGCGAGCGCGAGCTTGGCGGCGCCTGGTGCGATCATTTTCAATTCGACCATGTCGGCGAGCACGATCGCGGCGCGGCGCTCGGCGCCCTGCGGATTGCGGTTCGGCGCGAGGCGCGAGGGCGCCTGCACCAAGCCGGCGAGCATCGCCGCTTCGGCAAGCGTCAAGTGCCGCGCCGATTTGCCGAAATAGCGCTGGCCCGCGCCTTCGATGCCATAGGCGCCGGCGCCGAAATAGACGCGGTTGAGATAAAGTTCGAGGATCTGCCGCTTGGAATATTTGTGTTCGAGCCACAGCGCCAGCACGATTTCCTGGAGCTTGCGGGTGACGGTGCGTTCCTGGGTGAGGAAAAGATTCTTGGCGAGCTGCTGGGTGATGGTCGAACCGCCCTGCGCCGTGCCACGGCGCAGCACATCGGCGACCAGCGCGCGCGTGATGCCTAAGGGATCGACGCCGTGATGGCTGTAGAAGCGGCGGTCCTCGATGGCGATGAAGGCGTTCGGCGCGTAATCGGGCAATTCGCCGATCGGCACCGCGGCGCCGCCCATGTCGCCGCGCGTCGCCAGCGTCGTGCCGTTGTCGCCGAGGATCAGCACCGACGGCGGGCGCTTGGGAATTTCCAGCGACTGAATCGGCGGCAGATGAATGAAGATCCAGGCCAGCACGCCGATGCCGGCGATCAGCGCCCACAGCGCCAAGACCGTGCCCCAGTAGAACGTGCGGCGGAGCAGCACGCGGCGTTTGCCGCCGCGCTTGCGCTTGCGCGGCGAAGCATCATCGCGACTGCGCTGCCGCCGCCGCGAAGGGGAAGCTGCGGGTTTTCTTGGGCTCTTGCTCGGGGCCTCGGACGGCGCGTCGACGCGGTCCTCGGGCGACAGCTCCAGATCGAGGCTCGTGCCGCCGCCGCGCTTTCGTCCCTCTCGCCACGCCATAGACCCGTCCCCGGCGCACTTACCCCAGCGATTGACCGTAATTTGCCGGGTTTAAGGGGCGGTTACTTGGGGGAGCCGGTGGCCCTCCACCGTCACCCTGGGGTGCGAGCGTAGCGAGCCTCGAAGGGCGACGGCCCCTGACTCCCAGGCCGCATCCTTTGAGGGCCGCTTTGCGGGCCACCTCAGGATGACGGCCTTTTATTATCCCGCCGCTTTGGCCGGCTTGGTCTCGGCCGCGGGCGTGGCGAACAAGGCGAGCAGCGGCCGCTTGATCGCCGCCTGCCGCGTCGGCGTCGTGATCTGCGCGCCGGTGAGATCGGTGACATAAAATACGTCGACCACGCGCTCGCCGAAGGTCGCGACATGCGCGGACGCAATATTGAGATTGAGCTTCGACAGCGTCGTGGTCAGCTCGAAAAGCAGTCCCGGCCGGTCGAGCCCGGTGACTTCGACCACGGTGTAGCGGTTCGACCATTGATTGTTGACGGTGACTTCCGGCTCGATGGCGAAAGCCTTCAGGCGGCCCTTCGGCGGCGCACGTTTGGCAACCGTCTCCGGCAATTTGAGCTCGCCGCGCACCGCCTTCTCGATAGCGTCGCCGATCCGCGCCGCGCGCCGCGCCTCATCCTCGTCGCGCTCGAATTCGCGCGACAGCGCGATGGTGTCGAGCGCGAGTCCGTCGGTGGTGGTGTAGATCTGCGCGTCGACAATATTGGCGCCGGCGAGCGCACAGGCGCCGGCGATGATCGAGAGGAGCCACGGATGATCCGGCGCGAACACCGTGAGCTCGGTGACGCCGCGCGCCACATCGAAGCCGACCTGGGTGGCAAGTTTTTTCCCGGCCGCCTCGGTTCTCCGCACGAACCGGGCGTGGCCGAGCTTGTGCGGCAAATCGACCTTGAGCCAATAGGCCGGATAGTGCCGCTCGAGATAGGCGTCGAGCTCGGTCGCCGACCAGTCCGCGAGCTCGGCGCGGAATTCGGCCTGGGCGCGGGCGACACGCTGCGCGCGATTGACCTCGGAAAAGCCGCCGGTGAGCACCGGCTCGGTTTCGTAATAGAGCGTGCGAATGAGTTGCGCCTTCCAGCCGTTCCACACGCCGGGGCCGACGGCGCGGATGTCGGCGGTGGTGAGAATCGTCAAGAGCTTGAGCCGCTCCAGCGACTGCACCACCGCGGCGAAATTCTCGATGGTCTTGCGGTCCGACAGGTCGCGCGATTGCGCCACGGTCGACATCACCAGATGCACTTCGACGAGCCAGGCGACGAGTTCGGTGTCCGCGGCGCTCAAGCCCAGGCGCGGACCGAAGCGGCGGGCCAGCCGGGCGCCGGCGATCGAGTGATCCTCGACCCCGCCTTTGGCGATGTCATGCAGGAATAATGCGACGCAGAGAACCGGCCTGTGCTGCGGCTGGATCGTCTTTATTAGTTCGCTGGCAAGCGCGGTTTCCGGGTTGTCGCCGCGCGCGAGCTCGTTAAGCGTACCGAAGCAGCGGATCAGGTGCTCGTCCACCGTGTAGTGATGGTACATGTTGAACTGCATCATCGCGACGATGCGCCCGAAGGCCTGGACGAAGGCGCCGAGCACGCCGGCTTCGTTCATGCGGCGGAGCACGATTTCCGCGGTGTCCGGAGCGGTCAGGATTTCCAGGAACAGGCGATTGGCTTCGCCGTCGTCGCGCACTTTCTTGTCGATCAGCTTGAGCGAACGGGTCGCCGCGCGCAGCGCCTCGGGATGAAATTCGAGATTGTGCTGCTGCGCCAGCCGGAACATCCGGATCAGATTGACCGGATCGCGCCGGAACACGTCGGCGCGCGCGATATTGATGCGGTTATTGTCGACAATGAAGTCGTCGCTCAGTTTTTTCGGACTCGGCGCCGGGCGCAATCGCGCCATCATCCGGCTTAACACCGGCGCCGGCTTGGCCTGCCGCTCCTCGAGGCCGGCGCAGAGGATGGCGGTCAGATAGCCGACATGCTTGGCGGTAAGGAAATAATGTTTCATGAAACGCTCGACATCGCGCAAGCCGGGATGCGCGGTGTAGCCGAGCCGCACCGCGATATCGCGCTGGATGTCGAATGACAGGCGCTCTTCGGCGCGGGCGGCGACGAAATGCATGTTGCAGCGGACCGACCACAGGAAATCCTCGCAACGGCGAAACAGATTGTATTCGTCGCGGTCATAGACGCCGCGCTCGATCAGCTCTTCCGGCTCGCGCACGCGGTAAACGTATTTGGCGATCCAGAACAGAGTATGCAGGTCGCGGAGGCCGCCTTTGCCGTCCTTGACGTTGGGCTCGACCACATAGCGGAACTGGCCGGCGCGGCGATGGCGCTGCTCACGCTCGGCGAGCTTGGCGGTGACGAATTCGGCGGCGCTGCCTTGCGCCACTTCCTTGTCGAAGCGGGCGGTCAGCTCGTTGTAGAGCTTGACGTCGCCGAACAAATACCGCGACTCAAGCAGCGCGGTGCGGATGGTCATGTCCGCCTTGGCCTGGCGGATCGATTCGTCGACCGAGCGCGTGGCGTGGCCGACCTTCAGTCCCATATCCCACAGGCAATAGAGCAGGGCCTCGGCGACGGACTCGCCCCACGCAGTCTGCTTGTAGGGAAGCAGAAACAGAAGATCGATGTCCGAGCCCGGCGCCAACAGCCGGCGGCCGTAGCCGCCGGTCGCGACCACCGCCATGCGCTCGGCCTCCGACGGTGCCCGCGATGGGTAAAGCTCGCTGCCGGCAAATTCGAACAGGATGCGGATGATCTCGTCCTGCAGCAAAGCGAGCCGCTCGGCGCAACGGCGGCCGTGGCGATCTCTGAGCAATAGCTCTTCGGCGCGGGCGCGGGCTTGCGTCAGCGCCGCTTTGAGACGCTGGGCGACGGCCGTGCGCAATTCGAGGTCACGGCCGGCATGGCGCTCGGCCAATACTTTAAGATCGGCGGCGACCGCGGCCGGGTCGATCAATTCACTGGCGGTGCGCGGCGATCGTTGAATGTCCAGCATTGCTATTACGCTTAGCGGAGCGGGCGAGGAGTGTCATCGCGATCCGACGCCATCCTGATCGCGCACCGTCGGGATCGGCTGTGGCGAACGCGATGGCGCCGGCCAAGTCCTTGGCCGTCTCTGGCCACAGCTTCGGCGCAATAATTCTATGTTAGTGCCATTACGTAGTCATTTTTTCCGATTGACGCCTCTGACGGCCCCTTCTATGGAAAAAACATAGTTTGGAGGTTGTCATGCTTCATCGCCGCCAAGTCATCGCCAATGTCCTTGCCGGCGCCGCGGGCGCCGCGCTTTCCCCGCTTGCAACCCTTGCACCCTTTGCCTTTGGCCGTCCGGCGCGCGCCGCCGACAAGCCGTCGGAAATTCGCATCGATTGGGCGACCTACAATCCGGTGTCGATGGTGCTCAAGGAGAAAGGCCTACTGGAAAAGGAATTCGCCAAGGACGGCATTGGCGTCCGCTGGGTGCAGTCGCTCGGCTCCAACAAGGCGCTGGAATTCCTCAACGCCGGCTCGATCGATTTCGGCTCGACCGCGGGCTCGGCCGCGCTTCTGAGCAAGATCAACAGCAATCCGATCAAGTCGATCTATGTCTATTCGCAACCGGAATGGACGGCGCTGGTGACGCGGAAAGACACGTCGATCAACAAAATCGAAGACCTCAAAGGCAAGCGCGTGGCGGTGACCCGCGGCACCGATCCGCACATTTTTTTGGTCCGCGCTCTGCTCTCGGTGGGCTTGAGCGAGAAGGACATCAGCGAGGTGCTGCTGCAGCATCCCGACGGCAAGACCGCGCTCATTCGCGGCGACGTCGATGCCTGGGCCGGCCTCGATCCGATGATGGCGCAGGCGCAGGTCGAAGACGGGGCGCGGCTGTTCTATCGCAACAAGGACGCCAACACTTACGGCATCCTCAATGGCCGCGAGGAGTTTCTCAAAACCTATCCCGACCTGACGCGGCGGGTGCTCGCGACTTACGAGAACGCGCGCAAATATTGCCTGGCGAACTACGACGACGAGAAGCGCGTGTTCATCGAGGCGACCAAGCTTCCCGGCGCGGTGGTCGATATCCAGCTCAAGGAGCGCACCGATCTTACTTTCAACCGTATCGGCGCGCCGCAGCGCGACACCATCCTCAAGGCGGGATTGGCGCTGCAGCAGGCCGGAGTCATCCCCGGCAATGTCGACATCAAGAAAGCGCTCGACGATCTGGTCGACGATCGTTTTGTCGGCGCGGCTTAAATTTCCGGGATCGTTCCAAACGCCGAGTCCCTGACGATCCCGGGTCTGCAGCGCACCACCACAGCGCGCGAGGACGCGCGTGAACGCGCTTATGGTGGTGCGCTGCGCCCGGGAAATGACCGCATTGCATTTGGTCATTGCACCATGTCTCTTGTCAGCATGACACTCGCTGCGGAAGGCACACCGGCGCAGGAACGTTCGGCGGGGAGCCGCCGCGCGCGGTTCATCCGGCCGGCTCTGGGCCTCATTGTGCCGGTGGCGCTGGCGGTGGCCTGGGAAATCGTGGTGCGGCTCGGGTGGTCGACCGGGCGCCTGGCGCCGCCGCCTTCGGTCGTCTTCCAGACCTTCGTCGATTTGGCTCGCACCGGCGAATTGCAGCGCGACACCTTGATTACTTTGTCACGCGTCGCCGCCGGCTTCGCGCTCGGCGCCGCGGTGGCGACCGTGGTCGGCGCGGCGACCGGTTATTCGCCGCTCTTGCGGCGGCTTCTTGATCCCAGCCTGCAGGCCTTGCGCGCGATTCCGTCGATCGCCTGGATCCCGCTGTTCATTTTGTGGCTCGGGATTTTCGAGGCGTCCAAAGTGACGCTGATTGCGGTCGGCGTGTTCTTTCCAGTCTATCTCGGCCTGATGGGCGCGATCCAATCGGTCGATCGCAAGCTCGTCGAAGTTGGCCGCGCTTTCCGGCTGTCCGATTTTGAAATGGTGCGGCGGATTTTGCTGCCGGCGGTGCTGCCCGCTTATGTGATTTCGCTGCGCTCGGGGCTCGGGCTCGGCTGGATGTTCGTCGTCGCCGCCGAGCTGATGGGTGCGTCCGAAGGTCTCGGTTATTTGCTGATCGACGGCCAGCAGCTCGGCAAGCCGGCCGAAATCATTGCCGCCATCGTTGCCTTCGCCATCGTCGGCAAGGCTACCGATTGGCTGATCGCGCTCGCCGCGGCGCCGTTTTTGCGCTGGGAAGACGTGGTGCGGCATGACTAGAAACCGTATCCCGGGCGCAGCGCAGTATGAAATGATGCGCTGCAGACCCGGGATCGTTACGAACGCTGTGTTTGAGAAGATCACGGATCAGCGGTGCACCCATAGCGCGTCGAGGACGCGCGTGAACGCGCTATTGCGCGCTCCACCGCATCCGGGAAAAGTGAGTTAGCACCGCGATGCTTGTGCTCGACCATATCAGCAAGACCTATCCCAACGGCGTGCATGCGCTCGGCGGCGTGTCGCTTGAAGTCGAGCTTGGCGAAATCGTCGCCGTGATCGGCGGCTCGGGTTGCGGGAAGTCGACGCTGCTCCGCGCCATTTCCGGACTCGATCCGGCGAGCGCAGGCACGGTGAAGCTCGACGGCGAGCGAATCGGCGCGCCACATGAGAAAATCGGCATCATCTTTCAGGAGCCGCGGCTCCTGCCCTGGCTGAAAGTCGCCGATAATGTCGGCTTCGGCCTCAATGGGCGGCCAAAGGCCGAGCGCGCCGAGCGCGTCGCCGCGGCGCTCCGCCGCGTCGGCCTCGCCGATAAGGCCTCGATGTGGCCGCGTGAATTATCGGGCGGCCAGGCGCAGCGCGTCGCCATCGCGCGGGCTTTGGTGCCGCGGCCGGAAGTGCTTCTGCTTGACGAGCCGTTTTCGGCGCTCGACGCTTTCACCCGCACCGATCTGCAGGATCATTTGCTTGATCTGTGGGCTGACGCCAAGCCGACTTTGATTGTGGTCACCCACGACGTCGACGAGGCGATCGTGCTCGCCGATCGCATCATGGTGATGTGCCCGCGGCCCGGCCGCATTTTCGATGAGATCGGCGTCGACCTGCCGCGGCCGCGCGACCGCCAGTCCGCCGCGTTCGATTTCGTCAAGCGCCGCGTCTTGGCCGCGCTCGACCGCTCGCTCAACCGCGCGCCGGCTGGCGCCGAGGACGAGCAGAAGGCGGAAGCTGGCGCGGCGATGTGGTGGTGACAGGAATCCGAAGTCAGATATCAGATGACAGTGTGCAAATGATAAATATATCTGACTTCTGAAATCCCACATTCCATTGACGTATTGCATCTGATTGAAAGGAAAATCTCCAATGGACTCCGCCGCGTTGCGCGCGCTGCAAGCGCCGATCAAAGAACGCTACAAGGCCGATCCCAAGGCCGGCCTGATTACGCTGAAAGCCAAAGGCGCACTCGACGACACCAACATCGTCTGCAAGGTCGAGACCGGGCGCGCGCTCGCGGTCGCCGGGCTGCATCCGGCGACCGGCGGCTCCGGCCTGGAATTGTGCTCCGGCGATATGCTGCTCGAAGCTCTGGTCGCCTGCGCCGGAGTGACGCTCAAAGCGGTTGCCACCGCGCTCGACATTCGGCTTCGCGCCGGAACGGTGTCGGCGGAAGGCGATCTCGATTTTCGCGGCACGCTCGGGGTCGCCAAGGACGCGCCGGTCGGTTTTGCGCAAATCCGGCTCCGCTTCGACCTCGATACCGATGTGCCAGCCGACAAGCTCGATCAACTGCTCAAGCTCACCGAACGTTATTGCGTGGTCTATCAGACCATCCGCAGCGGCCCGCCGGTTGCGATCACGCTGCAGCGGACGTGATACTTCATGTCATTCCGGGGCGCGCCGATAGGCGCGAACCCGGAATCCATACTCACTATCGGCGCAGTATTTCTCTAACCGTGATTATGGATTCCGGCTCTCGCTTCGCTCGGCCGGAATGACCAGCTAATACTTTCACATGCCCCCCGATCTCGCGTTCTGGCTCGAACTCGTTTTCAAGATGGTGATGACGGCGGCCGTCGTCGTCTTCATTTCGCTCGTGGTCGAGCGCTCGGGCCCGTTCATCGGCGCGATGATCGCCGCGCTTCCGACCGCCGCCGGCGCGGCTTACGTCATCCTCGCGCTCGAACATCCGCCCGACTTTATTGCCGCAAGTGCGGTCGGCAGCATGGCGATCGGCGCGGCGGTTGCGATCTTTGCCGCCGTCTATGCGGTGCTGGCGCAAGGTCGTGGCCTGGTGCTCAGCCTCGGCGCGGCTTTGCTGGTCTGGTTTGCGTGCGCGGCCGTGGTGCGGCAATTCGATTGGACGCCGTTGAGTGCACTGGCGCTCAACGCTGCCGTCTACGCCGTGACCGTTCCGCTGAGCTGGCGTTATCGCAGTTCGGCGCCGCCGAAAAAATTCCTGCGCACGCGTTACGACATTCCGCTGCGCGCGCTCGCCGCCGCGACCGTGGTCGTGATCGTGACCACGGCGAGCCACAGCATCGGCTCGTTCGCTTCCGGAATGTTCGCGCTGTTCCCGATTGTGTTTTGCAGCTCGATCGTCATTTTGCACCCGCGCGTCGGCGGCAAGGCGACGGCAAGCGTCATGGCGCATGCCCAGGTGGCGCTGATCGGGCTGACGCTGGCCTTTATGGCCGTGCACTATCTCGCCGAGCCGCTCGGCTCGTGGTGGGCGCTCTTGATCGGACTCTGCATCTCGTTCGGCTGGAGCGGCATGCTGATGCTGGTGCGCAGGAGGGTGAGGTGAGGCAGGTTCGCAGGATAGTGTTGAAGCTCGCAGCAAGGCCTTAATACGAAGGACCCCACCAATCTGCGGATAATGCTTTCTCCTGGAAGGGAAGATTGGTGGCCGACACTGAGATTAAGCCGCCATCCTGATAGGCAACGAGTAAGAATTCATTGCGCGCACTGCCAGCTTCGAGCTGTAGCACAGCTTCAT
>DATAYT010000224.1:0-16094 GCA_036272395.1 Xanthobacteraceae bacterium
AGGGCCTGGGCTTGCCGCAGCGAGCTGTCGCTGCTTTGTCCGCGTTGGGCATTGGGTCACATGGCGACATTTCGCGGGGCACAGGCGGTCTGGAGGCCCTTCTGACTACGTTTCGCGAACTGGAAGTGCCCGAGGAACTGGTCGCAGCCACCGGGATCGCGGCTGCGCGAACCCGAGAGCCGATCACGGCCATGGTGCCGTTGATCTGGCTTGCAGCACGAAACAGCGAAAACCGGGTCTGCGATTGCGCCGTCCCGCCTCTGGTCAAAGCCGCCGATGTGCCGCTCTATGCCTTGGATAAGCACACGCGATTGGGCCGCGAAGCGGTGCCAAGCGCGCTGTGCGCCTGGCCCGCCATGAACAGCCTCGTCACCGACGCCACCATCGCCAGCTTGCCTCTCAACCGCGGTAGGCTGCCGGGCTCGTTGATCGTGCCGATCGACAGGATCTTGAGCCTGTCGCCGGGCCAGCCCAGCAGGCCGATCGCCTCGATCGTGGCGACACCGATAGGGTCGTTAGCCCACACGCCGCCATCGATGAGTTCAACAGCTGATTCGGTCATGTGAGGCTTTAGGAACGTCGGCGCAGCTGCAGTAGCCATAGCGGCGTCAATCGCCAGCTGCTTGTAATCCGTTTCGAGCCTGGGATGATGCGCGGTCTTGTAGATGTAAACGCGCTCCAGAATCGGATGCCACGCTGGGATGACGAGCCGGGTATGGCTCTCGCCGAGCTTCCGCCGACCGAGCACGCTTTCAAGCGCGCGCCATAGCGGCTTCGAGGAATGCTTGGTGACGAGCAGATGCGCCAAGCGGCGCAGCTTCTGACGCACCCAGTTCTCCACGGTGCCGTGCTCTTGGTCGAAGATCGCCGGCCCCTGCTCGACGTAAAGCTTGAGGATGTCGCCTGCTGACAGCCCGAGGCCAAGTCCAATGGCGATGATCCCGCCGGTCGAGGTGCCCGCGATAAGATCGAAGTAGCGGCCGATCGGGTGTTCCAGGTGCTCTTCGAGGCGCGCGAGGAACGCGGCCGGAAACACCCCGCGGATGCCACCGCCGTCGAGCGACAGGATTCGAAAGAACTTGCCCTCGGCTGGCGCGCCGCCATTGGATCCGTTCATGCCGCCTCCTCATGATCCTCCTTGACTTCCGGGTGCATACCGCCGCCCTTCCAGTCGTTGGATACGAGCCACTCCTCGAAGTAGAAAAGCCACAGCGCGGTCCACGGCACGATCGTCTGATCGAGGCGCATCCAGGACTGCCATTCGCTATTCCGAGGCAGATACAGGCAGAGCTTGGGCGGTTTCTGCTCGTAGAGGTGGGGAATTCGCCGGCCACCGGCGAGCGCATGCAGATCCGGACTATCGACAAAGATCTCTGGCCTGCCGCCCTGATTGAACTCAATCCTGACGACGTAATCCCTGCAGATCGGAAAGGGCGTCGCCGAGTAACGCCAGGTCAGTAGCCCGGTCTGCAATTTACCTTCTCCACGGCTGATCGGATTGCCGCGGAGATTGACGAACTGCTGTGCCGCCGTCAGCGGCTTTCGCCCGGACATCCGCATCGCTAGCGGCCGCGGCCGTAGAACGTGTTGTCCCGCACCGGCGTCGACACCGGGATTGCGCTGACGCTAAGGCCGACGGCGGGAGCCACGCTCAGGTTGCCGGCGCGCCGCGCCGTCGAGACGCGCTCGGTGAGCGAGTCGATCGCAGCGGCCGCTGGCCGCGATCCGAACAAGCCCTTGAGGATGTCGCCCAGTTTGTCGAGACCGCTGACGGCCTCAAGCTGAGCTAAGTCGGAGGAGAGGCGCTTGTGCCAGGCGCAGAACGCAGGAAGATGCCGGCCGACGCGTGGTTCGATTTCAAAGGATCGGATCGGTTCGAGGTTACCGAGCAGTCCTTTCTGCTTCCCGACCAAGAAATTTTGACGATGCTGACGCTGCCGGACGCGGCCGTGGCGTGATTCCAGAGGTCTATATTCGGTCTCAACGGGGGAAGCGCGGATAATAATATAATGTCATGCCGTGGTTCCGCGGTGGTTCCTGAAGGCAGAAACTCCGTGTCCGGCCGCAACAATGCTCCTGATTACGCGCATGTATTCAATATATTAGCTGGTACAGCTGGGTGGATTCGAACCACCGACCTCCTGATCCACAGTCAGGCGCTCTGAACCAACTGAGCTACAGCTGCACGGGTCGCGGCTTTTGCCTTGCGCATGATCTTTTCCGAAAACGGGTATCCACTTTTCGGGATCATGCGCAAGCGGCCGAAACGTATGAGTAAGCTCCCATTTTGGCAAGCTGGCGCAATGCAATGAACGGTAAACTCTCGCGCTCGTTCCCGGCGTAAGCGGGAATCCAGAACGGCTAAAATTGCGAAAACTCCTGGGTCTCGGCTTTCCGCCTTCGCGCTCTGTGCTTCGGCGGACCCCAAACCCGCCGAAGCTCGTCTAGCGAGCGTAGGCGGGTCGCGGGTAACCAATTCAGGCGCGAATATTATCCCACACAAAGCAAAAGCCCGGGCCATGCCCGGGCTTCCCCTCGCGCTTTAACTTTTGGCGATGCCGTTCGCGAAGGCCGAATTAAGCGACCTTGCTGAACGCCCTGTTGACGCCGCTCTTGATCGGCTCGACGGTCTCGGTCGCGACCTTCTGCGCGAGCGCGCTGAGTTCCTTGCTCTGTTCGGTGAGAGCCTCGAACTGCTTGCGCGCATGGGCGCTCGACAGCTCGATCACTTCCGACAGGGTCTTCGCCGTGATCAGCTCGCCGGCAAAATCGAACGCGGCGTTGGTATTCAGGCGCGCCGCCTCGATGACCTTGAGCCCGTAATCGGAGGCGCCCTTGGTCGCCGTCGAATAGGTGGTCTCGAGAACGTCGGTGGCCTCTTCCGCGGCCGCCTTCATCTTTTCGTAGGTGTCCTTGGCCTGCGCCACGCCACGCTCGGCAAATTCACGGAATGCAGCGGGCATCTCGACCTTGGGAATCTCGAACTTGGGGATTTCAAATTTCGGCATTTCAAACGCGCCGACTGAGGGCTTGCTCGACTTCACTTTGGGGGAGGTAGTTGCGGCTTCCGCCATGACACGATCCTTGATCTTTCGCTCTTTGACACTTGGGGCTGCTCACTCACGGAGAAAGTGTTTTTGGTCATGGCCGCGCCGCCCGTTGCGCGCTGCCTGCCATTTTCTAAGTCCCGGGCCGACGCTGTACCGACTTGCACCCGAGCTCTTCCGTACCATTAAATAACATCCCTTTTGGTGCATTGCAATAGAAATTATTGCAATGCACAAAGATCGGATAATGGCCTGGATTTACTTGGATTTTGAAACTTTTCCGGCGTGTGTCGGAACTAAATCTTAGGCTTAGCAGCATCGACCACAATTTTGGCGGCACTTTGGCCGAGGTCCTGCACTTGGGTCGAAAGCACCTGCATTTGCCGGCTCAAAAATTCGGACTGCAGGCCCAACACCTCGGCGCCGTCTTTTGCTTTCATCAGCTTCTGGGCGAAATCGAAAGTCGCGGCCACGTTCTGCTCGGCATAGGAGATCGATTTCTGCGCAATCTCGGCGGCGCCGCTGTGCGCGGCCTGGGCGCTGCCCTGCATCTGGCCGACCGCCTTGGTCGCGGCATCCACAAAGCCGGTAAATGCCTCGCGCGCCTGCGCCACGCTACGTTCGGCAAATGCGCGCATCTCGGTCGGAATGGTAAATGGCTCGAATGGATCCTTGGCCATTGCAGGCTCCTTCTATCCGCCAGCCGAGAACCGGCGCGGTTGGAACCAGATTGGCCGGACGCCCCTGACGCTCACGGCATTTCCTTTGGCATTTCCTGCGGCATTTCCATGGCAATTAAGGTTATCCCGGCTTCTCGTATTAAGCCACAGCGGGCCGGCATGGACGCGGCAAACGCCTCGGATTATTAAGAATTCGTTTAGCAACCGAGTTCCGTCCGCATGTCCACCGTGGGGAGTGAGCGCGCCGTGTTCCGGCATCCGCGTCTTGCGTCGCTGGCGACGGCAGAGTGGCCCGCCTGGCTCTGGAGCGCCGACGGCTCGCAAATGCTCTGGGCCAATGCGGTCGGCGCCGCGATTTTCGGGGCGGCAACCTCAAGGGCTTGCGCCAACCGGCGTTTTTCCGTCAACGAAGTTCCCGCCGCGCAGGTGCTTCGCCTGGCCGCCACGCTGCCGTCCGGCGGGCAAGAGCGCCTGGAACGTTTGCGCGGCTTCGGTGGCAACCTCGGCCGTGCGCTGACCTGTACCTGCTCGCGGATCGCCGCTGGCGACGGCAGTGGGGCAGTGCTTATTGTCGCCGCCGAGCCGGCGGGGCCGGCGCTGACGCTGGCCGAGCGCGTGCAGCGGCTCTTGGATGACGACGCCGATCCTGCCGCGGCCTTTGTGCCTGACGGCCGGCTCGTTTATGCCAATGCCCAAGCGCAACATTGGCTTGACGGAACCAGTACGCTGGCGGCGCTCGGACTTGAGGTGCTTGCCGCAGCCGCGTTGCAGACCGGCACCGCCAATACCGCCGCGAAGCTCAACGGCGATGCCTGCGACATCCTGCTCGCCTGCCTCGGCCAAGGCCCCAGCAGCGTTGTGCTTGTGATCCTGCAGCAGCCGGCACGGCAAGCAAACCTGGAAGCAAACTTGGCGCTCGCAACCCAGCTCGAATTCGAGACGGCGCCAGGAAGTCAAAACAGGTCAGCCGAGCCAATGTCGTCCGCGCCAGCATCGGGTATCGGAACACCGGCCGCCGCGCCGGCGCGAGCGGCCGCGGAGACGTCATTGCAACGCCGGCATCCGCTGCGCTTCGTCTGGGACATGGACGCCGACGGCCGCTTCACCATCGCGTCGGACGAATTCCTCCAGTTGATCGGAGGGGGCGCTGCCTTGCTCGGTCGGCCGTGGCGCGACATCGCTGCCGAATTGGAACTCGATCCGGCCGATCTGGTCGCCGCCGCGGTCGAGAGCCACGAAACCTGGAGCGGGATTGCCGTTTCATGGCCGATCCTCGCGCCGCCAGGTTCCGATTGGCATTCGGAACTGCGTCTGCCGATCGAACTTTCCGGCCTTCCGGTATTCGATCGCGACCGGAGCTTCCGCGGCTATCGTGGCTTCGGCGTGTGCCGCGACTTGGCTCAGATCAACGGATTGGGGCAGGCACCGCGCGGTAAGAGCGCACCGGCGCCGGCGCTCAGTCCGGCCGTGCCGCTCGACCGCGCTACCACGGCAGCGCCGGACCCAGCGCTGGCGGACGCCGGTCCGAGTTCGGCGAAGGTGGTGCCATTTCGCCCGGCCGCGGTTGAGCCGAAACCGGCGCCGAGCTTGACCCCCATCGAGCGGCGCGCCTTTCGCGAACTGGCGCAAGAACTGACTTCGCGCCTGCGCGGCCCACACGCCGCGGCAACCGCCGAGGCCGTGGCGCAAGAACTGGCCGCGAGCCAGGACCAAGCCCTGAGCCAGGACGAGTTGCGGCAGGTCTTGAGCCAAGCGCTCAATCAGGAAAACAACGCGGAGTTCGGCGAAGAAGCGAGCCAAGACGACAACCAAGAATCAGAGCACAGCGCCGACGAAACCGAACAGCCCGATACGCAAGCGAACGAAGCAAGCCGCAGCGAAAGCCAAGAGCAGAGCGAAGAACAGAGCCAAGAACAGAGCCAAGAGCAAAACGAAGAACCGCGCCAAGCCGCGAGCGAACCGGCGCATGACGCGGCGAGCGAACAAGAGCTTGATGGTGTCAGGCCGGTGGCGGAGCAATCGCTTGCCCCGGCTTTCCTCGACCGTATTCCGCTCGGCATTCTGGTCTACCGTCACGACGAACTGCTGTACGCCAATCGGCATTTCCTGGATTTGAGCGGCTACAGCGATGTGGCGGCGATCGAGGCGGCCGGAGGATTGAACAGGCTGTTCGCCGAACCTGGCGCCGGTACCGTATTTGCCGAGAGTGGCGCCGCGGCGGCCGCGATCATTACCGAGTCCGGCGAGCGATTGCCGGTGGAAGGGCGGATGGTCGCCGTGCCGTGGAACGCGGCGCCGGCGATGGCGCTCATTCTGAACAAAAGCCAATCCCAAGGCGCGTCCACTGGCGCGTCCGCCGTACCGGCGGCGACCGCAACCGACGAACTCGCCGAGCGCGAGGCGCAGCGCACCGCGGCCGCCAAGGCGGAATTTGTCGCCAGAATAAGTCACGATATCCGCAATCCGCTCACCGCCATCTCCGGCTTTGCCGAAGCGATCATGAGCGAACGCTTCGGGCCGATCGGTAATGAGCGCTATCGCGAATACATCAAGGATCTTCACGCCGCCGCCGCGCATATGTCGTCGATGGTCGACGACTTGTTCGACCTGTCGAAGCTGGAGAGCGGGCGCATCGATCTGACCTTTGCCAATGTGAATCTGAATGAACTTGTCCAGCAATGCGTCGGCATGATGCAGCCGCAAGCCAACCGCGCGCGCATCATCATTCGCAGCGCGCTCACCTCCGGATTGCCGCGCGTCAAAGCCGACGAACGGGCGTTGCAGCAGATAATGCTCAACCTGCTGTCGAACGCGATCAAGTTTACCGGTCCCGGCGGTCAGATCATCGTCTCGACGGTGTTTTCCGACGCGCGCGAAGCCATCCTGCGCGTTCGCGACACCGGCGCCGGCATGAGCGAAAAACAGATCGCCGCCGCGCTTGAGCCGTTTGCCGACATCGACGCCTGGGCGAAGTCCGGCACGGGTGAAACCGAGTTTGGGCTACCCTTGACCAAAGCGCTCGCCAAGGCCAATCACGCGCAGTTTCGGATCAAAAGCGCGCCGGAGGCCGGAACTCTGGTCGAGATCGCGTTCCCGGGCAATCGTACGGTCGTCGACTGAAGGCGCAGCGCCGCGTCGGGCCTTGCGTTTGCCGAGATTGCCGATGATGCTGCCACAATGAACGCGGCGACCTGCCTCCGCCAAGTCCTCCTTCGCCAAGTCCTCCTCCGCCGAGTCGTCCGCGCTTTGTTTCTCATCGGCGTGGCCTTGTCTGTGTCGGCTGCGCGCGCGGCCGATGTGGATCTCTTGCTGGTGCTGGCGGCCGATGTGTCGCGCAGCATCGATGCCGCAAAATTCCAGCTGCAGCGCGACGGCTATGCCGCCGCGGTCGCCGACGTGCGGGTCCTCGATACCATTCGCTCAGGCCGCAATGGCCGGATCGGATTGACCTTCATCGAGTGGTCCGGGATCGGCGCACAGCGCACCGTCGTCGATTGGATGACGGTCGGCGATGCCGCATCGGCGAAAGATTTCGGCGATCGCCTGCTGGAATCGCCGCGCTCGTTCGCCGACCGCACTTCGATCAGCGGCGCCATCGAATTCGCTATGGCCCAGCTCGCCCGCGCGCCGTTTGGCGCGCGCCGGCAGGCCATCGATATTTCCGGTGACGGCACCAATAATTCCGGCCGCGATGTGACCGAACTGCGCGATCAAGCCGTGGCGAAGGGAATGACGATCAATGGACTCGCGATCTTGAGCGAAACTCCGCTGCCCTGGAATCCGGAGCACACCAATCCGCCCGGCGGGCTCGATCATTATTACCGTACCAACGTTATCGGCGGCCCGGGCGCCTTTGTCATGGTGGCAAAGAATTTCGAATCCTTTGGCGATGCGATTATCAGTAAGCTCATTGCCGAGGTCGCCCAAGGACGCGAGAAAGGGCGCGAAAGAGAGCGCGAGCTACAGTCCCGGCGAACTGCCGCGCGATGAGCTGGGCTCAATGAATCCGGGCCCACCCGAGCGCATTTTGTTGGGCTAGGCAGCGCCCCGCCACCGCGGCCACAAGCCACGAAAGCGACACAGATGATGGCCATGTTTGCCGGCTATCTGCGGCCCGGTATAATCGGTTAAGCCCCACAGCAATCGGAACAGCGTCCCGTGAACGCGGCTTTCGGCTTGAAACGCCTTGCGATTGCCGCCGCCGCCCTTATTGCGGCGGTGCTTGTCAGCGTGATCGGCGTGTATTTGCTGCTGCCGGCGGCATCGGTCCGCGATGCGGTCAAGGCGGAAATTCGCGGTGCGACCGGTCTCGATCCGGTGCTTGGCGACGATATCTCATTGTCGCTGTTTCCATCGGGAGGCGTGCGCTTCCGCAACGTCGTGCTCGCCAATCAACCGAGCGGCGAGCCGGCCGTCGCCGCAGACGAATTGGTCGCTAGACTACGATACTTTCCACTGTTAGCGGGGCGCATCGAAATCGCCGACGTGACGCTGGTGCGTCCGACCATCAAGGTTGCCTTCTCGGCCGCGGGCGAATCCAACTGGTCGGGCCTGATTTCATCGCTCGCCCGCGCGCTTGCGCCGCAGTCCGAGCGCGCCCCCACTTTCTCAGAAATCGGCATTCAGGAGGGCACCGTCGTTCTCTATGACGCGCGTAGTGATGCGACGGAAAGGCTGGAGGGTCTCGAGTTTCAAGTGGCGTGGCCTTCGATCTCGCGCAGCTTCGGCGCCAACGGCCATTTCACCTGGCACAAGGAAAATGTCGAAGCGAGCCTGACGCTGACCGATTTTCTGGCGGCGCTGACCGGCGACCGTTCCGGTCTTAAGATCCGGCTGTCGAGTGTGCCGCTCACGCTTGCTTTCGACGGCTCGGCAAGCGACGAACCGACGCTCAAAGTCCAGGGCACGCTCGGCGTGGAGGCGTCATCGCTTCGCGAGGCGCTGCGGTGGATCGGCAATGACCGGCTGCCGTTTGGCGGCTTTGGGCGATTTGCCTTGCGTGCGCAGAGCGACATCGGCGGGCGCGTGGCGTCGCTCTCCAATGTCAATGTCGAGCTCGATGGCAACAGCGCGGAAGGCGCGCTTACCGTATCGACCGATCCGCACCGGCTTGTGCAAGGCACGCTGGCGTCCGACACGCTCGATCTGACGCCCTATGTTTCCGGAGTTCGGCTGCTCGCGCGCAACGAACGCAACTGGAGTCAACTGCCGATCACGCTCGATGGCTTCAACGATCTAAGTCTCGATCTGCGGCTATCGGCCGCCAACATCAAGATATCCACCGCCCGGTTGGGCCGCACCGCCGTCGCCGCCACCATGCGCGACAGCAAACTCAACATCACCGTCGGCGAATCGCAGGCCTTCGGTGGGCTCGCCAAAGGGACGCTCGGTCTCGCCGGCGCCGACGGCGGCGTTGCCGCGACCGCGCATATGCAGTTCACCGATGTCGATTTGGATAATTGTCTCGGTCAGGTATTCGGCCTGCACAAGGTCGAAGGCCGCGGCACTTTGACGGTCAATCTCGAAGGCGCCGGCGACTCGGTCCTGGCCGTCACCCACGGCCTCAATGGTACCGCCACTCTGAATGCGAGCGCCGGCGCGCTGACCGGCATCAATATCGAACAATTGTTGCGCCGCCTCGAACGCCGCCCGCTCTCGGGCAGCGGCGACTTCCGCAGCGGCCGCACCCCGTTCGATCAGCTCGCCATAAATCTCAAAGTCAACCAAGGTCTGGTCTCCATTGACGATATGCATATCGCCGGCCCGTCGGTTCGCCTCGCGGTTGCCGGACAGGCCTCGCTGCCGACCCGCGATCTCGATCTCAAAGGCGTGGCCACGCTGATCTCCACCGCCAGCGCCGATCAATTTGAACTGCCGTTTGTGGTGCAAGGCCCGTGGGACGACCCGATCATGCTGCCGGATGCGCAGAGCCTGATCCGGCGCTCCGGAGCGGCCGCACCCCTTCTCGGCAGCGGCGGCAAGCCGTTAAATGCCGGCGACGCGGTACGCTCGGTGATCGATCAACTGATGGCCACCCCGCAAACGGCATCGCCGGCGGCCTCGCCCGCCGCCACCCCGGCGGCCGCGCCCAGTGCGCCGAACTCCAGGCAATAAGCAACCGCGCCTGCGAGCCGCTTCACATCTCGGCGGTGATCAAGATTGGACGCGCGCCGGCGCCCCGCGCGCCGCGCTGAGCTTGGTGAGGATCGACGCCGCTATCGCGGCCAGTCCGACCACGGCAACGACGATAGTGCACACCGCGTTCATTTCCGGGCTGACGCCGAGGCGGACCTCCGAATAGATACGAATCGGCAATGTCGTTGCGCCGGGACCGGTGGTGAAACTGGCAATGACCAAGTCGTCTAGCGAAAGCGCAAAAGCGAGCATCCAACTCGCCGCGATTGCCGGGAAGATCAGCGGCAAGGTAACCAGCGCAAAAGTCTGCGGCGGCGACGCGCCGAGATCCATCGCGGCCTCTTCCAGGCTGACGTCGAAATCGACAAGCCGCGATTGAACGATAACGGCCACAAAGCACGTCGCCATCGTGGTGTGGGCGATGACCACGGTCCAAAACCCGCGATCGATCGAAACAGCCACAAACAGAAGCAGCATGGACAGGCCGGTAATGACCTCGGGCATGACTAACGGCGCATAGATCATCGCGGCGAACGGCAGCCGGCCGCGAAAACGCCCAAACCGGACCAGCGCCACCGCGGCGAGCGTGCCCAAGAACGTCGCGATGAAAGCCGAGATGAAGGCGACACGAAAGCTGATCGATGCGGCCTGGAGGAGCGCCGCGTCGTGGGTGAGCGCCGTGTACCAGCGCATCGACCAGCCCCCCCATACCGCCACAAGGCGCGAGGCGTTGAACGAATAGACGACGAGAATGACGATCGGCAGGTACAAAAATCCGATGCCGAGAGCGAGCGCCGCGATGTTGAATGCGGACAGCTTGCGCATTAGCCGCGCTCCATCTTAACCATGTTCCATGCCGCGCATGGCCTGATGCTGGAAAACCACGATCGGCGTGACCAAAAGGCAGACCAGGACGACGGCGACAGCTGCGGCCGTCGGCCAGTCCTTGTTGGCGAAAAATTCGCTCCAGATCGCCTGCCCGATCATGGCGGTCTGTGAACCGCCGAGCAGATCGGGTATGACGAATTCCCCGACGATCGGAATGAAACAGAGTAGCGAGCCAGCGACCACGCCCGGCGCCGACAACGGCAGGGTGATGGTCCAGAACGTCCGCCATCGCGGACTGCCGAGATCGGCGGCCGCCTCAAGCAAGGATTGGTCGAGCTTCTCCAGCGCCGCGTAGAGCGGCAGCACCATGAACGGCAGATAGGAATAGACGATGCCGATATAGACCGCGGTATTGGTCGAAAGCCACGCCGGCGGCTCGCGCACGACGTGCAGCGCCAGCAACAGCTGATTGAGCGGGCCGTCGTGCTGTAGGATATTCATCCAGGCATAAATGCGGATCAGGAACGACGTCCAAAACGGCAAAATGACGAGCACCACCAGGACGGCCTGAAGGCGCGGCGGTGTGCGCGTAATCGCATAAGCGATGGGGTAACCGATCACCAGCAGCAGCAGTGTGGAAAACGCCGCGATCTGCAGGCTCTTCATGTAAGAAACGACATAAAGCGGGTCGGAGCCGAGGAAGACGTAGTTGTCCAGCGATAGGCCCGCGAAAAACGATCGCACGCCGCTCCAGCCGGCGGATAAATCGAATACCGGCGTATAGGGCGGCTGCGCGATCGCGCTCTGCGACAAGCTGATCTTGAGCACGATCAAAAACGGCAGCAAAAAAAATGCGACCAGCCACGCATAAGGTAGCCACAGAACGATGCCGGCAAGACGCGAGCGTTGCGCTGGCGGGTTCATGCGGCTTGCGCTCACCGGTTCAACACGATCGCGGCTTCCGGCGCGAAGCTCAGCCACACCTGGTCGTTCCAGCCAATCCCGCGCGCGGTGAGCGGCCCGATATTGGCAATTGCCGCCTGCAGCGGCACGCCGGCCTCGGTGCGCAGCTTATAAAGCGACAGGTCGCCGAGATAACCGATATCGACCACGGTGGCGAGCACGCAGTTCTCCGCATTGGCGCGTTGCGTCGGCTCGACTGCGCACGGGATGAGGCGAATTTTTTCCGGCCGAACCGCGACCCACACGGTCGCGTTGGGTTCGGCATCGATCTTTCCGGTCACGCGCAGCCGGCCCAGCGCCGTCCCTTCGATCGTACCCGCGGCGTCGCCGACGCGGCCCTCGAACAGATTGACGCTGCCGATGAAGTCGGCGACCCAGCGCGAATTCGGCCGCTCGTAAATTTCAGCCGGCGGCGCCACCTGCATCAGCCGGCCACGATCCATGACCGCGATCCGGTCGGCCACCGTCATCGCTTCGCTCTGGTCGTGGGTGACGATGACGAATGTGAGCCCGAGCCGGCGCTGCAAGTCCATCAGCTCGAATTGCGTCTCGCCGCGCAATTTTTTATCGAGCGCCGCCATCGGCTCGTCGAGCAACAGCACACGCGGCCGCTTGACCAGCGAGCGCGCCAGCGAGACGCGCTGGCGCTGGCCGCCGGACAATTCGTGCGGCTTGCGGCGGCCGAAATTTTCAAGCTTGACCAGCGCCAGCATATCGGCGACGCGCGACGCGATTTCAGATTTCGGCAGGCCCTCTTGCTTAAGGCCGAAAGCGATATTGGCTTCGACGGTCAGGTGCGGGAACAAGGCATAGGATTGAAACATCATGTTGACGGGGCGGCGATGCGGCGGCACCTGCCCAAGATCGACGCCATCGAGAAGGATGCGGCCGGAGCTCGGCCGTTCAAATCCGGCAATGACCCGCAACAGCGTAGTCTTGCCGCAGCCTGACGGGCCGAGCAACGCGAAGAATTCGCCCTGAAAGACATCGAGCGAGAGCTGGTCGACCGCGGTGAACTCACCGAAGCGCTTGCTGACGGCCTCAATGCGCAACAGCGGCTGTAAGTTGCGCTCGGCCCAGGGCGCAAAGTCACGTTTCGTGAAGCCCCGTTTCGCGAATCCCGAACTCGCCGCCATAGTCGCCATCGACCGTCCGCGCGTGCGTGTACTGTGCCGCCGCCACGCTAATGCATTTTCATGATTCTCGGAAACAGCGGCGGCGATGAAACCATGCGCCGGTCATGCCCGCGCCGTCGCGTCCGCCTCGGCCATGAAGCGTTCGAGCGCCGCTGCCTGCTCGGCAGAGAACCGCAGTCCGAGCTTCGAGCGCCGCCACAGCACATCGTCCGCGGTCCGCGCCCATTCCTTGTGCATCAGATAGCGGACTTCGGCGGCGGTAAGATCGGCGCCGAACCACGTGCCCAAATCCTCCGACCGGCTGATATTTTCGAGCACGCGCACGACACGGCTGCCATAGGCCCGCACCAGCCGCCTGGCATGCTCCGCCCGCAAGAACGGCCAGCTTCGTAACGTGCGTTCGACCAGCGTTTCGAGCCCGTCGTAAACGAAATCGCCGCCCGGCAAATGGCTTTGCGCCGTCCACGGCCGCGAATTCGGGAAAAAGTGCCGCAAGCGCGCCAGCACCTGTTCGGCAAGACGCCGATAGGTCGTGATCTTGCCGCCATAGACCGTCAGGAGCGGCGCTTCGCCATAGCGCTTGTCCAGGATCAGTTCGTAATCGCGACCGACATCCTGCGCCTTGCGCGCGCCATCGTCATAGAGCGAGCGCACGCCGGCAAACGCCCAAACGACGTCGCCGGCGCCGATCTCGGCGCGGAAATATTCATTCGTGGCCCGGCACAGATAATCAATCTCCTCGCCGCTCGGCGCCGCCGTCGACGGGTCGCCGGCGAACGTCCGATCGGTGGTGCCGATCAGCGTGAAATCGCGCTCGAACGGAATGGCGAAAACGACGCGCCCGTCGGTGGCTTGCAAGATGTATGCGCGGTCGTGATCGTAGAGCCGGCGCACCACGATATGGCTGCCTTTGTCGAGCCGCAGGCGATGCTGCGGCTCTTGTCGGAGCGCGGTCTCGGCGAATATTTCGTTCCAGGCTCCCGTGGCATTGATCAGGATCCGCGCGGTCACGACATCGCGCTGACCGCGCGCGATGAGAACAAGCCGCCAGCTATCGCCGCGCTCGGCCCGCACGCAGCGGGTGCGGGTGCGGATGACGGCGCCGCGCTCCGCGGCGTCGACGGCGTTGAGGACAACGAGCCGTGCGTCGTCGGCGAAGCAATCGGAATATTCGAAGGCGTGGTGAAAGCGGATTTTGAGCGGCAGCCCCGCCTCGTCGGTGACGAGATCGAGCTCGCGCGTGCCGGGCAGAATCTTGCGCCAGCCGATCCAATCGTAAAGTACAAGCCCGAGCCGCAGCAGCGACGCCGAGCGCCGCGTTTCATTGATCGGCAAGACGAACCGCATCGGCCGCACCAGGTGCGGCGCGGCGCGCAACAGGGCTTCGCGTTCGCGCAAGGCCTCGTGCACCAGGCGAAACTGGCCGTGTTCGAGATAACGCAACCCCCCATGGATGAGCTTGGAGGAGGCCGAGGACGTGCCGGAGGCGAGGTCGTTTTGCTCGATCAGAACGGTGCGCAGGCCGCGGCCGGCGGCATCCCGCGCAATTCCGGTGCCATTGATACCGCCGCCAACGATCGCCAGATCGAAATCAGCCACTGCGCCTCCCAATGCCGGGGAATATCGAACGGCAACTGTGATCTTGCCTCAGGTGCAAGATCAGTGATTATCTCGGAATGGATACTACCCATGGATTTTCGCAATCGTCATGTCATTGTTACCGGCGGCGCGGGCGCGCTCGGCACCGCGGTTGTGGCGCGGCTGATCGAGGCCGGCGCCATCTGTCACGTGCCTTGCCTCAGCGAGGCGGAGGCCGCGCGCTTTCGTTTGCGCGGCAACAAGCAGGTCACGGTCATCGTCACGGGATCGCTCACCGAAGAGGCGGCGATCGAAAAGCTCTATCGCGGAGCGACGCCGCTGTGGGCTTCGATCCACACCGTCGGCGGCTTTGCCGCCACGGCTTTGCGCGATACCGATTTGGCGACAATCCGCCAGCAGCTCGAAATGAACCTCATCAGCTGCATCTTGTGCTGCCGCGCCGCTGTCCGCTCTATGGCGGACGCCGGCGGGCGCATCGTCAACGTAGCCGCGCGCCCGGCGCTGGAATGGCGCACCGGCGCCGGCATGACCGCTTATACCGCGAGCAAAGCCGGCGTGGCGGCGCTGACCGCGGCGCTTGCCGAGGAAGTCGCAAAGGCCGGCATCCTGGTCAATGCGGTGGCGCCGTCGATCATGGACACCCCGGCCAATCGGCAGGCCATGCCGAAAGCCGACCACGCTTTGTGGCCAAAGGTCGAAGAGGTGGCGGCGACGATTGCGTTTCTCGCTTCGCCGGAAAACCGCGTGACCCGCGGCGCCATCGTTCCGGTCTACGGAAAGTCGTAGCAAGGCCGCTTTTTCTGCCGCCTTAATATCCCGCCCACAAACCGGGCGTTGCCAGTTCGAGCAGGTGGCCGTCCGGATCGCGGAAATAAATGCTGTCGCCGCCGCGCGGCCAATGGGTGCGGCCTTCGATCGCGACCCCGGCCTCGCTGAGGTGATCTTCCCAAACCTGCCGTTCATCCGCGGCAATGGAAAAAGCCACGTGCACCGGACCATGCCCGTCATGCGGCGGAATAGTGCCGCCGGGGAGTTGCACGGTTTGCAGCGAGTGGCCGCGCAAAAACAACAACAGCACGCCGCGATGACCGACGTCGTAAGCGCACAGCCGCGGATCGCGGTAGATGCTGTTTAGGCCAAGCACCTGCTCATAGAACGGACAGGCGCGCTCGAATGCCTCGACGTAAAGAACGGTTTCCAGAACGCCGAGGAGAGAAGGCATTTGCCCTTTCCCTTTCCCCATGCGCCGCTCTTCGCGCGCGCCAGCGTGGTGAGAATCCTAGCTATCCCGCGACCGGAACGATTTCCTGTTCCGGCATGGTCACGAGCCGGGTCACGGCGCTGGCGGCGACCACCGCGCGATGCTGCGCATAGGCCTCGTGATTACGCTCGATGTAATCGAGATCGTAGAGGTAATTCACCATCAGGCCGTGCGATTGTTTGAGCGCGCGCTCCGAGGTATCGGCGAGCCAGTCCAGCCGCTCGAGCCGCGCGCCGTTGCCGAGATGGAAGCGCGCCACCGCATCGACCGGCAGGCCGCGGCCGTTACGGGCGCGCACATAGTACCAGGCGGCGGCGCGCAGGAACGGCTCGCGGATGATCTCGGCCGTCTCCGGCGAACGCCACCAGCCTTCATTGTCGAGATGGGCGAGCGCCTCGCGATCCTCGTCGTCGATGACCTGCGAAGCCGCATTGGCGCGCTCGCG
>DATAYT010000225.1:0-21398 GCA_036272395.1 Xanthobacteraceae bacterium
AGCGTCCGCTGAGCGCGAGCGTGACGATACGGGTGCGGTTGGCGGCAATGAGCGCATCAGAGACGACGTAAAGCGCGTCCGCTTTGTTCGTGAGCGACTCGAATGCCGGTGCAATGTCTTCGGCACGCCAGACCCCGATCCGCGCTGCTTCGAGCCCAGATGCTTGAGTCATGGACTTAACCCGATCCGCCTCCAACATTGGCTCGGCATAGCCAGCGTCAGCGAGAATAGCCAATCGATGAAGCTGGGGGATAGCCTGGCGCAGGAGCTTAAGCCGCTTGCCGATAAGATCAGGCTGCTGGATCGAGACTCCAGTAACGTTGCCGGCCGGGTGCGCCAAGCTCTGAACCAAGCCGCTGCGAACCGGATCGAATGCAACGGCAAAGACGATAGGAATGGATGTAATCGTTTGCTTTAGGATCGTAACGGCGCCGCCATATGTGACAATGACGTCAACCTTGCGCCGTTCGAATTCAGCGGCGAATTCACTGATACGATCGGATCTTCCCTGGGCCCACCGATACTCGATCGCCAAAGTATCGCCCTCGCTCCAACCGAGTTCGCGCAAGCGCGGTTAAAGCAACCGTCCACGGAGCCCATGCCGTCGCATCCGCGCCGAGTACCCCGATGAGGCGTTGGTTCCCTGGCTGCTGCGCTTCCGCCGCCAGCGGCCATGTGCCAACGAAGCCAGAAACGATTTTTATGAATTTCCGCCGCTGCATGGCTTTCCTCCCTCGCGAGGGCCACTTTCGCCGTTTAGAAGAGTATCAGATCACGGCTTTGGCACTATGCCTTTGGTCACAAGCGGCCAATGTCCGAAATGGATCATTAGCGGACATCGAAGGGCCTTCACCCGATGTCCGCTTTACCCCGAAAGCGGACATTGGCGGAGACGGCTGTGATGTCCGCTTTGTGCCAGAAGCAGACTCATGCACTGCAGCAATTAAAACGTTATTCGATCACCCCGTCGGCTCGGCCGAGCAGCGGCAGCGGCACAGTGAGGCCGAGCGCCTTAGCGGTCTTCAGATTAACGAACAGCTCAACCTTCGTAGACTGCTGCACTAGCAGATCGGCCGGCTTCTCGCCCTTTAGAATTCGGCCGACGTACGCGTCGAGCTGCAGTTGGACCACATTGGCGAAGGCGTCATCGATACCGCGCTCGGTGCTCGCCTCAAGGACCTGGAGCTTAAATCCGAGCCTACGGGCCGCTTCCCTGGCGTCTGTTATGACCGATTCGGCGAACGTGCGATTAGTTGGATTGTGCATGAAGCCAATTATACCGGCCTTCGGTATCACTTCGCGCAACAACTCGAATTGCTTCGCTACGACCTGCGTAAGCAAGATGGTCACGCCGGTGAGATTGCCGCCGGGTCGATTGAGACTTGCGACAAATCCGGCCGCGACCGGGTCGGCGCCTGTATTGAAGACAGTCGGAATCGTTGCCGTAGCGGCTTTTGCAGCGGCCAGCGCGGGAGTACTGCTTGCGACGAGGACAGCCACCTGCCGACGAACCAATTCGGCGGCTAGAGCGGGCAGCCGATCATATCCTCCTTCAGCCCAGCGGTATTCGATGGCCACGTTCTGCCCCTCGACATAGCCGGAATCGCTTAGCCCTTTTCGAATCTGAGGGTAGGGAGTTCGAATCTCTCCGAGCGCGCCAGACCACAACCTTTGCCGAAGCGAGCCTCATTCCTTTATGTCGGCGGTGCTCACAACGGCGGACCAGCGCGCGATTTCGCTTTTGATGAAATCGCCGAACTGATCCGGCCCCATATCTTCCGGAACGAAGCCCTCCTTGTGCAGCAAGTCCACGGTATCGGGCGTATGCATCGCCTGTTTCGCCGCTGCGGCAAGCTTGTCGATCACCGGACGCGGCGTACCCGCGGGCGCGACGAGGCCGAACCACAGCGGGGTATTGAAGTCCGGCATTCCCGCTTCCGCCATGGTCGGCACATCGGGTATGAGGTCTGACCGCTTATCGGTCGCTACCGCCAGCGCCTTGATCTGTCCGGTTCTGATCTGGCCGATAATCGCAGACGTAATCTGGAAGCTCATCATGATCCGGCCACCGATCAGGTCGGTCGTGATTTGCGGGCTGCCCGGATAGGGCACCTGCACCAGCTTGACGCCCGCGCGCTGCGCGTAGAGCTCGCCGGCAAGATCAGGCAGGCTGCCGGGGCCGACCGTGCCAAAAAGGATTTGGCCGGGTTTGGACTTGGCAAGAGCCGTGAACTCCTTGACGCTGTTGATGCCGAGTCTCGGATCCACCGCCATGACAAGCGGGCCGCTGGCAAGCAGCGCAACCGGCGCGTAATCCCTGGTCATGTCGAAGGACACTTCCGGGTGCACGATTTTGTAGGTCAAGGTGGACAGGGCGAGCACCCCGAGCGTGTAGCCATCGTTGCTGGCGCGGGCGACATATCCGGCGGCGATGCTGGATCCGGCCCCGGTCTTGTTCTCAACGACCATCTCCCGCCCGACAATGGGTCCGGCGCCTTTGGCGTAGATACGAGCGACGATGTCGGAAGAGGCTCCCGGCGTGAAGCCGACAATCAAATGAATTGGGCGCGTCGGATAATCCGCCGCAAAAGCGGAGGCGGGCGACAACATCGTCGCCAGGCCGAGGAGGGATAGAGACCTGCGATCAATGCCAGGCATCGCCGTTCTCCGCGCTGATAGATCGCTCCGCCTTGATGTTGGCTGGGATTCTCCGGATGAAATTCCGGACCGGCGTGAAAATTAGGGATTTTCTGGATTGCGGGCAAGCTCAGAACGAAAGCTCCAGCCCCCACACTTGGCGGCGGCGACCGTTCCGGCGAGCGAGACTACGACAATTTTCGACGAGGAATGACCGGCCCCGAGATGTTTGCGGAGCTTGCGGCTCGTTTCGCCGCGGGCGAGCGCGCGTGTTTTTTATGCTTCACCGCATATGCTCCGGGCGGCGGACACAATGCTCCGCCGCCCAAGCTTCCCGTTTTGACGCCAAAACCCGATCGCTAGGTGGTGAGCACGGGATCGCGGGCCTGCGCAGGTTGCTCCTGCTTGCTGCCGCCGTGATCATGCGGCGCAGCCGGCAACTGCAGCACCGTTGCGGTTTGACCGGGAACCAGCCGCGTCACCATCACAATCTGTCCGCCGGGAAATTCCAGCGCGTCATGATGGACGTGCGGGTCGTCCATATTGACCTGGCGGAATCGGGCTACACGATGCTCGACCCGCGCTTTGCCGAACATGCTGAAGGCGCGGTCAAATTGGACGTCGTTGTCGAAGGCGAGCTCGGTGCCAGGGAGCAGGCAGACCGCCACATCGGGTTGACCGATTTCGGTAAAGCCGCGCGTGATCGACTTCACGAAATCGGTGGAAACGAGCCTGTCCGCGACCTTCGCCGGCCGCGAAGCGATGAGATGCAGACTATAGTCGCACATGGAGGCACTCCTATGAAGGGCCGTATTACGGCTCTCTTCTCCTGAACCCTGCTCTCGACCAATAGTTCCTGTGGCCATAATTTGCCGGCCGTGTGCGAAGGTTGACGTGCGCAGACAAGCCGCGCCGTTACCGAAAAGATATGTTGCCGGCGAGACATATGGCATCATGCCCGCGGAGCGAGTGCGGTCTGGGAATGGACGATCGAGCGGTCGACAAGCGCGGGCCTACATTAACAGCCGCGGGCGGCATCGATCGCAAACAGGGCAAGACCCGCAGCGATGACGTGCCTCGCGGCATCGTCTGCATGGTCATCGCGACGATATTGTTTTCAGGCGCTTCCGCCGCCAGCAAATGGCTGGTGGGCATTTATCCCGTGGGCGAGGTGCTTTGCCTGCGTTCGTTCGCCTCGCTCATCGCCGGCGCGGCGATGATCTTGCCGATCAGCGGGCTCTCGGCTTTTGCAACTCACCGGCCGCGCGACCATCTGGCGCGCGGCCTTTCGCAAGCAATCTCGCAGTTTTGCCTGCTGTTCGCGTTCAGTTTGATGCCGCTTGCCGGCGCCGTTGCCATTAACTTCTCCGCACCGCTCTTTGCCGCCTTGGTGTCGATCATCTGGCTCAAGGAGCCGGCCGGGTTCGCCCGAGGCGCCGCGTTGGTCATCGGCTTTGTCGGCGTCCTCATTGTGACTAATCCCGGCAGCAACTCGCTCACGCTTGGCGCGCTTTTCGCACTCACCAATGCGGTCATGTATGGCACCGTCACCGTCGCGGTGCGCGGGATGACAAGGACTGAATCCGCCAACACGCTGGTGATTTGGCAATTGGCGGTGCTCGCCTTCTTTCATAGTTTTCTTTTGCCGTTCGGTTGGCGTTCGCCGAACGCGATCGACACGGCGATGTTGTTCGGCACCGGATTCACCAATGCGATCGGACAGTGGTTCTGGACCAAGGCGCTGCACTTGGCGCCGGCGCCCGCAGTGACGCCATTCTACTATTTGATGCTGGTCTGGGCCTTGATGTTCGGGTTTTTCATCTGGGGCGATATTCCCTCGGCGAGCCTTTTGGTCGGATCTGCCATTGTAGCTATGACCGGCTTGTTTTTGTTCTTGCGGGAAGCGCGGCTACAACGTCGGCTTACGACACGCTGATCGGACAAAAGGACCTTGCGGCAAAATGCTAAGCTGCGGCGGCAAGGGCAATTAGATACAAACGATGAAAGGGTGAGCTGTGAAACGTCGTGATTTTCTCAAATTAGGCGCGACCTTTGCCGTGATGCCGGTTGCGGCGCGCGGCGCGGCCGCGTTGGATTATCCAACGCGGCCGGTCCAAGTGATTGTCGGGCAGGCGGCGGCAAGCTCCTCCGACATAACGGCGCGGCTTATCTCCCAATTTCTTTCCCAGCATCTCGGCCAGCAGTTCGTCGTCGAGGTTCGCCCAGGCGCGACTGGCAATATCGCCACCGATCTAGTCGCGCGCGCAACGCCGGATGGCTACACGCTGCTTTTGGTGAATTCGCAAAACACGATCAATGCTGCGCTGTTTCCCAACCTGCCGTTTGATTTCGTGCGCGACATCGCCCCGATTGCCGGGGTGTTCCGCGTGCCGCTGGTGATGGAAGTCCTGCCGAGCTTTCCGGCGCAGACCGTGCCGGAATTCATCGCTTACGCCAAAGCCAATCCAGGCAAAATCAACATGGCCTCGGCCGGGGTTGGCGGGCCGCAGCACGTCGCCGGCGAATTGTTCAAGTTCATGGCCGGGGTCGATCTTGTCCACGTGCCGTATCATGGATCAACACCGGCGATCACCGATCTGCTCGGGGGACAGGTGCAGGTGATGTTCGACGTCACGCCGACCGCGCTGCCGCAGGTGCGAGCCGGCAAGCTGCGCGCGCTCGCAATCACCATGCCCGAACGGCTCGACATATTGCCGGGCGTGCCGGCGATGGCGGAATTTCTGCCCGGTTATGAAGCGTTCGGCTGGATAGGTTTTGGCGCGCCCAGAAAGATACCGATGCCGATCATCGAACTACTCAACAAAACAATCAATGATGCTGTCGCCGAACCTGCGATCAAGGCGCGGCTGCTCGATCTTGGCGGGTTGGTGATGCCGCCCAACTCGCCTGCCGATTTTGGCAAATTCATTGCCGCGGATACCGAAAAATGGATCAAGGTTGTCAAGTTTGCCAACCTCAAGCCCGAATGAATCGCGGGCGACGTACGTGAGCGAGCGGAGAGAGAACAATGAGAATCGCACGTAGGAAACTTCTGCATCTGGGATTTGGCGTGGCCACCGCAGCGAGTTTCCCCCGCGCCGTTGTTGCGCTCGACTATCCGACACGGCCAATTACGATCGTGGTGCCGTTCGCCGCGGGCGGCGCGACCGACGTTCTGGCGCGCGTGCTCGCTGACGCGATGGGCAAATCGCTCGGCCAAACCATGATCGTTGAAAATGTCACAGGCGCCGCTGGCAGTATCGGGGTTTCCCGCGTCGCCCGTGCCACGGCCGACGGTTACACCCTCAGCATCGGTACTTTGACGTCCCACGTTCTGGTCGGCGGACTCTACAAACTGGATTTCGATCTGCTCACCGACCTGACGCCGATCAGTGAATTGGCTTATGAGCCTCTGCTGATCTGCGTCAAAAACAGCTTGCCGGCTAAAAATCTGCAGGAACTGATTGCGTGGCTCAAAGCCAACCCCGGCAAGGCCAGCGTCGGCATTCCGGGCGCGGGCTCGACCGGCAATCTCGCCGGCATTTCCTTTCAGAATCTCACCGGCACGACTTTTCAATTCGTGCCGTATCGCGGCGACGGGCCGGCAGTGCAGGACATGATGGCCGGTCAAATCGACATGATGATCGAACCGTCTTCAAATTTCACAACCCAGGTGCAGGCCGGTACGATCAGGGCGATCGCGGTGCCAGCCAAGACTCGTCTGTTCAGTCTACCCGACGTGCCGACGACCGATGAGGCCGGCCTGCCCGGATATTACGCTTCGATCTGGTTTGGGCTGTGGGCGCCGAAGAACACGCCGAAAGATATTGTCGCCAAGCTCAACGGCGCGGCCGTGACTGCGCTGGCCGACGAAAACGTCAAAGCAAGACTCAACAAGCTTGGGCAACAGGTCGCTGCGCGCGAACTGCAGGATCCTGCGGCCTTCGCCGCCTTCGAAAAATCTGAAGCGGATAAATGGTGGCCAATCATCAAGGCAGCCAATTTGAAGGTTGAATGAGCTGCCACTCGATAGAGCTCTCTAGCTGTCTCCGCGAACCGCAATTCTTCATCAAAATGCACAAAGAGGGCCGGTCCGCGATGCGGCGGCCCTCGTTTGCGATTTCGCCGCGGCGATCAGCCGACGTAATCGACCCGTTTTTGGTCCGCAGCTTCTTCCGTTGTTTTCGGTTGCGCCGGCAGCTGCAGCACCCTGGCCTGTTGGCCCTCGCACAACAGTGTCAGCAGAATCGATCGGCCGTCGGGAAATTCCAACGCATCGTGGTGGGCAGCCACTTTGTCCTTATTGATCTGCCGGAAAATTGCGGTCGTGTAATTCAGGGCGCGTTCGCGCCACGGAAATAAACCGGTCGCAAGGCACAGGACCTCGCCGGCGAACGACAATTCAGTTCCGGGCAACAGACACACCGCGGTGCCCGGATCTTCCGGAGCGCAAAATCCGCGAGTTCCGGTGCCGAAATCACGGACCGTCAGCTTGTCGCCGACGCGCGCCGGCCGCGAGCGGACGTTGGTCAGACTGTAGTCACACATGGGGCTCTCTCCTTTTTGGACAGCCTCACGGTCAAAACGAGTACACAGCCTTTTGGTTTCGCTGACGCCGCCAGAATTCCTATTGTGTCGTAAATCTCGCTTACGCGCGGCGAGCCGCTCAAAAAATAACCACGCTTCTGATCGATTTGCCCTCGCGCATCAAGGCGAAGGCCTTGTTAATGTCGTTAAGCGGCATGGTATGAGTGATCATCGGGTCGATTTCGATCCGCCCCTCCATGTACCAGTCGACGATTTTCGGCACATCCGTGCGGCCGCGTGCGCCGCCAAAAGCGGTGCCTCGCCAGACCCGGCCGGTCACCAACTGGAAAGGGCGCGTGGAAATTTCCTGCGCGGCGCCGGCAACACCGATGATAATGCTCTGTCCCCAGCCGCGGTGACAGCTTTCGAGCGCCGCCCGCATCAGATTTACGTTACCGATGCATTCGAAAGTATAGTCAGCGCCACCGATTTGGTCGGCGCCGCTTTTGGTCATATTGACCAGATGAGGAACGAGTTCGCTTCCGACCTCCGCCGCATTGACAAAATGCGTCATGCCGAAGCGCTCACCCCATGCCTTCTTCTCCGGATTCACATCGACGCCGATGATCATGGCGGTGCCGACGAGGCGAAGTCCCTGGATGACGTTCAAGCCAATGCCGCCGAGACCGAACACAATGCATTTGGCGCCGGCTTCGACCTTTGCGGTATTGATCACCGCGCCGATGCCTGTCGTAACGCCGCAGCCGATGTAACACACCTTGTCAAACGGCGCGTCCTCGCGGATTTTCGCTACCGCGATTTCGGGCAGCACGGTGAAATTGGCGAAAGTCGAACAGCCCATGTAATGGTGAACTTTCTCACCGCGCGCGGAAAATCGCGACGTGCCATCGGGCATCACCCCTTGGCCTTGGGTTGCGCGGATGGCAGTGCACAAATTGGTCTTGCGTGACAGGCAGGACGGACAATTGCGGCATTCGGGCGTGTAAAGCGGGATGACGTGATCGCCTTTTTTCACCGAGGTCACGCCGGCCCCGGTCTCGACGACTAAGCCCGCGCCCTCGTGACCAAGAATGGACGGGAACAAACCTTCCGGATCGGCGCCGGACAAGGTGAATTCGTCGGTGTGACAGACACCGGTCGCTTTGATCTCGACCAAGACCTCGCCGGCGTGCGGACCGTCGAGCTGGACGGTGGCAACTTCGAGGGGCTTGCCGGGTGCAAAGGCGACGGCGGCGCGAACATCCATGGCATCGTTCCTCGGTTAGATCGCGTGCGGCTTAGCCTTGCTCCGGAGCAATGACGATCTGCGTCTGAATCACGAGGGCGCACAATCTGCCGTCGCTACGCGTAATGCGCGTTTGCCACACCATGGTGCTGCGGCCGCGATGCAAAGGCGTGCATTCGGCGCGGGCAACGTCGCCGACGGGGACGCTGGCGAAAAAATTGGTCTTGCTTTCGATGGTCGCGGTGCGGCCGCCTTTGGGCAGGTTGGCGATGGTGGCCGTGCCGCCGAGATTGTCGGCGAGCGCCATGACGGCGCCACCGTGAAGGACGCCAAAGCGATTGTTTAATTCCTCACGAACCGGAAGCTCGGCGATGACCTTGTCAGGAGAAACATGCGTCACCTTCATGCCGATCAAAGCGGCGAACGGCGGTTGGACTTGTGCTTCCGGATTGATGACGAAATTCATAATGCGCTCTCCGCGAACCGCTTTGCTGCGGGTATGGATGCCTTAATAGCAGAGCATTGCACAGACAGGCACCCCCGCCGCGGGGCCGCGGCGGGGGTGCAAAGGTGAATGCACCTAAACTCGATCGCTTGCTAGCGCGGTTGTGGTACGACGCGCATGTAAGGCTTCACCGTCTTCCAACCATTCGGGTAAAGCTTCTTCGCCTCCTCGTCGGTCACTGCCGCGGTGAGGATGACTTCTTCGCCCTGTTTCCAGTTTGCGGGCGTTGCGACACGATGCCTGGCGGTGAGTTGCAGCGAGTCGATGACGCGCAGCACTTCATCGAAATTCCGGCCAGTGGTCATCGGATAGACGAGAACAAGCTTGATCTTCTTGTCCGGGCCAATCACGAACACGTTGCGCACCGTCTGATTGTCGACAGGCGTACGGCCTTCCGAGGTGCCGGTCGTGCTTGCCGGCAGCATGCCGTAAAGCTTGGAGATTTTCAGATCGGTATCGCCGATCATCGGGTAATTCGGGGCAAAACCGACCACGTCCTTGATGTCGCCCGACCATTTCTTATGGTTGTCGACGGGATCAACCGAAAGCCCGATGATCTTGACGCCGCGTTTGTCGAATTCCGGTTTCAGCCGCGCCATCGTGCCGAGCTCGGTGGTGCAAACCGGGGTGAAATCTTTTGGATGCGAAAACAGCACTACCCAATTGTTGCCGATCCAGTCATGGAAGCGAATCTTGCCTTCCGTGGTCTCGGCTTCGAAATCTGGAGCGGTGTCATTGATCTGAAGTGCCATAGAAACCTCCCTCCGGGATCAACCGGTATGCTGGCGTCGTAACCAATATGTACGGCGCAGCGGGTGTGAATGCCAGCCTCGCTCACGAGCCTTTGCGTCTGAATATTATTTGCACGTCGCAAGTGCGTACACTGCAAGAATGTGCTGAGAATTGGGCCAAATCAGCAACAACGTGTTCGAATTCATTTCTGGGGCGTCGGCACCCCGAGGACGGGCGCGGCTTGCGAGCGCCGAGAACGGGTCTAAGCGAGATAGAGGCCGAGGCGCTGCCGTGACTTTGCCTTATGGAGGCCCCGGGCAGGTCAACCATGTCATTGAGAGTTTTGGCGTTGGAGCAACAAAACGGTGCGGCGCTTCGGAACAAGGCCGTGCGGCAAGCGTTCTAAGACGAGCACGGGCAGGAGTTATGGCAACCTTAGCGCGCAGAAAAGTCCATCTGGGCTTGATCGCCAGGCTGATCGGGTGCTCGCCGATTGTGAGCGCCGGGCTTTTGCCGCGCGCGGCGGCGCGCCGCCGTGGGTCGCTCGACTTACCGGCCGGGTATGAGGCCGTTGATCGCTTTGTTCTTGACTGGCTTGCCGCCGAGGCCTTGCGCAGCCGTCGCAATTATCTGCCGCTTTAGCGGCTAAGTCCGCAGGTCTACTGCGTCGTCCCTCCCGGCAGCGCCGTGATCGACAGGCCTACGGTCCGACCGGGAAATCCTGCCACATCGAAATAGCGGGCTTGCCCGACCTGTTGCATGTCGAGGACCGTTACGAGACCGTTCGCGGCGGGCTCGGATGTGATGACTCGGCTCGATACCTCCGGCAACGCACCCCCAGGCAGCGCCTCCGACAGAACCCGTCCTAGCAGCGTGCCTTTATCGCTGACATCGAGATGCATCAGCTGCGCGATCGTGCGGCCGATATCCGCATTGCTCGCCGGCGCGGGGTCGACAAACTGCGCTTTGAAATCGGGTCCCAGCATGGCCATGAAATTCCAGGTGTCGGCGCGGCTGAACGAGCCGTGCATGCCCTGGCCTTGTTGCAACACACTATCGGCGACTTCGACGGTGCAGCGCACCGGCTCGCCGCAGACGGTGTCGAACGAACGAAAACTGATCGCGATCGCCGGATGCGGGGTGATTGCGGAGCCTTCCAGTGCAATATCATCGAGCGACAGCGTGCCGGGGAATTTGCCGAGCTTGGAATCGACGAATATGCCGCTGACGTAATCCTGCGCCAAAAGCACGTCGATAATGCGTTTCGCCATTCCCTTGTCGCCATCGGGTATGTAGATCAGATCCGAGCCGCCATTCGCGGCGACGACCACCTTCGGCTTGTTGCGATCACCGCCGATGAGGCCATTGCCGTTCTTGCTGTGCTCGCCTTCGCCGATGGTTCGGTAACCGTCGTCGGGGTCGATCAGCGGTAGATTGAGCGCATGCGCCAGATCGAGGGCAACGAACCCGAACGGCAAATGACCGGGCAGCGTGTCTGCGAATTTTGCTTTGACCGTGGAGCTCGTATGGCTCTCCTTCGAAATGGTTGAAAAGCCGTGATCCGACGTCGCAATGATATCCGTCGTATCAAGAAGCCCGAGCTCGTCGAGTGTCGAGCGGATGCGGGCGAGATCATCATCGGCGTTGCGGATTGCGGCGAGCGAGGTCGGACCGTTAATTCCCGGCGTGAGCATGTTTAAGCTGTCGCCTTCATTATGCTGCGTGCCGTCGGGATCGCGCGACCAGAACACCAGAACGAACGGCTTGTTGCGCTCTTTGAATATCGGCAGCACGACGCGCGTCGCTACCGAGGCAAAATAGTCCTGTTGTACGACATTTGCGCTCAAGGTGCCCGGCTTGGCGACATTGCCCGGACTGCCGTTGGCGCCGCGCGTTGGTGCGGCGAGCGGCAGGCTGGCAGTTTTTAATCGTTCACCCACTTCCGCCGAAAGCGGAATTCCTTTCGGCGTGCCGGTTGCATCGTCGATCAAAATGGTTTGCTCGCCGCTGCGTTCGGTCGGATCGAACACCAAAGCCGGTCCAATCTTGCCGATTGAGGCCGTGCTGTAGCCTTTGTCGCGCGCAAGCTTCAAAATTGTTGCTTCGTCGAGATAATTGCCGGCAAAAAGTTCGTCGACATCGCCGAGCACGACATCGCTCTCCAGGAACGGCGTGAGGCTACTACCCGCGCCGGGGACCTCGAAGCCCGTGTAGATCGTGTTGGAAAAGGTGCCGGTGTCGCCGAGCATGTGGCCGGTCGCCATGCCGGAGGCGTTGGCCATAGTGAAGGTCGGGAACAGCGCGTGGCTATTGCGCAAGCTCACGCCCTGCCGCGCCAGGGCCGCCATTGTCGGGGCGGTGTTGTCGTCGACCATGCGAAAGCGCAAGCCATCGGCAATGAACAACACGACATTGTGCGGTCGCGCGGTTGGCGTTTGTGCCTGAGCGGACAAGGCCGGCATTGCTTGGGCGAAAGCCAGGATTGCGGTGGCAATGAGAAATGGTCGGCGCATGACGGCCTCCATGCAAAGAGCGAAGGATGCGCCGTTGTGGCGAGAGCGCATGACAGTCTTGTGACAAGCGGATGCTCTTGCCACGAAGGCGCCAAGCACCAGGCGGTGCCGAATACAAAGGGCGGCCCCAACTGAGGGCCGCCCAAGTTTCGCGCAACAACTACCGCGCAACACCGCGGCGGGAGTGCCGAGCTACGGGCGGACGATTACCGCCCGTAGAGGCAAATCGCGCAATTACTCGCCTTCGACGCCGATCGCGTAAGCGGTCTCGCCGTGCACTGCGTCGTCGCCGACCTTCAGCGTCGCCTCATCCATGCGCAACGGCACGATGAAGCCGATCACCTTCAGGATGATATAGGTGGCGATCGCATTGTAGAAGATGATGAACGCCGCGCCGGCGACCTGCAGCCAAAGCTGAGACAGACTATGATCACCGAAGATCAGGCCGGTAATGCTCACGCCGGGTGCTTCTTTGTCGGTGCCGATGTACATCAGCATGTCTGGGTCTGCCAGGATGCCGACGAGCAGGCCGCCCGTGAGGCCGGCCACACCATGCGTTGAGAATACGCTGAGCGTGTCGTCCACCTTCATGAACAACCGGGTCTTTTGCAGCTTGTTCATGCTGAGCCACGGAATGATGCCCGCGGCGACGCCAATGGCTATGGCGCCCCAGCCATTGACATAACCGGCGGCCGGCGTGATCGCCACCAGGCCCGCGATCATGCCGTTGACGGCGCCGAGCACTGACGGCTTGCCATAGGCCATCTTGTCCATCAGCGTCCAGACCAGAAGGCCGACGGCAGTTGCGGTGTTGGTATTGAGCACTGCCGCGCCGGCATCGGCATTGGCGAAGTACGGATCGCCGCCGTTGAAGCCGTTCCAGCCGATCCAGAGGATTCCGGCGCCGACCAGCGTGATCAACAGGCTGTTCGGTGGAAAATTGTCACGGTCAGCCTGAAGGCGAGGACCTATCACAGCGGCCGCGACAAAACCCGACGTTCCGGCGGCGAGATGGATCACGTAACCGCCCGAGAAGTCGGCCACGCCCAAAGCCGCGAGCCAGCCGCCGCCCCAGAGGCTAAATGCCCCTACGGTGTAGACCAGCGTCATCCATACCGGGCAGAAGATCATCCAGGCCGTGAAGTTCATGCGGCCGAGCAGCGAACCGGCAAGAATGATCACCGTGATCGCGGCGAACACGAACTGGAAGTACATTAGCGTCGACATGGGGAAGGTGAGCGCCGGCATGCCCGATGCCGCTTCCGGGATGGTGGCTTGGCCGAGCGTGAACGCCGCCGATGTCGCTAAACTAGGCGTGCCGAGAAAGCTTTGGCCGGCCACCGATAGCCAGGCCGGTCCGAACGCCATGTTGTAATCGAATAGAACCCAGACGACCAAAACCGACGCGAACGCGTACATCGACATGAAGGCGGAATTGATCGCCCACTTCTTCTTGACGATGCCGCCGTAAAGGACGGTCAGACCCGGAATGCTTTGCAGGCCGACGAAGGTTGCCGCCGCCATCTGCCAAGCATTGTTTCCGCTATCCAACCACTGTGGTGAGGGTGTGAGTGCCATGTGCCTTTCCCGCCTTTCCCCAAAAAGATGCCCTCAGTGCGCCGATGGCACACGGGCCGACGTTTGAGCGGTCGCAAAAAATATGCCAGTTAAGCCGTCGTTGCCGGCCCGGATTTCGCCATCTGATGGCAGGGAATCGAGCGGGTGCTGACTAGAAACTTCGCAGCATGAACATAAAATGGGCAGATGTTACGGGGGATACGGGTGCTAGGTAGGCCATTGGCGGTGGTGCTGGCGTGCCTCGGCTTGGCGGTTTTGTGGGTGACCGGGACGCACCGCGTGGCGCACGCGGCCGAAAGCGCGGTCGCTTGCACCAATCCGGCCAGCGGGGTGCAGTGGCTGATCCGGATCGATTACGAGCGCAGCACCGTCGACTCCTATCCGGCAAGCATCACCGAGGCCAAAATTTCGTGGCACGACGCCTCCGATGGCGGCAATTACACGCTTGATCGAAAGTCCGGAAATCTCACCGTGGTCGTTGCCTCGAGCACGGGCGGCTATTTCCTCTTCGATCGTTGCAAGCTCGAAAATTAAGGTCGTGTCCGCGGTGTCGACGTGACATTTTTGACTTCACACCCGGCGCCTCAACTCTTGTCGCGCTCGCCGCCGCGCGCCCGGAACGGCGGTCATGCCTGAAGTAACGCCTGCGATCAAAGCGAGCGTGGGCTTTGCCTCCGAGACCGGCCCGCGTGAACGCAACGAGGATTTCGCCGGCGCAATTTTCGGCATGGAATTGCCCAGGCCGCGCCGCGACATTATCGCCGCGATTGCCGACGGCATTGGCGGCTCCAAGGGAGGTCGCGTGGCGGCGGAAACGGCCGTGCGCGGATTTCTTGATGGTTTTTGCGACCTGCCTGAAACCATGGAAGTCGGTCGGGCCGGAGCGACAGTGCTCAACGCGCTCAACAGCTGGATTTTTTCGCAAGGCCGCCGCGACAACAAGCTAAGCGGGATGGGCTGCACTTTCACGGCGGTGGTGCTGCGCGGCCGCATCGCCCATGTCTTGCATGTCGGCGACACGCGCGCCTATCGTTTACGCGGCGACCGGTTGACCTGCCTGACCACCGATCATGTGCGCGAGGACGCAAGCGGCCGATCCAATATCCTCAATCGCGCACTCGGTGTCGAAACCGAAGTCCGGCTCGACTATGCGGCCCATCCGGTCGCGCTGCATGATCGATTTCTGCTTTGCAGCGACGGCGTGCACGGCGTCCTGAGCGCCGAAACCATGTCCGACATTCTTCGCGATCGGTCCGCATCCGATGATTCCGCGCGTGCGCTGGTCAGCGCCGCACTGGAATTCGGCAGCACCGATAATTGCACCGCGCTTGTTCTCGATATCGTCGCGCTGCCTTCGGCGGATTCTGCGACGGTCGGCGCCGACATCATGCAATTGCCGCTGATCCCGGCGCCGATCGACGGCCAGACCGTGGATGGCTTCGTCCTTAAGGTGTTGATCTCGGACGGGCGCTATACACGATTGTTCGGCGCAATGGATGAAGTCGAAGGCGGCGAGGTGGCGCTGAAATTTCCAAAACCCCAGGTCGCCGCCGCAGCGACTTATCACGCGGCATTCGTGCGCGAAGCTTGGGTCGGCGCGCGCGTCAACAGCCCATGGATCGGCCGCATCATCGAATTGCCGCCGGGCCGGCAGACCTGCCTTTACACCGTGATGCCGCTCTATCAAGGCGAATTGCTGTCGACGCGGCTTGCTCGCCGGCCGCTGATTGGGCTCGAGGAGGGCCGCAACATCGCCATCAAACTTGCGCGCGGTGTCGCGGCGCTGCACCGCGCCGGCATCATCCATCGCGACATCAAGCCGGACAATGTCATCCTCGAAGGCGAAGGCTCGCTCAAGCTGATTGACCTCGGGGTGGTACGCGTGCCGGGTCTGGAGGATTTCCCGCCGGAGGATATTCCCGGAACGATGGCTTACATGGCGCCGGAAATGCTCGCGGGTGAGCCAGGCAACGAGGCGACCGACATCTATGCGCTCGGCGTCACGATGTTTCGCGCGTTCACGGGCGAGTTCCCTTATGGCAACCTGGACGCAGTGAACCGTCCTCGCCGCAGCCGGCCGATCCCGCTCGCCGAGCTTCGCCCGGATTTGCCGGCTTGGCTGCAAGCCGCGCTTGGGCGGGCGATTGCGACCGATCCCGCCGAGCGTTTCCGCGACGTGATGGAATTCGCTCTCGAGATGGAGGCGGGACCCTCGCGCGCGCCGACGGCTGCGCGACGGCCGCAAACCCTGTACGAGCGTTCCCCATTGCGATTCTGGCAGGGCGTTGCTGTCCTGCTGGCGCTGGCGCTGCTGCTTTCGCTGTGGCGGCGCTGAGCACAGACCGCGGAGGGCGACGTGAAGCGCACCGCAGCTTTGGCCTTCGTATTGACGGCACTCGCGATGGGACCCGTGTTGGCGGAAGACTATCCAACACGGCCGATCCGCATTCTCTCGCCTTATTCGCCCGGCGGCATTTCGGACATTGCCGCGCGCATTGTCGCCGGCAAGCTGACCGAGGCTTGGGGGCAACAAGTCATTGTCGAGAACCGGCCCGGCGGCAACGGCTTCATCGCGGTGACCGATGCAGCACGGGCGACGCCGGACGGCTATACGTTGGTTATGGTGACCGCCGGTGACATCACTATCAACCCTTCGCTGTTTAAGACGGTGCCCTATGACGTCGACCACGATCTCGCGCCGGTCTCCGCCGTCAGCGACGCCCCGCTCGTGCTCGCAGCCAACGGCGAGACGCCGTACAAGACCCTGGCCGATGTCATCGCCGCCGCGAAAGCGCAGCCCGGTATGCTCAATATTGGCTCGCCGGGATACGGCAGCATCAATCATCTGATGCTGGAATCGATTTCGCTCAACACCGGAACCAAATTCACACACGTGCCGTACAAGGGTGGCGCGCCAGCGGTCCAGGCCTTGGTCGCCGGCGACATTCCTCTTGCGATCATCGCAAGCTCCACCGCGGCGCCGCATGTAGCGAGCGGCAAAATTAGCATATTGGGGATAAGCACCGGCGAACGTTCGCCGCTCAACCCGGAATGGCCGCCACTGGCGCAGGAGGGCGCCGGCGAAATCAATGTTTCGAACTGGACCGCATTGATGGCGCCCAAAGCGACGCCGCAGCCGATCATTCAAAAATTATCGGCCAAGGTGATCGAGATTCTCAACATGCCGGACGTAAAGGCTCGATTCGCCGCTGGCGGCGTGTCGACTATTCCATCGACGCCCACCGAGCTGGATGCCAGGATCAAGCGCGAACTCGCGACTTACCGCGTCGTGATCGAAAAAGCCAACGTGCATGTCGACTGAGCTATAGTCGCAGGATTCATGGTCGCATGTTCAAACGAATCCTGATAGCCAATCGCGGCGAGATCGCCTGCCGCATCATCAAAACCGCGCGGCGCATGGGCATAGCGACGGTCGCGGTCTATTCAGATGCCGATCGGGATGCGCTGCATGTCGAAATGGCGGATGAGGCCATCGCAATCGGGCCGCCGCCGGCCGCGCAGAGTTACCTCGACATTGAAAAGATCGTCGCCGCCTGTAGGCAAAGCGGCTCCGAGGCCGTGCATCCCGGCTATGGGTTCCTCTCCGAACGGGCGGCATTCGCCACAGCGCTGGCCAAATCCGGGATCGTCTTTATAGGGCCGCACGCCAAAGCGATCGCCGCGATGGGCGACAAAATCGAGTCTAAAAAAACCGCCGCGCGCGCCAAGCTCTCGACAGTCCCGGGTCATCTCGGCGTGATCGACGACGATAAGCAGGCCATCGCCATCGCCGAGCAGATTGGCTTTCCGGTGATGATCAAGGCGTCGGCCGGAGGTGGCGGCAAGGGCATGCGTATTGCCTTCAACAAAGCGGAGGTTGCGGAGAATTTTGCCCGCGCGCGCTCCGAGGCGAAATCGAGTTTCGGCGACGATCGCGTATTTCTGGAAAAATTCATCACCGATCCGCGACACGTCGAAATTCAGGTGCTCGGCGACAAGCACGGCAACGTGATCTATCTCGGCGAACGTGAATGCTCGATCCAGCGCCGCAATCAGAAAGTCATCGAGGAGGCGCCGAGTCCGCTGCTGGACGATAAAACACGCAAGCACATGGGTGAGCAGGCCGTCGCACTGGCGAACGCCGTAGGCTACGACTCAGCCGGCACGGTCGAATTCGTGGCCGGGCAGGATCGCAGCTTTTACTTCCTGGAGATGAACACGCGGCTGCAGGTCGAACATCCGGTGACCGAGCTTGTCACCGGTATCGACCTCGTCGAGCAAATGATCCGCGTTGCCGCCGGCGAGCCGCTCAAACTCAAACAGAGCGATATAAAACTGTCAGGCTGGGCGGTGGAGTCTCGGATTTACGCCGAGGATCCTTACCGCAATTTTGCGCCGTCGGTCGGTCGGCTGGTGCGCTACCGCCCGCCGCCCGAGGAGGTTCGCGATGGCATCGCGATACGCAACGATACCGGCGTCATCGAGGGCGGCGAGATTTCGCTCTACTACGATCCGATGATAGCCAAGCTCGTCACCCACGCCGCAACGCGGCTTGAGGCGATCGACGCACAGGCGGAAGCGCTTGACGCCTTCACCATCGAGGGTATCCGACATAATATCCCGTTTCTTGCCGCGGTCATGCAGCATCCACGCTGGCGCGCCGGCAAGCTGAGCACGGCTTTCATCGCCGAGGAATACCCGCGCGGTTTTGAGCGCACGCCGCCGAAGGGCGCGGTTGCACATGCCATCGCCGCGGTCGCGGCTGCGATCGATCATTTGCTTGGCGAACGCAAACGGAAAATATCAGGACAATTGAACAAGACGCTGACGCGCGAACGGCGCCGCGCGATCTGGCTCGGCCCGGATGAAATCCACGCCGACGTCGAGCGTCAAGACGGCGCGATCGTGGTCACGTTTGAGGACGGCGCTCGCCACATCATGGCTTCGGACTGGGTACCGGGCATGCCGGTCTGGACCGGCACGATGCACGGCCAACGCATCGCCATGCATGTGCGCATGATCCCCAATGGCTTTGAGCTCGCCCACCGGGGCTTCGAAGTGAAAGCCTTCGTCTATACCGAACGCGAAGCCGCCTATGCCCGGCTGATGCCGCTCAAAAAGCTTTCCGGCAGCGAAAAGGCGGTGCGCTGCCCGATGCCGGGTCTTGTGGTTTCGCTTGCGGTGAGCGAAGGCCAGGAGGTCAAGACCGGCGAAACATTGGCCGTTATCGAAGCCATGAAGATGGAAAACGTCTTGCGCGCCGAGCGCGACGGTGTGATTAAAAAAATTCGCGTAAAACAAGGTGACAGCGTTGCCGTCGATGCCGTGGTGATGGAGTTTGCGTAAGCTCAAACCGTCAGCCAAGGTGGCGGGAGCATGCACGCTTTAAGCCTCATCTCACCGCAAGGCCGGCTACGGCCGCGGCCGTTTTTGGCAGCCATCGCCGCGATCTATATCGCTGGCGCGCTGTCGCACTGGCTTACCGTGCCGGACGTGATCTCGCGCGTCGGATTGTGGGCCTTCGTCGCCGTGCAGGCGGCGCTGACTTGGCTGTGGTTTGTCTTGCATGCCAAGCGTCTCCACGACGCCGGCCGCGGCAAGGGCTTGGCGATTGCGGTTGCATTGCTTTACCTGCTTTCGCTGGTTCTGCTGTTGCTTCTGGCGACGAACTTTTTTGCCGGTTCGGAACCGGGCTCACTGGGCAATGCCAGCGCGACCAGCGCGCTCGAGCTTGTCTTATTGCTTTACATCGTGATGACGCTCACGGGTCCAATGCAATATGACCTGACTTGGATCGTCGTTGTCATTCTGACCCTGTTCGCTTTCGTGCCAGCGCTTGTCGCCTTGTTTTTCACAGTGTGGACCGCGACGCGAACAAGTGCGGCACAGCCGTGATCGGACCGCGTTAAGGTCAGTCGCAATGCTGCACTTCGCCTATGGCTCGAACATGCATCGCGCGGTAATGCGTAAGCATGCGCCGGAAGCTGTCCCGCTTGGCGTTGCCTGCCTCAGAGACTACCGCTTCATCATCACGAAGGATGGCCATGCCTCGGTCGCGCCGCAACCCCGCGGCTGTGTTCATGGAATTCTCTGGCGACTTTCGCCGCGCGATCGGATCACCCTTGATCGGTGGGAGAATATCGCGGCCGGACTTTATCGGTCGGAAATGCTGCCGGTCTTTGCTGCCGGCAAGCGGCGGCGCGCTCTCGTCTACGTCGCGCGGGCGCGCCCGCGCGGCGTACCGCGGTCGGGCTACATGGAAATCGTGATGGCGGCCGCGCGCGAATGCGGCTTGCCGTCGGACTATGTAACTTCCCTGCGGCGCTGGCTACCCAAGCAGCCGCTCCCCGCCGGCCATCGCAGCCTTGGAGAATTCGGGTGACGGTCCACCGGCATGTTGTCATTCGCGGCCGCGTGCAAGGCGTTGGCTATCGCGTTTGGACGGAGGTCGCCGCGCTCGAGCGCCGCATTGAAGGCTGGGTGCGTAATCGCCGTGACGGTTCGGTTGAGGCGGTGTTTGGCGGACCGGAGGGTGACGTTGCCGCAATGATCGCGGAATGCCGTCGCGGCCCGCCCGGCGCCTGGGTCGAGATAATCGATCAGCGCGAGGCGACGCCCGATGAAATCGCGTTACGCCGCGGCGACGAACTGTTCTCGGTGCTGCGCAGCGTCTGATCCTCCGCGGCTTCGCCGAACAACGGCGTGAACTCTTCGCGGAGCACTTTATCAGTGTCGGAAAGTGAAACCGGACAGCCGAGCTCCGCAAGCGAGGTGACGCCATAGCGGGCGTCGGATACGCCGCACGGCACGATGCCCGCAAAGTGCGACAGATCGGGGGCGACATTGAGCGCAAAACCATGCAGTGTCACCCAGCGCTGCACGCGAACGCCGATCGCGGCAATCTTGTCTTCGAAGCCTTGCCCTTTATCGGGACGGCGCACCCAGACGCCGATGCGATCGCCGCGTCGCTCGCCGCGTAAATTGAAACGCCCGAGCGCGCGAATGAGCCATTCTTCCAGCGTGGCAACAAAGCGCCGCACGTCGGGTGCGCGCCGCTTGAGATCTAGCATCACATAGCCGACGCGCTGGCCTGGGCCGTGATACGTGAACTGACCGCCGCGCCCGACGCTATGCACTGGAAAACGCGCCTCGATCAGTTCACTGGGCTGCGCCGAGGTGCCGGCGGTGTAGAGGGCAGGGTGCTCCAACAGCCAAACCAGCTCAGTCGCCTCGCCGCTCGCGATCGCGGCCGCCCGCGCGGCCATGACCGCAAGCGCATGGTCATAGGCGATTAAGCCGTCGCTGACGCGCCACTCAACGGGCTGGTAAGGGCCCGAGGGCAAAAGGCCGACGGTCACGTCTGAGCGGGGTTTTGCCGTTTCGTCCATAGGTGAAGGATACTGCAGATCGCACCAGTAATGCGATTGCTTGGCGCGATCGGGTTAACGTTAGGCAGGAGGCTTACGAAAGTCGGGCTTGGCAAAGAAATAGCCAAGATCCAATCCCGGCCGACGGCGCGGCCTTGTCCGGCGGCGGCCTAGCTGTTACATCCGCCGCTGCGTCCGGCGGCTGTCGGGCGCAGCACCCCACACGCGGTCGTGGCGGAATTGGTAGACGCACTAGCTTGAGGTGCTAGCGGGGCAACCCGTGGAGGTTCGAG
>DATAYT010000226.1:0-37822 GCA_036272395.1 Xanthobacteraceae bacterium
GAGCGAAAGTTCCGCCGCGGACTCGAATATTGCTCTGATCTATGTGGGACTTGGCGACAACGACAAGGCGATGATCTGGCTGAACAAGGCCTATCAAGCGCGATTCAATCCTTCAATTCTCCTGCGGCCTGCTTTCGATCCCATGCGATCCGACGCACGATTTCAGGATCTTCGGCAGCGCATCGGACTGCCTTCAGACTGAATATTTCCGAACCGGCGTTCGACGATGATGCGCGACACGTGTGTGTCTTGCTCCATCGGCGGACTAAAGACGACTTCCGGCGTAATGTGTCGCAATTGGGGTAATTTTAGTTGTGGCCCCGGCCATCGTCGGGGACGGGGGGCTTCGATTTTGGTCCGGGGCCACCGGCGCGGCCAGCCGTTGCCTCGCTGCCGACCTACCGCCGAACTGTTCAATGCGCGTGACGCAAATAATCAGGCGACTTTTGCCATGGTTTCCTTCTCTGCGCGTAGGTCAACAAGACAACTGCCTTGTTGTCGGACGCGCAGAAGATTGAATGAGATTGCCGCAAATTCCATCACGTGTGCTTGAGCCTTTAACCTAATGTCGTTCAACCCGGCGTGGTCGCGCCTCAAAAAGCTTTATTTGATCGCCCCAGAGAAAAGACCCGACTAGGGGCACGGCTTTTGGGTATCTGAAAGAGTTTGCTCTCCAAGGCCGGTAGTTTGTTCGTGACAAGCCGTGAGCTAATTAATTTCTGTTTTATCGAATTTTTTTCAACTGGCCGCGCAATGCGCTCGCGCGGTCGTGACACGCCTGATGAAATAAAACGCACTCTCCTTCGATAGGCTGATTGGTGGCGTAGCACGAGGCTGCGGTCCGCCATGCCCCGAAAGAGGGGGCGACAATCGTCAGGAGGAAATGAACATGAAAAGACTTTTCACCGCAGCTGCACTTGCAGTAACAGCGTTATCGCTTATCGGCACAGCTCAGGCGTTTGCGGGCGCGACCAAACATGTGCGGCACGTTGCCCATGCGCAATCGGGTAACAAGGGCTATGGCGCATACGCGCTGGTTCCCAATAACTACTATACGGCGCCGTCCAGTCTCGGTCCGGCAGACCGGTTCGGCGAGGCCTCGCAGCGATAAGAATTCTTGCCTCCGCCACGAACGCGATACCTGGTCCGCGCCCTAAAACAAGACGTGGATGATCGGCACACGGGGCGCCCCGCCGCGTTACGCGGCGGGGACCCCGATCCGGCCATGACGGGTCAGCTCACTCTGCCGGTGCGGCGGGAGGCGCCGGCGGGCTGAACAAACGCGGCAATAGGCGGCTCCGCGTGCGCAGCGTCCATTGCGCGAGGCGATCGAGATAAAGATAAACCACCGGCGTCGTGTAGATCGTCAGAAGCTGGCTGATGATCAGCCCGCCCACAATCGCGATGCCAAGCGGGCGGCGGATTTCGCTGCCATTGCCGAAGCTCAAGGCGAGCGGCACCGCGCCGAGAATGGCGGCGCTGGTCGTCATCATGATCGGCCGGAATCGCAGCCGGCAGGCCTGATAGATCGCGTCGTAGGAACTCAAATGCTCGGCGCGTTTGGCCTCGATGGCGAAGTCGATCATCATGATCGCGTTCTTCTTGACGATGCCGATCAACAGGATCACGGCGATCAGTCCCATAATGTCGAACTGGGTGTGAAACAGCATCAGCGCCAACAGCGCGCCGACGCCGGCCGACGGCAGCGTGGACAAAATCGTGATCGGATGGATGTAGCTCTCGTAGAGCACGCCAAGGAGGATATAGACCGCGGCAATCGCGGCGGCGATCAGGACCGGCTCGTTGCTCAGCGCCTCTTGGAATATCTGCGCGGTGCCGGCGAGATTGCCGTGGATCGAGGCCGGCATACCAATTTTGTTGATGGCGTCGGTGATCTCGTTCGCCGCCGCGCCGAGCGAGGCGCCGGGCGCCAGGTTGAATGAGATCGTGGAAGCGACGAACAAGCCCTGATGGCTGACCGAGAGCGGCGCGTTGCCGGCATTGTAATGCGCGATCGCCGCCAGCGGGATCATCTTTTCCGCGGCGGTCGACACCGCGGCGCCCGAGGACGCGGTGCCCTTGCCGCGATTGCCGATGGCATTGATGAAGGCATTGCGCGCGGCATTGTTGTTGTTCGCCGCGGCGGCCGCCGCGCTCGCGGCGGCCGCGGAGCCCGCCGTCGTCGCATTGGCGGCGCTGACGGTCCCAAGCGGCGCGTTCGAGATCGCGGTGCCGGAGGCCGGGCCGCCTGATGGCGTGACGTAGATGTCGGCCAGCGAAGCCGGGTGTTGCGTGTAGCGCGGATCGATCTCCATCACGACGTGATACTGGTTGATGGCGCTGTAAATGACCGACACCTGCCGTTGCCCGAACGCGTCGTAAAGCGTGTTGTCGATTTGCGCCAGCGTGATACCGAGCCGTGACGCCGTGGTGCGGTCCACCACCAAGTCCGCCTCGAGCCCGCGCTGCTGCTGATCGGAGCTGACATCGGCCAGCACCGCACTGTGTTCGAGCTGCTGGACCAGAAGCGGCGTCCATTTCTGTAACATCGCCGAGTCTTCGGATTGCAGCGTATATTGGTATTGCGCATTGGCCTGGCGGCCGCCCTGGCGGATATCCTGGACCGCGACCAGAAACAGCCGGCCGCCGGGCACCTTGGCGAGCTGCGGGCGCAGCCGCGCGATCACGTCGTCGATCGACGGGCGCTGCGAGATCGGCTTGAGCGAAACGAACACCGAGCCGGTATTGATCTGGCCGAAGCCGCCACCCGAGCCGACGCCAGTATAGCCAACGACGTGCTCCACCGCCGGATCTTTCTGCACGATGTCCATCATCTGGCGGAGCTTCTGGGTCATCAGCTGGAAAGACACGCTCTGATCGGCTTGCAGCGTGCCGACCAAGCGCCCAGTATCCTGCTGCGGGAAAAAGCCTTTCGGCACGACGTAGAACAAAAAAACATTAAACGCGATCGCGGCGAAGAAAATGGCCAGCACGACACGGCTATGCTGGAGCGCCCAGACCAGCGAACTCTCGTAGCCGGCGAGCACGCGCTCGAAAAAGCTGTGCCGGCGTTCGCGCAGCCGTTCCGGCGGCCGCGGACGCAAGAACAACGCGCACATCATCGGCGTCGTGGTCAGCGAGATCGCCAGCGAAATGAGAATGGCGAGCGACAACGTCATGGTGAATTCGCGGAACAGCCGGCCGAGAATGCCGCCCATCAGCAGGATCGGCAGAAACACCGCGATCAGCGACAGGCTGATCGAGAGTACGGTGAAGCCGACCTCGCGGGCGCCGACCAAAGCGGCGCGCAGCCGCGGCATCCCGGCTTCGAGATGGCGCGAGACATTTTCCAGAACGACGATGGCGTCGTCGACCACGAAACCGGTGGCGATGGTGAGCGCCATCAGCGAGAGGATGTCCAAACTATAGCCAAGCAGATACATCGCGCCGAAGGTGCCGATGATCGAGACCGGCACCGCGACAAACGGAATCATCGTCGAGCGCACGTCGCGCAAGAACAGGTAGACGACGAGCGTCACCAGCAGGATGGCGATCGCCAGCGTGAATTCGGTATCGCGCAGGGACTGCCGGATGGTGATGCTGCGGTCGATGGCGATGGTGACATTGACGTCGGCCGGCATCGCCGCTTCGAGCGCCGGCAGAGCGCCTTTGATGCCGTCGATGGTCTCGATGATATTGGCGCCAGGCTGGCGGAACAGAATCACGAGCACCGAGGGCTGCCCGTTGGACAACCCGAGATTGCGCACGTCCTCGACCGAATCGAGGACCTGGGCCACGTCGGACAGCCGCACCGGGGCGCCGTTGCGATAGGCGATCACCAGCGGCGAGTAATCGGCGGCCTTGATCGACTGATCATTGGTGTAGATCTGAAACCGGCGCTCGCCCTCGTCGATGGTACCCTTCGGGCTATTGGCATTGGCAGACGCGAGCGCCGCGCGGACGTCTTCGAGCCCGATGCCGTATTTGAACATGGCGTTCGGGTTGAGCTCGACGCGCACCGCCGGCAGCGCCGAGCCGCCGATAATGACCTGGCCGACGCCGCTGATCTGCGACAGCTGCTGCTGAAAGACGTTGCTGGCGGCGTCGTACATCTGACCCTGCGTCAGCGTCTTCGACGTCATCGCCAGAATCAGAATCGGGGCGTCGGCGGGGTTCACCTTGCGGTAGGTGGGATTGGTGCGCAGGCTCGACGGCAGGTCGGCACGCGCCGCCACGATCGCGGCCTGCACGTCGCGCGCCGCGCCGTCGATGTCGCGGTTGAGATCGAATTGCAGCGTGATGCGGGTCTGGCCGATGCCGCTTTGCGAAGTCATCTCTGTGACGTCGGCGATCTGGCCGAGATGACGCTCCAACGGTTCGGCGACGCTGGTGGCCACGGTTTCCGGACTGGCGCCCGGTAGCTGCGCATTGACCGAGATGGTTGGGAAGTCGACCTGCGGCAGCGGCGCCACCGGAAGTTTGGTAAAAGCGAGCACGCCGGCGAGCGCGATGCCGAGCGTCAACAGCGTGGTCGCGACCGGCCGGTTGATGAATGGCGCGGAAATGTTCATTCGGCCGGGGCCCCCGGCGCGATGGACGGCCCAAGCGGGTTCGACGGCCGGCGTCCGGTTAGGCGCACCGCCAGCCGGTCGAAATAAAGATAAATGACGGGCGTGGTGAACAACGTCAGCATCTGGCTGACCACAAGTCCGCCGACAATCGCGATGCCGAGCGGCTGGCGCAATTCCGAACCGGTGCCGGTACCGAGCATCAGCGGCATGGCGCCGAGGATCGCCGCCATGGTCGTCATCATGATCGGCCGGAAGCGCAGGAGCGAGGCCTGATAGATCGCCTCGCGCGGTGGCAGCCCCTCGCTGCGCTCCGCGTCGAGCGCGAAGTCGATCATCATGATCGCGTTCTTCTTGACGATGCCGATCAACAGAATGATGCCGATGATTGCGATGACGTCGAGGTCATAGCGCAGCAGCATCAGCGAGAGCAGCGCGCCGACGCCCGCCGACGGCAGCGTTGAAAGAATCGTGATTGGGTGGATGAAGCTCTCGTACAGAACGCCGAGCACGATATACATCGCCACCACCGCGGCGATGATCAAAAACACCTCGTTGCTCAACGAGGATTGGAAGGCGGCGGCGGTGCCCTGAAATGCAGTGATGAAGCTCAGCGGCAAGCCGAGCCGGGCTTCGGTTTGCTTGATCGCGTTGACGCTGGATTCCAGCGAGTAGCCCGGCGCGGTGTTGAACGAAACGGTGGTGGCGGGGAATTGGCCATAATGCGTGATCAAGAGCGGCGCGGCGCGCTGTTCGATATGGGCGACGGCCGATAGCGGCACTTGGCCATTGGTCGAGGACGAGGAAGACGGCAGGTAAAGCGACGACAGGCCGGTGAGCGAGCTTTGCAGTGTCGGATCAACTTCGAGAATGACGCGGTACTGGTTCGATTGCGTATAGATCGTCGATATGATGCGTTGACCGAACGCGTCGTAGAGCGCGTTGTCGACGGTCGCGGGCGTGATACCGAAGCGGCTCGCGGTGGCGCGGTCGATGACGATGTCGACGGCGAGACCCTGCTGTTGCAGATCGCTGGCGACGTCGGTGAGCTCGGGGCGCTCGTTGAGCGCTTCGACGAGCTTCGGCACCCAGGTTGCGAATTCGGACGGATTGGCGTCCTCAAGTACGAAGTGGTACGGCGCCCGCGCGATCGTCGCATCGATCGTCAGGTCCTGCACCGGCTGCATGTAAAGCCGCATTCCGGCAACGCCGCTCACCTCGTTCTGCAAACGGCGGATGATCTGGCTTGCCGACAGCGCGCGGTCGTCATGCGGCTTGAGGCTGATCAGGAAACGTCCGGTATTGAGCGTCTGATTGGTGCCATCGACGCCGATGAACGAGCTGACATTGACGACGTCGGGATCTCTGAGGATCGCCTCGGCCATTTTTTGCTGAGATTCGGCCATGGCACCATAGGAGATGCTCTGCGGCGCCTCCGAGATCGCCTGAATGAGCCCGGTGTCCTGGACCGGGAAGAAGCCTTTCGGAATGACGACATAGAGCAGGATCGTGAGCGCCAGCGTGCCGAGCGCGACCAGAAGCGTCAGCGGCTGGCGATCGAGCACCCAATTGAGCGCGCGGCCATAGCGATCGATCACCGTGTTGAAAATCTGTTCGGCCTTGAGATCGAACTGGGTGCGCTCGCCATCGGGGTGGTGGCGGATCAGCTTGGCGCAAAGCATCGGCACGAGCGTCAGCGACACGATCGCGGAAATGACGATCGTGACCGCAAGCGTGATCGAGAATTCATGGAACAGCCGGCCGACCACGTCGCCCATGAACAACAGCGGAATCAAGACCGCGATCAGCGAGATCGTCAGCGAAATGATGGTGAAGCCGATCTGTTCCGAGCCGCGCAACGCCGCTTCCAGCGGATCCATGCCGCTTTCGACATAGCGCGCGATATTCTCGATCATCACGATCGCGTCGTCGACGACGAAGCCGGTCGCGATCGTCAGCGCCATCAGCGACAGGTTGTCGAGGGAAAAGCCCAACAGATACATCGCCCCGAACGTGCCGACGAGCGACAGCGGCACCGAAAGACTCGGAATGATCGTGCCGGGAAGCGTGCGCAGGAACACGAAGATGACAAGAACCACGAGCACCACGGCGAGCGCCAGCTCGAACTCGACGTCGGCAACCGAAGCGCGAATGGTCACCGTGCGATCGCTCATGATGTTGACATTCACCGCGGCAGGCAGCGTGGCGAGTATTTCCGGCAACACCGTCTGGATGCGGTCGACGACCTGGATGATATTGGCGCCGGGCTGACGCTGCACATTGATGATGATGGCCGGCGTGGTGTCGGCCCAGGCGCCGAGCTTTGAGTTTTCCGGGCCGCTCACGATGGTCGCCACGTCGGAGAGCAGAACCGCCCCGCCGTTGCGATAGGCGACGATCAGCGTGCGGTACTGCTCGGCGCTGGTGACCTGATCGTTGGCATTGATCGACAGCGCCTGCGTCGGGCCGTCGAAATTGCCCTTCGGCGTGTTCACGTTGAGATTGCCGAGTGTGGTGCGGATATCGTCGATGTTGAGCCCATAGGCAGCGAGCGACTGCGGATTGACCTGAATGCGCACCGCAGGGCGCTGCCCGCCGCTGATGGTGACGAGCCCGACGCCGGACAATTGCGAGACTTTTTGCGCCAGCCGCGTTTCGCTTAAGTCTTCGAGATCGGTCAGCGCCATGGTTTTCGACGTGACCGCGAGCGTGAGAATCGGCGCGTCGGCCGGATTGACCTTCGAATAGATCGGCGGCGCCGGAAGATCCGACGGCAACAGGTTGCCGGCGGCGTTAATCGCCGCCTGCACCTGCTGCTCGGCGACGTCGAGCGAAAGATCGAGCGCGAATTGCAGCGTGATGACCGAGGCGCTGGCCGAACTCGCCGAGGTCATCTGATTGAGGCCCGGCATCTGGCCGAACTGGCGCTCCAGCGGCGCGGTGACCGACGACGTCATCACCTCGGGACTGGCGCCGGGATAAAGCGTCTGCACCTGGATGGTCGGATAATCGACCTGCGGCAGCGTCGAGAGCGGCAAAAACATGTAGGCGACCATGCCGGACAGCATGATCGCCGCCATTAATAGCGAAGTCCCGACCGGACGCAGAATGAATGGCTCGGAGACGTTCATCGCACCGCTTCACCGCTGCGCATTGCGCCGGGGCTACTGGTTCCCGGCCGGCGGCTGATTTTGCGAACGGCCCGAATGCTGGCCGGCAGCGTGACCTTGGCCTGACGCGCCACCCGGTGCGCCGCCCGGCGTGCCGCCGCGTTCGCCGGCCACGACTACTTTGACGCCATCGCGCAGGCGGTCGGTGCCGTCGGTGACGACCTGCTCACCGGCCGACAACCCGGAATTGATGGCGGTGATATTGCCGTCGACCGGACCGGTGCTGACTTGGCGCACCGACACCGTATTGTCGGCGTTGATGACGTAGACATAAGTGCCGGGCGCACCGCGCTGGATCGCCGACGTCGGCACCGTGACCGCGTTTTGCAGGGTCTTCACCAGAAGCCGCACGTTAACAAACTGGTTCGGGAACAGCGTGTTGTTCTCGTTGTCGAACTGGGCTCGCACTTTGACCGTGCCGGTGGTGATATCGATCTGGCTGTCGACGGCGGAGACCCTGCCGACCGCGAGCTGGCGCAGATTGGCGCGGTCATAGGCGGTGACGACCAAGGGCGTGCCGGCGGTAAATTGCGGCATGATTTCCGGCAGATCGTCTTCCGGCAGCGTGAATATCACGGAAATGGGCTGCAGCTGCGTGATCACCGCAATGCCGGTACTGTTGGAGGTCTGCACGTAATTGCCCGGATCGACCAGGCGCAGCCCGACGCGGCCGGTGATCGGCGAAACGATCCGGCAATAGGCGATATTGAGCGCCTGCGCGTCGACCAGCCCCTGATCCTGCTTCACCGAGCCGGCATATTGCTGCACGATGAAGACTTGATCCTCGGCTTGCTGCCGGGCGATCGAATTCTGCTGGGCAAGCGTCTCGTAGCGTTTTTGATCCATTTGCGCTTGGGCGAGCAAGCCCTGATCGCGCGCCAGCTGGCCTTCATATTGCTCCTTTAAGTATTCGTAGGGCCGCGGGTCGACTTGCGCGAGAAAATCGCCCTTTTTCACCAATTGCCCTTCGGTGAAGCCTACGTCAGTCAATTGACCGTTGATCTGAGTTTGCACGGTTACCGTGGCGAGCGGCGTCACCGTGCCGAGCTCATTGAGAACGACGCGCACGTCGCCGAGCGCCGCCGTCGAGGCGCCGACGGTTTGCAATGCGCCTTGCGGGAAACGGGCGCCCGGCGGCGTCGCGGTTCGCACCCAGTGCACGGTCTCGTAGATGGCGAAGCCAAGAAGGAGCAGGACAACAACGCCGATCCCGATCCGCCACCGCGAGCGCGGCGGCGCCTTCACCGACGGCTTGAATGGCTCGGGGATCAGCCGGCGGGCGCTTGGCGCCAATTCCTTATCCGTTCTGCGCGTCCGTTCGTCCATACGTCGTGGCCGCCTTGATTCCTCTGGTCCTTTTGGCTCTCTTCGTCCGATCCTGACATCTCCAACCGGTTTCGATTTATAAAGTGCCTCAAGTTCGGCCGCCTAATGAATATTCGCTAATGCGCGGGAATTTGCGCCGATCGTGAGCTTTGCTCAGCCATGACCAGGTCATCTCCATATTTTAGTGTCAGAACAATGGCTTGCTCGCCACGGCGGTTAGGCCGCCGATTTGCTGCGGCGCGGTGCGCTTATTTGCGCCTCATTGCTGGGTCGCCGGGGGAGGGGCCAGCGGCGGTGGCACCAGGATATCGCTGGGAATGATCCCGACCGGCGACGGCTGCGATTCAAGCTGCGGCAACAGTGAAAAGTCCCACTGCAATTGGCCGGCGGTCGGCAGCAAGATGGTGTCCCAACCGCCGCCGAGCGCCACGATCAGGTTAACGCTGGCGAGAAACAGGTTCTGCCGCGCGGTCAATTCGGCTTCTTGGTCGGCCAGCAATTGAATTTCGGCGAGCACAACCGTGGTGAATGCCACGGTGCCGGCCCGAAACTGATTCAAGAACACATCCACCGCCGTGCGTTGATCACGGACGGCGCGCTGGTCCTGCGCCACCTGCTGCATCAGATATCGGATGGCGGCGAGCTCGTCCTCAACCTGCTGGAACGCGGTGAGTACGGTTTGCCGGTAATTGGCGACACTTTGCCAATAGATGGCGCGCGCCGCATCGACCTGTGCCGCCGTCAGCCCGCCATTGAAGAAGGTCTCGGTCGCGTTCGCGGCAATCGACGCGATGGAGCGAGAAATATTCAATGGAAGTGGAATCGGCCCGATATATTGGATCATCGCGGACAGCGACACATCGGGGAACCAGGCTGCTTCCGCGACGCCGATCAATGCGTTCTGTTCCTGCATGGTCCGTTCCGCCGCGGCGATATCGGGACGCCGCTCCAGAAGCTCTGAAGGAAGGGTGACGGGAATCTTCGGAATCTGATTGCGGAGATCGCGCGGACCGACGCCGAGTTCGGCGGGCGGCCGACCCACCAGTACGGCGATTGCATGCTCGAACTGCGCGCGCTGCAGACGGGCAAAGGCGAGCTGGGCTTCGGTGGTGGCGATCTGAGCATCGGCGGTCGCCACGTCGCCGGCCGTCACTGCGAAGCCGGCTTTGTACTGGTTGTTCACGATGTCATAGGTTTTTTTGTACTCGATGATTGTGCTGGCAAGCAGCGCGATCAGCGAATCGGATGCGCGCAGATCGAAATAGGCGATGGCGAGCTGGGCCTGGGCGGCGAGCTTGGCATTGTCGAGATCGGCGGCGCTGGCTTGCGCGCCCGACGTACTGGACTCGATTTGCCGCCGGATGCGGCCCCAGACGTCCAGATCCCAGGTGCCGCTGATCGGTACGGTATAGGTCGTCCTATAGATGGCGCTTCTCCCGCCTGTGCTGAAGCTCCCCGCGCCGGCGCTGGTATTGCCGCCGCTGGCGCGTGTGCCGGTGCGGGTGCGGGTCACGTTGTATCCGGCCGTCCCGACTGGAAACAGAGCGGCCTCAGTTTCCCGAATGACGGCGCGCGCCTCCTCATAAGCCGCGGCCGCGGCGGCGACCGTCTGATTGGAGACTTCGATCTGAGGCAAGAGCGTATTGAGCGCGCTGTCCTTATAGACCGTCCACCAATCGCCGCGCGCTATGTCGTCGCTCGGCGTGGCACGTTTCCAGCCTTTGAGCTCCTTGTAATGGGTCGGTACCGGTGCCGCCTCGCGCGAGTAATTCGGGCCGAGCGTGCAGCCGGTGAGCGCCAAGGTCAGGCTGAGGGCGCCGATATTGATCGACGCGGCCGAGCGGACCGGCGCGCGCAAAGCAAGACTGCGTCGCACCCGATTATCCCGATGCGGAGCAGCGTGGGTGAACGCGAGCACTGCCGGAATCCGTTCTGTAAGCCCCAAGATGCGCAACTGCCCACTGCGCAACCGACGAAAGGCGGTGCAATGCGGACGTGCGCCACCGCTTGGCGCCGTCTATCGCATCGTGACGGCCTCTACGACCTCGTTAACCCCCGGCCGGAGCATGCCGAAGCGGTCGCCCAATGGCAATCGCGGGCGCTGTGGCTCATGTGGGCAGCCGCTTTTGGCCTTGCCTTGTGGCATTAGGGCGACAGTGCGGTTTGCGGCCACCCATTGACGAAACGCAAACGCTGTCAACGACTGGGTGAGGCGGAAAGTGCGGGTTTCCCTGCCAGCAATTCGGGCCGTCGCGCACTTATATTTGAGGAAGGCGAAGTCATTCGCCTTCTGAGAGCCGCAGTTGAACGGGAAGGGAGTCAAGGCGCTTTTGCGAGGCGTCATCACGTCAATCGCGTTGTCCTCAATAGGGTTCCGAACGGCAAACTGCCCGTGCATGGTCCTATTGCAACGGCTCTCAGGCTCCGCAAGGTATTCGTCGCCGAATAATGCAGCGATGGCTATGCCGGAATCAGCGCGCCGCCTCCCGCCGCCCTGGTCAAAGGCCACCGCCTCTTCTGCGTTATCCCCGTTTTTATCCACAGCCACGGCGACTGGAGGGAGCTGCGAAGTCAATCGCATTTTCAATGCGATACTCAGTGTGATGGGTCGCTTAGGTGAGGACGCTGTTTGTAGGAGCCAACCATGACCATTGCCGAGCCGCTTGCGTCTGCCGAGGACCAATCATTGGAATCAGAAATCGGGCGAAACATTCCCAAACTTGCACGCACTCGCGCTGCCTTTCGGCAAATCGAGAGTGGCGATGGCGAACCGGCGGCCGAGAATCTCGGCAATTTGCTGCGCCAGGTATCAAAACCTTCGATCGGCGAAATTGACAATCTCATCAGTGAGCTTCAAACGCTGCGAAGAAAACTACAGACCGATGGCGATCGCATTGAACGGGACATTGCGAAATACGCGGAACTGAACCAGCAGGTAATGCAACTAACGACGATTATCTCCGACAGTGTGAAAAAACTGCCGGGGGCTTCGGGGATCAGTCGATAGGCAGGTGCGACGCCCCATATAATCTCGCTTTGCAGCTCTTTGGTCTTCCAGCGTTGCTGTTCTACGCGAGCGGGGCTTGGGTAAAAAGCTATGAAAGCGCAATAACTTTACCGAAGGTCACCGGCGGACCCGCCGCTATGGTCTGCTGCCACAAACGCCATCTCCCGGCGAAGCCGAGCTACGAAAGCGGCACCAGAAGAAGAACTAGACCGGATCAGGCGGCGCTTTCCCGCTCGGAGGCAATTCGCCGCCTGATCGAGATTGCTCTGACCGCCAATCCAAACTGCAAAGTAACCGCGGCGAGAAAATAAACGACCGCAGCGCACGTATTACAAAACTAACCCAATTTGCTGAACAACGTCCGCTTTCAGGGGTAAAGCAGACATCCATCGGAAGCAGAATGTCCTGTGGTGACCGGAAGCGGAAGCCCTCAAGGCACCCTGATGATAAGTCGATCTTATTTGCCGTTCTTGCTGCGCCGACGCTTTATCTGCCCCTCAAGCGCGCGCTCTAGTCGCTCCTTGGCCTCCAGCTCTAGCGCGTGCAGGCCGGCTAGAGTTTCGTCGAGATCGCGCCGCTTGCTCTCAAGCTCCTGGATACGCTCGCTGATGCGCTCGAGTCCGCGTCGATACTGCGCCGCCCCCGTTCCATCGGTCTTGTACAGGCTTAAATATTCGCGGATCGCTTCGATCGAAAATCCAAGCCGCCGCAATCGCTGGATCAAACCCAGCCGCGCCCGGTCCTGATAGTTGAAGACGCGGGTGCGTCCGACGCGTGCCGGCGCGATCAGACCGCTCTCCTCATAAAAGCGAATCCCCTGCGAGGTCAGGGAGAACTCCCTGGCGAGCTCGGCGACGCTATAGAACCGCGAACGATCGGCAGGCGCTGAATCACTCATGGCGCGAATGTGTCACTTTGGATCCATAAAGTCAACTTTATAAGGCGATGGACCCAGGCACTATCATTAACGCCATCGCAAAATTGGCCAATACTCATAGTTTACTCGCATATCGTATTGAATCACTGCAGGTTTATACAGTAATATGTATATAACTCAAGTGCACTTGACATAAGGTTCTAACTCTGCTCTAAAAGAGCATCCGCGCAGGCTTGCGGCCACAGGGAGACAGAACATGTCACGCAAGCATTGGCTCGCCAGCTACGGCGAAAAGATTCCCGCCGAGATCGATCCGAACGCCCATCGCTCGGTCCTCGATCTGCTCGAAACCGCCATGCGGCGCTATGCCGACAAGCCGGCATTTCACTGTTTTGGCGAAACACTCAGTTATGCCGACACCGATAGGTTGTCGCGTGATTTTGCCGCTTACCTGCAGAACAAGCTCGGCGTGAAAAAGGGTGATCGCGTCGCCGTGATGGTGCCCAATATCGCGGCGTTCCCACTGGCGATGCTCGGCATCATGCGCGCCGGCGCCGTGCAGGTGAACGTGAACCCGCTCTACACGCCGCGCGAACTCGAGCACCAGCTCAATGATGCAGGCGCCGAGACAATCGTGATCTTTAATGGTGTATCGGCAACCCTTGCCGAGATCGTCGGCACGACTGGCGTGAAGCAGGTCATTAGCGTGGCGCCAGGTGATGGTACCGGCGCGACGCTGCCCGGTCCGGCCGTCGATCCGAGACTGGCGAATGCCATCGCGTTCGCAGATGCGTTGGCCCAGGGTGCGGCGCTCAAGTTCACGCCGGTACCGCTGAGCGGCGACGATCTATTGTTCTTGCAATATACCGGCGGCACGACCGGGCTGTCGAAGGGCGCCGCGCTGTCGCACCGCAATCTTGTCGCCAATACCGAGCAATTCAAGGCGTTCATGGGCGACGCCTTGCGCCCCGGCCAGGACGTGGTGGTTACGGCGCTGCCGCTTTATCACGTCTTCGCGCTGATGGTAAATTTCATCTCCTTTTATTCAATCGGCGCCGAGAATTGGCTGGTCCCCAATGCGCGCGACATCAACTCTCTGGTCGAGGTCATGCGTCAGGCGCGCCCCACCGCCTTCACCGGCGTCAACACGCTGTTCGGCGGTCTGGTCAGCCATCCCAAGATCACCGAAGTAGATTTCAGGAGGCTCCGGGCGGCGATTGGCGGCGGCGCCGCGGTGCTGCCAACGACATCGGCGAAATGGAAGGCGGTGACCGGCAAGGATATCCGCGAAGGGTACGGACTGTCGGAAACGTCGCCGATTTTGACTCTCAATCCAGAGACGGCGGACGGATTTTCCGCCACCGTCGGCCTGCCATTGCCATCGACCGACATCAAACTCTACGGCGACGATAACAAAGAAGTGCCGCTCGGCGAGCCGGGCGAAGTCTGCGCCAAGGGACCGCAGATCATGCTGGGCTACTGGCAGCAGCCGGAAGCCAATGCCGAGGCCTTTACCGCCGACGGCTATTTCCGCACCGGCGACATCGGCGTGTTCGACGATAAGGGCTTTCTCAAGATCGTCGATCGCAAGAAGGACATGATTATCGTTTCCGGCTTCAACGTCTTTCCCAACGAGATCGAGGCGGTGGCAGCGGCGTGCAGCGGCGTTGCCGAATGCGCCTGCGTTGGCCGACCGGACGATAAAACCGGAGAGGCGGTGCGATTGTTCGTGGCCAAGGCGCCGGGTGCGACGCTGACTGAAGCGGACCTTATCGCACACTGTCGCAAGCAATTGTCGGCATACAAGGTCCCCAAGGAGGTCCGTTTCCTCAAAACACTGCCGAAGTCGAACGTCGGCAAGATCCTGCGCAAGAATCTACGCGGCTTGCCATAGGTGCAGTCATGACGACGGGGCAATATTCGATGGCAACCGCCGCGCAATTTGCCGGCCGCGACCTTGGTGCGTCCGAATGGGTCGCGCTCGATCAGGATCGCATCGATGCGTTCGCAGCGTGCACTGGCGACCGGCAATGGATCCATATCGACGTCGCGCGGGCAAGACGTGACAGTCCGTTCGGCGGCCCGATCGCGCACGGCTACCTCACCCTGTCGCTGGTCGCGGCAATGATAATGGAACTCGGCATCATTCCGCCGGACGCGGCAACCGGCCTCAACTACGGATTGGACAAGGTGCGATTTATCGCACCGGTTAAGGCGGGCGCGCGCGTCCGCACCCGCGCCACGCTGCGCGCCGCTGAGCCACAGGGTGATTCTCGGGTGCTGCTGCGGCTCGATTGCACGCTTGAGATTGAAGGCGAGGCGAAGCCGGCTTTGATCGCTGAGCTGTTGTGTCTGTTGATCGGCAAACCAGATTGCGCCGCCTGAGCATCGGGATCGTGTCATGGCAAATAATTCTGCTGACGCACAGGACATCCGCGAACAAGCGGCGGCGCACACGCTGGCAGCCAATCCGCTCGTCGGCGTGCGTGGCGAGGATATTTTAAATTCAGCGCACCTGCTGCTCGCTGAAACGCTCAATCATCCCACTGCCGCAGTCCGGCAGTATATGGCGCTACTTGCCGAGCTTGGCCGCATCGCCACAGGTAGCAGCGAGCTCGCGCCCGATCCCAAGGACCGCCGCTTCGCCGATCCCGCGTGGCGAGACAACGCGGTCTACCGCGCGTTGGCGCAGGGCTATTTCGCCTGGGCGAACGCGCTCTACCGTTTTCTCGACGACGCCCGGTTTGACACGAGCAATGCCGAGCGCGCGCGCTTTCTTATCTCACTCCTAGTTGACGCGCTGTCGCCGACCAACGCGCTCGCCGGCAATCCGGCGGCGCTCAAGAAGCTGGTCGAAACCGGCGGACTGAGCTTGCTGCACGGGTTGGAGAACTTTATCGGCGACCTCGTCCGCAATGGCGGCCTGCCGGCGCAGGTTGATACTCGCAATTTCGCCGTCGGCAAGAATCTGGCGACCACCCCGGGCGCGGTCGTGCTGCGCACCGATGTGATGGAGCTGATCCAATACCAGCCACTAACGGAACAGGTGCACAAAAGACCGCTGCTGATTGCGCCCCCGCAGATCAACAAGTTCTATGTGTTCGATCTGGCGCCGGAAAAAAGCATCATTCGCTACTGCCTCGACGGCGGGCTGCAGACTTTCATTATCGGCTGGAAGAATCCGACTGCCGCCGAGCGCGGCTTCGGTCTGGAGACCTACATTGCTGCGCTGGAGGAAGCGGTCGATGCGATGCGCGAGATCACTGGATGCGACGATGTTAACATCTGGGGCTCGTGCTCGGGCGGCATCACCACCTCGGCGTTTCTCGCTCATCTCGCCGCGCGCGGTGAAGCTAAGGTCCATAGCGCCACCGTGGCGGTCTGCCTGCTCGATATGGCGATGGCGCACAACACCACGGCCGGACTGTTCGTAACCGCGGACTCGATTGCCGCGGCCAAGAACGCTTCGCAGCTTTCCGGTGTGGTTGAGGGAAAGGAACTGGCGCGCATGTTCGCCTGGATGCGGCCCAACGATCTGATCTGGAACTACTGGGTGAACAACTACCTGCTCGGCAATGCACCGCCGGCTTTTGACGTGTTGTATTGGAACAACGACACCACACGGCTGCCGGCCCGACTTCATGCCGATTTCCTCGATCTCATCGATGCTAATCCATTCGTCAATGCCGGCCGGTTAATAGCGCGCGGCACGCCGCTCGACATGGCGCAAGTCGATCTCGACAGCTACGTCATCGCGGGGCTCAGTGATCACATCACGCCGTGGCAGGGCTGCTACAATACGGCCAGGCTCTACGGCGAGCGCAGCACCTTCGTGCTCGCCAATAGCGGGCATATTCAGAGCCTGATCAATCCGCCGGGCAATCCAAAGACTTGCTTTTGGACCGCAGCATCAAACGCTGCGGAAGCGTTGGCCTGGCGCGAGCAGGCGGCCAAGCACGGCGGCAGTTGGTGGCCGCACTGGCGCGAATGGATCAAGGCGCGCTCGGGCGAAATCAAATCGGCACCGGTCGAGCTTGGCAGCAAGCAGAACCCGCCGCTTGCGGCAGCACCCGGGCAGTACGTTCTGGAGCGATAGATGCAGATCAGCCCGCATGATGTCGAAGGGCAGGTGCTGCGCGTCGGCGTTCGGGCCGGGAACGCGGCGCGACCGCCGCTACTTCTGTTCAATGGGATCGGCGCCAATATCGAACTACTCGAACCGTTTCTCGACGCGCTTGATGGTCCGCCAGCAATCGTCTTTGACGTGCCTGGCGTCGGCGGCTCGCCGCCACCCTGGTTGCCGTACCGTCCCTCGACGCTGGCGCGGCTGACCGCGCGTTTGCTCGATCAACTGGGCCACGAGCAGGTTGACGTCCTGGGCATGTCCTGGGGCGGCGCGCTTGCCCAGCAATTTGCGTACCAGCACCCAAAGCGCTGCCGGCGACTTGTACTCGCAGCGACTTCGCCCGGCCACCTGATGGTGCCTGCAAAGCTCAGTGTGCTCCTGAAAATGGCGACGCCCCGACGCTACAAGGACCGCGACTACATGGCGAGGGTCTCGGCTGATATTTACGGCGGTGCGTTGCGCGGCGCACCCGAACTTGCGCTCCAACATCTGCGTCATGTTCGCTGGTCGAGCGATTATGGTTACTATCTGCAGCTGGTCGCCGGCTTTGCCTGGAGCAGCCTGCCTTGGCTGCGGCGCCTTGCGCAGCCGACGCTAGTCATAGCAGGGAGCGATGATCCGCTCGTACCGATTATCAATGCCCGCATCTTGGCAAGGCTCATCCCTGATGCGCGTTTAGTCACAATCGATGACGGCCACCTATTTCTCGTCACAAGCGCCGATGATTCCGCGAAAATTATTTCAGAATTTCTGGGCAACGTCGCGAACTGAGGAATTGCCGGGCCACATCAACATGACGGAGCGTGAACGATGAGCAAACAAACGTCCTTGTCTCGCAAGCTCGACTATTCTGCTCCCCCCGTTGACGGCGACTTTTATCGCATCGGCAACCTGCTCAACGACACAGAACGCGCTGTCGTCAAACGGGTGCAGGATTTCATGGAAGGTGAGGTCGCGCCCATCATCGATGATTATTGGGCGCGCGACAAATTTCCTTTCGAGATCATCCCAAAATTCGCCGCACTCGAAATCGGCGGCGTCGGATACCAAGGTTACGGCAGCGCCGGTGGTAGCATGTTGCTCAATGGCTTCATCGCCATGGAGTTGGCACGCGTCGATTCATCGATCGCCACGTTCTGGGGCGTGCATACTGGGCTTGCGGCGGGTTCGATCTATCTTTGCGGCGATGAAGAACAGAAGCGGCGCTGGCTGCCGGCAATGATGCGCTTCGAGAAGATCGGCTCGTTTGGTCTGACCGAGCCTCTGGTTGGTTCGGCCACAGCGGGCGGGATGACGACCACTTGCCGCCGCGAGGGCGACGCTTGGATTCTTAACGGCGAGAAAAAATGGATCGGTAACGCAACCTTCGCGGACATTAACGTGATCTGGGCGCGCGAGGAGACTTCGAACCAAGTCAAAGGCTTCATAGTTGGCAAGGACAATCCCGGCTTCTCGGTCAAGAAAATTGAAAACAAGATGGCGTTGCGCGTGGTCCAGAACGGCCTCATCACCCTGAAAGACTGCCGCGTGCCAGAACGCGATCGGCTGCAGAACGCTAACAGCTTCGTGGATACCGCTAAGGTGCTGCGGATGACGCGCGCCGGAGTCGCCTGGTTCGCGGTTGGCTGTGCAATGGGAGCCTATGAGCACGCTTTGCGCTATGCGACGCAGCGCATTCAGTTCGGCAAGCCGATCGCGGGCTTTCAATTGGTTCAAGATCTTTTGGTGCGCATGCTCGGTAACGTGACGGCGACACAGTGCCTGATGCTTCGGTTAGGCCAGCTTCAAAACGAGGGTCTCATGACAGATGAGCACGCCTCGCTTGCGAAGGCATATTGCACTGTCAAATGCCGCGAGACGGTCGGCTATGCGCGTGAATTGCTCGGAGGAAACGGCATTCTTCTGGACAACCATGTCGGCCGCTTTGTTGCCGACGCTGAAGCGATTTATTCTTACGAGGGCACACGCGAGATGAACACTTTAATCGTGGGCAAAGCGATCACCGGGCTTAGCGCTTTTGTGTAGAGACGTTTTGTCCGCCAAATCAAAACGGCAAAGCAATCGTGGCGAGAAGTAAATCACCGCCACGCACGCATGAGCGGGCGGCAAAGTCCGCACTGAGTGACTTGAATAGCCTTGTAGTTTTAGCTATTATAGCTATTATGAAAAAGGCCAGCATCACCGAAGCCAAGAACCACCTCAGTGCCCTCATTGATGGTCTCAAGAAAGGCTCGCCGGTCCTCATCGTCGACCGCGGTCGTCCTGTCGCCCGCCTTGAACCAGTGATGACCCTCGGCGAGGGCGAACAGGACGGGCGATTGTTACGGCTTATCCGCGAGGGCATTGTCCGGCCCGGCCGCGCGGCTCTGGCCAATTCACTGTTCACCGCCCAGCCGCCGCGTCCCAAGCGCGACGCCTCGGCCGTCGCGACACTCCTTGCCGAGCGGCGGGACAGCCGGTGAAGTTCTGGGACGCTTCTGCGATTGTGCCGCTGCTGGTTAACGAGGAAACGACCCGGCGGCAACAAGCGGTTGCGGCGAAAGATTCCGCGATGCTCGTGTGGTGGGGATCCGCAGTCGAATGCATTTCCGCCTTGGCTCGCCTCGAACGTGATGATGCGCTTGATCCGCCGGCGATGACGCTCGCCCTTCAGCGGCTGCGGCAGCTTTCTGCCGGTTGGCATGAAATCGACCCAAGTGACGAAATCCGGGAAACGGCAGCACGATTTCTCCGCGTCCATCCGCTGCGTGCCGCCGATGCACTGCAATTGGCCGCGGCCTTCGCTGCCGCCGAGCGGCGACCAGCATCACTGGAAATAGTCACGCTTGACGATCGTCTCGCCAATGTGGCCCGCAAAGAGGGCTTTGCGCTGCTCGATGTGACGGAAGTTGAATAGGGTCGGGCATTTTACAGCCACTTTTGATTGATCATTTGCCGTTCGGCGACCGCGAATTTGGCCGCGGCAGAAGCGGGAGAAGTCTATCGCCGTCGGTATGAAATAAAACCTCAAGCCAAGACCAAATCAGCCGCTTTGCACGACCCTGCGCCCTCGTCTTATTGCTGCCTGGGTTTGCTCACCCATCGCATAAGCCCTTTGATACCGCCCGTTGTGGTCGTTAATTTCGCCCCCCGGCATTTCCGCTCGTTACTATCAAAAACCGGCAGGATGAGTGATTTTCTCACGCCGTACCCAGCATACGTGTTGTGTCATCGAACAGCTCGTCGACCGACATTCGGCGCGGGATCAATTTCTGCTGGTGACAGAAGTCGATAGTAATTTCCAGCATTGGCCGGCAAGCTTCGACGCCGAATCGATAGGGATCGAGCTCGCCGCCGTCCGGCAAAGCTGCGGCCCGCTTGCTTTCGTGGAGCTGGCGGAAAATATCTTTCACCACGTCAGGCCGAGAGCGCGACAGCTCTTCCCTGATCACCACCATGTGATTGATCGGGATGCCATGGTGGCGCTCTGCCCATTTTTGCGCGGCCGCCTCTGCATCAGGGATAAGGTGCTTGAGTTTGGGGTCTGGCAGCTTGTCGCCCACGATGCCGGCGGCGACTTCGCCATCAAGGAGCATCTGCGTTAGTTGCTTGGTCGCGCCGGGCCTCCGATTAGCGCTCCCGCGAGATCAAGAGAAGACCTCCCTTTTGTCTTCGCGTTTGGCAGTTCGCCTCGGCAAATTGTTCGGCGATGGCGCCGGAGTCTGGGTACGCTGCAAGCCGCGTACGATACCTGGAATGCCGAGCGCGAGGAGGATGTCAGTAAGATTCCCACCCTCCGCACCAAAGCGGCATAGATCTGCGCAAATCCGATTATCGAGCATGCGGCGCTACCTCCGTCGTCACGTAGTTGCCGCGGCTGGCCAAACAGAGCCAATCACAAAATTTTCGTTACCTGAGGTTAGAAGAGATTTTTGGAGCAAACACAAGCACTCGAGGCCGATATTCATACTGGTCCATGCCGCGTCGCCTGGAGAAATGCGAATCAGATTGTGAAGCCGGTAATTGGCAAAGATCTCGCTCCGCCCGGCCGTCTGGGCGCGGCGATGTTCCTCAGTTTTGCACCATGCGGCGACGGCTGCCTCATCGCGGAAGAACGACAGCGAAAGAATCTTGCCGGGCTCGGTCAAGCGCTCGAACCGTTCGATCGAGATAAATCCATCAATGCGTTCAAGGATGGGCCGTAACGCTGCGGCAAGGTCGAGGTATTTTTGCTTTTTATCGGATTTGGGCTACACCTCGAAAATAACTGCAATCATTGAGCTCTCCATTTTTAACGCGCGCCGCCGAAGCCTTCGGCAGTTCGAACTTATCGCACTTTAATCTTATGCATATTACAAAGCCTGGTCAGTGCAGCGCTAGCAGCAACAGCCCGATGACGATCGCGGCTGCAGCGAAGGTCAAAATACCAGCAAACCCGTCAACGAAGTCATCAGGCAAAACGCGTAACACCAAAGGACCCGCAAGCAGCGCGCCGCCGCCACCAATAATGATTGCTGGCCAAGGCAGCACACCGAACGCAACGACGATCATGATAATGGCGGTGAGGCCTGAGGTTACGAGGGTGGCGCCAATCACGAATCCGCCAATGAGCGTTTGCAGCTCTTTGGTACGGAGCTCAAACGGAAAATGTCCACTGACGGTCAGGCCATAGAGCGTGAGCAGCGTGACCCCAATAATAAAAAGTGCCAGCGTCATGCTCGGTTACACCATAGGCTCGCTTCGATCACGGGATGCAAACCTATCTCCTTGACCCCGGGGCGGCCATGGTCTCTTGTATATTATAGATATACTACGCGCCGCTTGTCCTATGGGGGAGCGTTCCATGGATCAGAAATCTCCGGACCAAAAATCGGCGAAATCGGCAAACTGCACTACACCAGCCGCGGAGAAAAAACGCGAGAAGCGGACCATCGGCGAAATCCGGGATTCGAAGAAAACCGGGGAGAAGATGGTCTATATGTCAGTGCCCGATTACACCTCGGCCAAATGGGCGGAAATGGCCGGCGTCGACGTCGCTGTCGTTGGCGATAGCCTCGCCATGATTGCGCATGGCCATCCATCGACGATTCCCGCGACCATGGACATGATGATCATGCATGCGCAAGCGATACGACGCGGCGCAGCTAACACCTTCGTGTTGGGCTGCATGCCTTATCAAAGCTATCACACCGTCGAACGGGCGCTGACCAACGCCACGCGCTTCATGCAGCAGGCCGGCTCCGATGCGGTCAAGCCGCAGGGCGGCAAGTCGCAGGCCCACATTTTGAAGGCGTTGGTTGACGCTGGCATACCAACCGCGTCGCATATCGGTCTCACCCCGCACACCATTGCGATGTTTGGCGGCTTCAAGATCCAAGGGCGTACCGCCGAAGCGGCGATGAAAATTTTGGAAGATGCGCTGGCGATCGAAGATGCCGGTTGCTTCATGCTGGAATTCGAAGCGGTGCCGGCCAAAATCGCCAAATTGATTTCCGAGCAATTGACCATTCCCACCATCGGTATCGGCGCCGGCGTCGGGACCGATGGCCAAATTCTATTGTGTCATGATCTGCTCGGCGTGTTCACCGATTTCAAGCCCAAGTTCACCAAACGTTTTGCGCAGCTTACCCAAGTCGCGGTCACTGGGATCAGTCAGTACATCAAAGAGGTCAAGGAGGGAACGTTTCCAGACGACGAGCACTCCTACACGGTGAACGACGCAGAATACGAGAAATTTGCCACCATGGTGCAAAAGCGCCAGCAGCTCTGACTGTACCTGCGGGGGGAACCCATCGATGACCAAGCACGTGACGATCCCCAAAGGCGGCGCGCTGCGGCAAGTCGAGACCCTGACTGATCTCGCCTATCGGCAGATCGAGGAGCGCATCGTTACGCTGCGCCTCAAGCCTGGCGAGGTCTTGTCAGAGCAATCGCTATCGGCGACGCTCAAGATCGGGCGGACACCGATCCGCGAAGCGCTGCAGCGGCTTGCGCTGGAAGGCCTTGTCCGCATCCTGCCGCGCAAGGGCATCCTTGTCTCCGAAATCAACCCCCGTCAGCAACTGCTCGTGCTCGAAGTCCGCCGCGAGCTCGAACGCTTCCTCAGCGTCACCGGCGCCACGCGCGCCAGCGAGGAAGAGCGGGCCCGACTCCTGGAAATCGCACGCGCCATGGATCAGGCCGGCAAGGCCAATGACGACATCGCCTTCATGCGGCTCGACCGTGACCTCAATCAGCTGTTGATCGAATCCGCCCACAATGACTACGCCGCGCGCGCGATGAAGCTATTGCAAGGCCTGTCGCGACGCTTCTGGTACCTACACTACAAGGAGGCAGCGGACCTGCCACTTTGCGCGCAGCTGCATGCCGCGCAGGCGCGCGCGATCGCCAAAGGCGAGCCCGCCCGCGCTGCGAAAGCTTCCGACAATCTCCTCGATTACATCGCGAGCTTCACGCGCGCGACGGTGTACGTCTGAGGCTGCAATGAAAACCTACGAGGGAAAGCGCACCATCGACGGCCTCGTCGTCACCGCCGACGGCAGGCGCCTCGACGAGCACTACGAGGTCAAGCGCTTCACCAAATACGGGTTCGAATGGACCTATGAGGGCGAAAGCCCGCAGCAGCTCGCACTTGCGATCCTGGTCGATTATCTCGGTGAACCGGAGCGCGCGCTGCGCCTCTCAAAACCGTTCATGCAAGTGATCATCGCCAATCTCGACAACGATTGGGTGTTGAAGGGCGACGAGATCGATCGCGTCATCAACGAAATCGAAAAACGATGAAACAACAAACTAGGGGAGACATCAAATGAAGCTGTCGCGCCGGGCCTTATTGAAGTCTGCCGCCGCGAGCGCCTTGCTCGCACCGGCCGGCGTAGTTGCGCCGGCAATCGCGCAAAACAAGCCGCTCAAGATCGGTGTGCTCGCCCCGCGCACGGGACTTGCCGCGAGCCCCGGCGTTGCCGGTATTCGCGCTACCGAATGGGCGCTGGAAAAGTGGAACGCCGCCGGCGGCATTGCCGGCCGCAAGGTCGAAGCCGTTTACGACGAAGAAACCTCGCCCAAGGACACGATCGAGCGCTTCTCCAAGCTCGTGCAGCAAGAAAACGTCGATCACGTGCAGGGCATCGTCTCGACCGGCGTCGGGCTCGCCCTCGGTCCAGTGGTCGAAGAATCGCGCATGCTCACCATCTTCTGGGACGGCACGACCCAGGACGGCGTCGACGAAAAGCTGCCGAATGCGCATTACCTGTTCAAGAGCACCGACAACGAATGCGAAGCAGTGATGGCTTCGCTCTCGGCAATCAAATATTGGAAGGGCCAGTTCAAGAAAATCGCCGGTATCAACCCCGATTATTCCTACGGGCGCAACAATCAGGCCGCCTTCATCGCGCTCCTGAAGCGCTTCAACATCGACCATGAGGTGGTCACCGAGCAGTGGCCGAAGGTCGGCACCATGGACCTCACCAGCCACGTCGCCGCCTTGCAGGCGGCGAAGCCCGATCTCATCTTCTCTTCGCTCCTGTTTGCCGACCTTCCGGTGTTTATGAAACAGGCGGACGCCGTCGGCCTCACCAAGAGCGCTAAGCTCGTCTTCCCAGCGGCCGGCTGGCAGCACACGGCGATGAAGAAGGAATTCACGCCAGAGGGCATGTGGTTCGGCCACAATACCCTTTACTTCGCCAATCCGAACAACAGCCCGGCCGGTAAGGAATTCGTCGCCTGGTACGAAGACAAGCACAAGGATTACCCGAATTGGGAGGCCGACCGCGCCTATTTTTCGCTGATCTCTTATAAGGACGCGGTCGAAAAAGCCGCTAAGGCGAAGGCCGGCTGGCCCACCGTCGACGACATCATTGGGGCGATGGAAGGCCTCGAAGTCGAAAGCCTCGGCGGCAAGGGCGGCTGGCGCAAGGACCACATCGCCGACCAGACCTTCATCCAGGGCTTCACCACCCACAAGAACAAGTACGATTTCGTCACGCTCGACAAGTTCGATACGATGTATTCGACTGAGCTCCAGAAGCCGGCGGGTGCCAATTTCTGGGAGTGGATCAAGACCGCGAACTTCAAGGTCTGAGGGCAGGCCTAGCCTGGATCGATGGCCGCTTTCGCTAACATTTTGGTCGGCGGTGTGTTTCACGCCGCCGTCCTCTTTCTGGTCGCGGCCGGGCTCCAGCTCATCTTCGGCGTGCAGAAAATTCTGAACCTTGCGTGCGGCTCGTTCTATGCGCTTGGCGCCTATTTCGGCATTACCTTCGTCAGTCTCGCGCTTCAGTTCGGGATGCCCGCCTGGGCGCTGTTGCCGGTGCTCATTCTCGCCGGCCTCAGCCTCGGTCTGATCGGCCCGCCGATCGAGCGCATGCTGCGAACGGTTTACGACCGCGACGAAAGCTTCCAATTGCTGCTTACCTTCGCGCTACTTTTGATGTTTCAGGATGTCTTTCGCTTTCTGTGGGGCGCCAATCCGCTCTCGATCGAGGCGAACTATCTCGTTTACGGCAAGGTTGCGAGCGGCGACTTCACTGTGCCCGTCTACAATCTCTTGGTGATCGCTGCGGCAATTATGATCGCAGCGGGGCTCGGCGCCTTTCTGCAGAAGACGAATTACGGACGCGTGCTGCGCGCGACCGCCGAGAACCGCGCCATGGCCGAGGCTCTCGGCGTCGATGTCTCCCGTGTCTATGCCGCGGTGTTCACCGCCGGCACCGTGCTCGGCACGGTCGCCGGCGCCCTCGTCGTACCCACCGCCGCGGCTTCCTTGGATATGGCGGTCGACCTCGTCGTCGAGGCCTTTGCCGTCGTTGTCATCGGCGGGCTCGGTTCCATGCCGGGCGCGCTCGCGGGCGCTCTGATCGTCGGTCTCATTCATGCGTTCGCTATCGTCGTCTATCCCGAGCTCGAATTGCTCGCGACCTATCTGATCGTGATCGGCGTGTTGCTGTTGCGGCCTGTTGGCCTGTTCGGGAAACCGGCGACATGAAAAGGCCCCCGCCGATTGTGGCAGCGATCCTCGGCGTATCAGCGCTTGCGATCTTCCCGGTTCTGGCGCCGACCTACTATGTCGGCCTGATGATTCCGTTTTTCGCCTATGCGATCGCGCTCCTCGGGTTCAACCTTTTGTTCGGCTATGCCGGGCTGCTTTCGTTCGGGCACGCGATGTTCATCGGCTTCGGCGCCTATGGCACCGCAGTCATGGCGGGCGTTTTTGGAGTGAAAAGCTTCGAGCTTGTGCTTGCCGCGGTCGTGGTCGGCTCTGCCATCGTTGCGATCCCGATCGGCTTTGTGTGCGTGCGCTATACCGGCATTTTCTTCGGCATGTTGACACTCGCCTTCGGCATGCTGTTCCACTCGTTCCTGTTCAAATTCTACTACATCACTGGCGGCGACAGTGGCATGCGCATCCCGCGCATGAACATCCTTAACCTGGAATTCGCGCAATATAATAAGATTACCTTCCTCACCGGCCCGTTCTATTACTACTGCCTCGCGGTGTTGGTGATCGCCGCCTTCGCGATGTGGCGCATCGTGTGTTCCCCATTCGGCCTGCACCTAAGGGCGCTCCGCGAAAATCCGCGCAAGGCCGAATATCTCGGCGTGCATGTGCGGCGGTTCCGGCTCACCGCCTTCGTGATCTCCGCCGCCTACGGCGCCGCTGGCGGCACCATTCTCGGCTTCCGCATCGGGCTTGCCGATCCAGAACTCGTGTACTGGACGCAATCCGGCCAGCTCGTATTCATGACGGTACTCGGCGGCTTTCAGCATTTCCTCGGCCCCGTAATCGGCGCTTTAGTCTTCACTTTCCTGCAGGATCAGTTGCAATCGCTGACGCAATATTGGCGGTTCGTGCTCGGCGCGATCCTCGCAGTGCTCGTCATCGGCTTTCCGGCCGGCATCGCCGGATGGGCAGATCTCGCGCGGCTTCGGCCGAAAGCGCCAGGAGCCGCCGCATGAGCGCGCTCCTGGAGGCGCGCGGCGTCGGCAAGACCTATGGCCCCTTTCGCGCGCTCGCCGATGTCAGCCTTTCGATCGCCGCCGGCGAGCGGCTCTCGATCGTCGGGCCGAACGGAGCCGGCAAAACAACGCTTGTCAATCTCTTGACCGGCCTACTCGCGCCGAGCGAGGGCGAGGTCTATTTCAAGAAAGAGAACATTCGCGGCCGCGGCCCGGTGGAACTCGCCGAGCGCGGCCTCGCCCGCGCCTTCCAGCTCGTTCATATTTTTCCGAAGCTCACGGTCGCTGAGACGATCGCGGCGGCCGTGATCACCCGCCAGAACAAGCGCTGGCGCCTGTTTTCCAATCTTACCGCCGACCGAGATATCGCCACGCGTGTTGCCGAGGTCGCGCGGATTTTCGGTCTTGACACTCGTCTCGACACTGTCTCGCAGTTGCTTTCACAAGGCGAGAAAAAGCTTCTGGACGTAGCCTCCGCCTTTGCGCTCAATCCCGAGGTGATTCTGCTCGACGAGCCGACCTCAGGGATTTCTACCGCCGAGAAGCACGGCATCATGCAAACCTTGCTCGCCGCCGCCGAGCGCGCGGGCGTCAAAGCACTGATCCTCGTCGAGCACGACATGGACCTGGTCGCAGCCTATTCCACCCGCATTGTGGCGATCGCGGAAGGAAGGCTGCTCGCGGATCTGCCGCCGCAACTTTTCTTCGAAAACGCCGCCGTGATCGAAATCGTCGTCGGCAAGCCGAGGCATGGCTGATGCTTTCGGTCCGCGACCTCGTGGTCGATATCCAAGGAAGCCGCGTCCTGCGCGGCATCTCGCTCGAAGCGCATGCCGGCGAGCTTGTCTGCGTTGTTGGCCGCAACGGCGCCGGCAAGACAACAATCTTGCGCAGCATCATGGGTTTTCGCGCGCCTATCTCCGGCGCCATCGACTTCGAGGGCAAAAGTCTTCTCGGCCATAAGCCTTTTGAAATCGCCCGTTGTGGGATTGGCTTTTCACCGGAGGAGAGCGAAGTGTTCGGCGAACTCTCTGTTGCCGAAAACATCGCCTTGCCGACCTGGCCGCAGGCGGGCGGTCGCAATCGAGTCGTGCGTATCGCGCTCGCTTACAAGGTCTTTCCTGCCCTCGAGCGTTGTCGCACGCGCGGCGGCCAGCAATTGTCGGGCGGCGAGCGCAAGATGGTCTCGATCGCCCGCGCGTTTGCCGCCGATCCGAAGCTGTTGCTGCTCGATGAACCGACCGAAGGAATTTCCCCCGCGATCGTCCCCTCGATCATCGATGGCATCGCTTCAATCCGCTCGGTGGGGCGCGCGGTCTTGATCGCGGAATCGAACATGCATCATGTGCCAGACTTCGCCGACCGACTGTATGTGATCGAGCGCGGCGAGGTGATCTTTTCTGGCGCGCCGCAGGAAGCCGCAAAAAACCCCGCCGTGGCGAGGATCGCCGGCGCCGCTGACACGGTTCCCACAGCCGATTGACGCGGTTTTTGGTCGTGATAGATTTGTAATATATCAGAGACGGGAAGTTAAGATGCAGTGGCACCGTGGCGATACAGGCCCTTGCAAAGCTTTAGGACGGAGCATGACATGATCAGCGAACGCCAAAAGGCATTCCGGCAAGAATACCGCTCACGCATTGTGGGTTGGTACGACGGCTATGTCCATATTCTGATCATTTATGCGATGGGGGCGGCTGCTTTTTACATCTACGTGCAACACATCCACAATGTGACCTGGTGGGAATGGCTAACCGTGCCGCTCACGTTCTTGTTCACCAATATTTTCGAATGGGCGGTGCACAGATTCATTATGCATCGGCCAGTCAATATCAAAGGCCTGCGTGCCATCTATGAACGGCACACTCTCAATCATCATCAATTCTTTAGCGATGAAGAAATGCGATTTCGTGACCAGAAGGATTGGCGCGTGACAGTATTTCCACCCTATGCGCTGGTGGTGTTCATCATGATGTCAATTCCTATGGCCGTGGCGCTTGGGCTGCTTCTGACGCCTAATGTTGGCTGGTTGTTCATGGGCGTGACCACGGGCATGTATCTCATCTATGAGTTCATGCATTTCTGTTGCCATGTTGATGAGAATTGGTTCGTGCGCCGCTGTCCATTCGTGAACACGCTGCGCCGCCATCACACCGCTCACCACAACGCGCGGCTAATGATGGAAGTGAACATGAATCTGACTTTCCCGATCGCGGATTGGTTATTCGGGACGTCCGATTTGGATCGCGGATTCATCGGACATCTGCTCAATGGCTATGATACGCGGCACCTGAAGCGAAACTTGCGCGGCCAACCAAAGCTGCCCGACCAAGCTGCCGCGCTTCCAGTGGGGAATTATTGATAAGGCCGACATGTTCCATGAAATGAGACAGTAGCAGTCCTATGCCGAATGACGTTAAAGCCTATGTCTCGGCCGCAGTCGCCATAGTGGCGATTGTTCTGGCTTACTGGAGCGGCTCACCCGTCCGACCAGAATTCGGTCCATTGTTGCTAGGGACGGCAGCTTTCATGATCGTGGCGATGTGGATTTTCCCGGAGGCCGGTGACACCTTGCCAAGCGCGGCAGCACATCGGTGGGGACGCACCACGAGGCCGCGCGCTGCGCGACAAGCGTGATGCGGTCGCAACGGCGAAGCACCGTGATATCCGTTTAAGCCGCCGGGCAAGCCCTCGCCGATAGCGCCACGTCAGGCGGCAGGGCCGCGGACTTCAGCGCCCGTATAGGCTAGGACTTCGCTGACCTGGGTGAACCCGATCTCGGCCTCGCCATTGGCGCGCAAGCCTTTAATTTCTTGCCGCAGACGAACCCTTCCAATGCAAACTACGCACGCCAACTGGCTGTGCAGCGAGGATTTTTGCTGTGACGCGCGGCACAGATAGCCCAGCGTTAGAGACACTAATCTGTACATCACTTGGGGTAAAACGTGTTCAGCAGCGCAACACCAGTTAGAATCCATGCGAACGAGGTGCTGTTTGCCGCCGGCGATGCTGGCGACGGCTGCTATCGGATCGAGGACGGACTGCTCAAAGTCACGATGGTTTCGCGCGCCGGCAACGAACGCATTCTGGCCTTTCTTGGCCCAGGTGCCGTTGTCGGCGAACTCTCAATTATCGACGGGCGGGCGCGCTCAGCCTCGGCAGTGGCGGCGCGACAGCGCCTTGAGTTTTCTCAGTCGCGCTGCATTTGAGGAGTTCGCCCAAAAGCATCCTGAGGTCTACAAATCCCTGGTGAGGCTGCTCGCCACTCGGCTGCGCGAGACCGATAATGTGGTCGCGGCCGGAAGTTTTTTGCCGCTTCGCGGTCGCGTCGCCTATACACTCCTCGAATTGGCGAAGCATTTTGGTCAAGACGTCGGCTCCGGCCGCGTTCTCATCCGGCAAAAGATCGGCCAGAGTGACCTCGCCGCCATGACCGGCATCGTGCGCGAGACGATCAACCGCATCCTCAACGACTGGAGGCGGCGCAGGGTGGTCAGTCGGCTTACGGGTTATTATTGCCTTGAAAACAGGGCAGTACTGCAAAAAGAAGCCGACACGCTGGACGATGGGATTTGCGGCGCGCGGTTATCGCCCGTTCGGCTCGCTGATGCGTCTTTTGCATGAATTGTACAATCGCTTGCCACACGTGAAAGTGGTAGATTTTGAAAAAATAAAGGCAAAAACTGTTTAGAAAACTGCTACTTAGGTTTTTAGAGTTTTCATCGATCCTTGAGATTAATTACGAAACGCCTGCCGCGTCGATTTCGAGCAATATCACTGAGGGAAGTTAGTTATGGTTCATACTGCCAAACGAAATTCGGTTCGTTGTCCAACCCATCCCGGAGCGTTGCTGCGGGAGGACGTTATTCCAGCGACCGGCAGGACTAAAGCTGAGATCGCACGGCTTCTCGGCATCTCTCGCCAACATCTGTACGATATTTTGCGCGAGCGTAAGCCAGTATCTCCTGCCGTAGCGGTTCGTCTGGGCAAATTGTTTGGTGACGGCGCCGGAGTGTGGGTCCGTATGCAGGCCGCTTATGATACCTGGAATGCCGAGCGCGCCGAGGACGTCAGCAAGATTCCCACCCTCCGCGCTAAGGCGGCGTAGAAGTTTCGCTCAGCCATTTCGAAAGCGAGTGTCTTACGACCTGACAGCGACGCGCATGCGATAGCGTGTGTCGAGTTCATCGACGAGAACGGCGGCGGCCCCGGGGTCCGGCTTCGAAAACGTCACCCAAAGAAGAGTTAGCCCCCTGTTCGAATTGACCGGCCTCCGGAGAGGTCGAGGGCATGCCGGAAAGGCATGCCGAAGTCAGTCAAGCCGCTATGGTATGTCGCGGGTCATCGTCACGGAGACGAAGCGCGTTGGTGGGAGAACCTCGGAGTCGATCCAACAGTCGCAGCGCGAGCGCTCTCGCTCGAAAGCCATAAGCATAACCGGTCATCTCCAGTCGACAGCGCCTATCCGGCGGCGAGGCTATTGAGTGAATCGACAATCGGGGCCGCACGATCCATCTCTTCGACGGTGCAGCGCGGCATCACAGTCGCGGAGGTGGCGGAACGCGCGCATTAGAACTGCATTGGCCGTGCGCTAAGGGAAACGAGTTTAGGGGAAGGAAACGTCATGGGCCCGATCAGCAAAAGGCTTATCGTCCTGGGACTTGCCACAAGTCTCAGCGCCCTCGGGATTGCCGTTAGCACGGCCGATGTGGCGCTCGCCAAGGGCGGCGGTGGGGGCGGTGGGGGCGGTGGCGGCGGTGGTGGCAGAGGCGGCGGAGGTGGTGGCGGCCATGGCTATGGCGGCGGTGGTGGCGGTCACGGCTGGGGCGGTGGCGGACACTATTCGTCTCACGTTTCCTCCCACGCGTCGCATTGGAGCGGCGGCCACGCGCATGCGTCTCACTACAGTGGGCACACCCATACGACCTGGACTCGCACCCACACCAATCTGAGCAAGACCAATCTGAGCAAGACCGATCTGAGCAAGACCAATCTGAGTAAAGAGTCACACGTTACGCCGCTTAAGAATGCGGCCGACCCCAAGAATTTCAAAGACCGGCGCGACTTCGCCAACAAGACGGCATTCAACTCGTTCTGGCACCAAGGCTGGCACCAGAACTGGTGGAATCATAACCATTTCTTCCATATCGGCTGGATCGGTCCCTGGTTCTGGCCCTTCGCCTATGGCGATTTCTTCTACTTCGCGCTGTGGCCCTGGGATTACTGGTACTACGATCCGTTCTGGGCCTATGGCTATGGCGACATCTACAACGCCGTTTTCTCCCCCTACAGCTACGACGATTACGTGCAAGGACCGCGCACCGGAGCGCATGGCGCGGCTCAAGCAGAGCATAGCCCAAGGCTGTAACGAGGAAGCCGGCGAAGTCACCGGCTGGCCGATCGATCAGATCCAGGCCGCGGTGGAGCCCGATCAGCGGCAAAGCCAGATGCTCGACGATCTCGGCAATGCCGTCGTCAAAGCCAGCGACGCCATCAGGGCGCGTTGCCAGACCAATGTCGCGTACACGCCGACCGGGCGGCTCGACCAGATGCACGATCGTCTCGGCGCGCTGGTCGATGCGGTCAATACCGTCAGTCCGCCGCTGTCGAGCTTCTACGATTCGCTCAACGACGAGCAAAAAGCGCGGTTCGATCACATCGCCCCGCGCGCGCCACGCCACGGCCAGGCAGCGCAGAGCGATCTCACCACCGCGACCATTCGCGGCCAATGCGACGCCGGTATGATGGCGTGGCCGACCGATCAGATCGATCACGTGGTGCGGCCCGACGATGCACAACGCGCCAAGCTGCAAGCCCTGCAGTCGGCCGCTGCGCAAGCCGCCGACACGATCAAGGCCGCGTGCCCGGCCGATGTGCCGCCGACGCCGCCGGCGCGGCTCACCGCGGTCGGCCAGCGTTTGGGGGCCATGCTGCAAGGGGTCGAGACGATGCAGCCGGCGCTTGCCGATTTCTACAATTCGCTCAGCGACGACCAGAAGGCCCGCTTCAATTCCATGGGCCGGCAATTGTTCGCGCAGAAAAACGCGACAAACGAGTAACGCTGTTCCCCGGACGCGGTGCGGCGCGCAGTAGCGCGTTCACGCGCCCGGGATCGTTTCAAACTCCGCATCCGCAACGGTCCCGATTCAGCAGCGCATCATTTCATGCTGCGCCGCGCCCGGGACACGAATTCTTCAGTGAAACAAGGCCGGAAATTTCGCCCGCAGCTTCGCGCGTAGATCGGGGCTGACATCGACGACCTGCGGAAACGTGCCCTTGAGCTTCATGTCGTAAGGGATGCAGGCGTCGATCAGGATGCGATTGTTGAAATTGCCCGGCAGATAGAGCGGATCGCGTTTCGACGCCCAGGCTTTTTGCACGAGATCGATATCCACCTTGGGATCGAAGCGGGTGCACATCGCCCACAAAACCTGGTCGAGATCGCCGGCATCGATGTCGTCGTCGACGACCACGGTCCATTTGCCGGCATAAGCGCCGCCCTGGCAGGCGCAGGCGACGTGCAGCGCCTGGCGAGCATGGCCGGGATAGCGCTGGCGGAGCTGAATAGCGGTAAAGCGCGTCGCCGGCCCGGCTTCGTGATTCCAAACCCCAAGCACGTCGGGAATGCCGCAGGCTTCCAGCGCCCGCCAGATCTGCGCCGCGCCGGCGATGCCTTTGAGAAGCCCGGTTTCGTCAACGGGCTTGTGCTGTGGCGCGCAAGTGAGGATCGGATCGTTGCGATGCAGGATTGTCTTCACGCGCACGAACGGCCGTTCCTGCGTGTCGTCGGAGTAATAGCCCATCCATTCGCCGAACGGGCCTTCCGGCCTAGTCTCGCCGGGAACGGTCTCGCCCTCGATCGCGATCTCGCAATCGGCGGGAATGGGAAAGCCGGTATGGGGGCCGCGCACCACGTCGATCGGCTCGCCGCGAAGTCCGCCGGCGATGTCGTATTCGCTGACTTCCGGCAGCGGACTTGACGCCAGCATGAACAATAGCGGGTCCTGGCCGCACAGGATTACGACTTTCATCGGCTCGCCGCGGGCAAAATATTTGTCGCGGTGGATGCGGCCGTGCTTGCCCTCGGTGATCTGGCAACCAACGGTCCTGCCGTCATAGACTTGGCTGCGATAGGCGCCGAGATTGTACCAGCCGCTGTCGGGGTCCTTGGTGACGACGCAATCGGCGGTACCGATGAAGCGCGCTTTGTCGTGCTCATGATGCCGCGGCACCGGAAATTTCAACACGTCAACGGCGTCGCCTTCGATGACATTTTCGAAGATCGGCCCGTCATTAACGTAGCGCGGCGGCAGCGGCCGCAAATCCTGCATGCGCGCGTGATAGCGCTGCACGATGTCGACCTTGCGTTCGTGTTCGAGCGGCAGTCCGAGCGTCATTGCGATGCGATTGACGGAGGAAAGCTGGCCATAAAGCGTGCGGAAGCCTTTGCGATAGCCGGGTACGTCATCGAACAGAATGGCCGGCGCGGCGCCGCCGCTCTTTTCGGTGAGCATGTGGGTGACGGCGCCCATCTCGACGTCCCAATGCGCGCCGGAAACGCGCTCGAGCTCGCCGAGGCGATCGACCGTGTCAATCCAGCCGCGCAAGCCCCGATACGCGCCGGCACTTTGGCGTCCAGCGAATGCCGCGTCCGCCATGAAGCCTCCAAGTTTCACAGTAGAAGTCGGGTATGGATTGGGCTCGGAAAGGTGTCAAGGCAAGCCGGTTAGCGCCGCAAAGCCGGCTTAAGCCGCCGCTTCGACACCAGCGCGCACGCGCGTTAGGATCGCGCCGGGAATCGAGGGATGACGGTCTTGCCGCAGGGTGAAGCCGCTCCGGTTGGAGCGAAAGAAGCAACCCAGCAAGCGAAGGGGGCAGAGCCGATTTGGTTCGCCTCCTATCCCGCGGGCGTGCCCAGGACGATCGATCCGGACGGTTTCCCGTCACTTTCGACGATGCTGATCGAGGCGTGCCGCCAGCATGCCGCCCGCCCGGCCTTCGAGTCGCTCGGCGCGCGCATGAGCTATGCCGAATGGGAGCGCGACAGCAAAGACTTCGCTGCCTTTCTGATCGAGCAGATTGGCTGCCGCGCCGGCGACCGCGTGGCGCTGATGCTGCCAAACATGCTTGCTTATCCGGTGACGTTTCTCGGCACGCTGCGCGCTGGTTTGATCGTGGTCAATGTCAATCCGCTCTACACACCGCGTGAATTGCAGCAGCAGCTCGCCGATTGCGGCGCCGAAGTCATCGTCATCCTGGAGAATTTCGCGCATAAGCTGCAACAGATCATCGCGCAGACGAAAGTCCGGCACGTCGTGGTCGCGCGGCTCGGCGATTTCGTGCCGGTGCTCAAGCGCTGGGCCTTCAACTTCGCCAATTCGTATATCCGCCACGCGGTGCCGCCGTGGCGGTTCGACAAATTCACCATGCTGCAGGAAGCCTGTGAACGGCGGCCGAGCGCGCATTACGAAGACGCGCGCGCGCGGGGTAGTGACGTCGCGCTGCTGCAATATACCGGCGGCACGACCGGCGAGCCGAAAGGCGCGATGCTGACGCATCGCAATCTGATCGCCAATACGATGCAGTGCCGCGCCTGGATCGGATCGGAGGCGACGGCCGAGCACGAGCGCGTGCTCACGCCGCTGCCGCTCTATCACATCTTCTCTTTGACCGCGAACTTGCTGTCGTTTTCGCTGCTGGGCGGGATGAACATTCTCATTCCCGATCCGCGCGATCTGCACCGGCTGATCCGCACCATGCGCAAAGCAAAGATTACCTGGATGTCGGGGGTGAACACGTTATTCAACGCGCTGATCAATGATCCGGAATTTGCCGGCATCGATTTTGGCGATTTGCGCGTCGCGGTAGGCGGCGGCGCCGCGGTTCAAAGTCAGGTCGCCAAGCGCTGGTACGAAATTACCGGCAGCCAAGTGGTGGAAGGCTACGGCCTGACCGAGGCCTCGCCGGTCGTCTGCATCAATCCGTTCTTCGCGCCGAAGCAGGGCTCCGTCGGGTTGCCGCTGCCCTCGACCGAAGTGACGATCCGCGACGATCACGGCAAGGATCTGCCGACCGGCGACGCCGGCGAGATCTGCGTGCGCGGTCCGCAAGTGATGCTGGGCTATTGGCAGCGGCCGCAGCAGACCAAAGACGTGCTGACCGCCGACGGCTGGTTGCATACCGGGGACATCGGCGCGTTCGATCCGGACGGTTTCTTGCGGCTCCTTGACCGCAAGAAAGACATGATCAACGTCTCCGGGTTCAAGGCTTTTCCCACCGAGATCGAAGACGTCGCCACACAATGTCCCGGCGTGCGCGAGGCGGCCGCGATCGGCGTGCCGGACGAGCGCAGCGGTCAGACCGTGAAGCTCTTTGTCATCCGGAGCGATCCGAGCCTGGACAAGGCCGCGTTGACGAAATTCATGCACGCGCGGCTCGCGGGCTATAAAGTGCCGACCATCATCGAATTCGTCGACACGCTGCCGAAAAGCAATATCGGCAAGATCCTGCGCAAAGACTTGCGCTAAACGCGCACGTCACATCCCGCGCGCCGCCTTCCTGGTGCGGCACACGCGTGCTAACGATTGCGCCGAAAACAATATGAGGGGAGCGCGGGACGGTAATGTCCAAGCTTCAGCTTTCTTTTGCCTGCGGCCTCTATGACCGGATGCTCGCGCTCTACACCGGGGAGGTGAAGCCCGCCGGCATCGATCTCAATTACATCGCCATCGATCAGCCGCGGCCGATCTTCGATCGCATGTCCGGGGGCGAGGAGTTCGACGTCGCGGAATATTCGTCTTCCGAATTCGTGCAGCGTTTCGTCAATCGCGAATGCCCGTTCGTGGCGATTCCGGTATTTCCGTCGATCGCGTTCCGGATGGGGTTCATTGCGATTAACCGCAAATCCGGAATAAAAAATCCTAAGGATCTGGCCGGCAAGCGGATCGGCGTGCCGCTCTACACGATGACGGCGGCGATTTTCATCAACGGCATCCTCAAGAACGAATTCGGCGTCGATCTGTCGAAGGTGCGCTGGGTGCAGAGCGCGATGAATACCGAAGGCGCGCACGGCAGTCCGACCGTGCTGCCGCTCCTGAAAAAAATATCGATCGAGCACAACACCACTGACAAGACGCTCGGTCAGCTCCTTGCCGAAGGCGCGGTCGATGCCACGCTCGGAACGAGCCTGCCGAACGAGATCCGCACCAATCCCGACGTCGTGCGGCTATTCCCCAATTACGTCGATGTCGACAAGGATCTTTACAAGCGCAAGAAGATCTACCCGATCATGCATCTGGTGGCGATCAGGAAGAGCGTCTACGAGCGTTATCCGTTCGTCGCCACGAGCCTCTATGACGCTTTCGTCAAATCGAAACAGATCGCGCTGGAGAAATTGTTCAATCTTCGCGCAGTGCGTTACATGACGCCGTTTTTGATGCGCGAGATTGACGACATCTGGGAGGTATTCAACGGCGATCCATGGCCCTATGGCCTCGAGCCGAACCGACAGACATTGACGGCGCTGGTGCAATATCAGCAGGATCTCGGCTTGATCGATAAGCCGGTGAAAGTCGACGATTTGTTTGTGCCGGTATACGGCTAGTAATCGCTCGGGCCTCGGAATGACGCATTATTCTAAACCTATGGAATCCCCATGAGCCAACTCGAAGACCTCTTGCGCGACCTTGTGGTCGCCAATCGCATTCTCGCCAATGAAGAAGTGGTCGACGCCTATGGCCATATCAGCGTGCGTCATCCCGACAATCCGAAGCGCTTTTTCATGGCGCGCTCGCTGGCCCCGGAACTGGTCGAGCG
>DATAYT010000227.1:0-6509 GCA_036272395.1 Xanthobacteraceae bacterium
CGGCAGGTGCAAGGCGGCATTGGTGGAGCCGCCCGTCGCCGCGACGACGGCCGCCGCGTTTTCCAGCGCCTTGCGGGTAACGATATCCCGCGGCCGAATATTCTTGGCGAGGAGATCCATGATCATCTCGCCGGCGAGCACGCAGAATTTGTCGCGAATTTCATAAGGCGCCGGCGCGCCGGACGAATAGGGCAAAGCCAGCCCAATCGCTTCGGAGATGGTGGCCATCGTATTGGCGGTGAATTGGGCGCCGCATGCTCCGGCCGAAGGACAGGCATTTTGTTCAAGCACGTCCAGATCGCCATCTGACATGGCGCCGATCGAGTGCTTGCCGACCGCCTCGTAAACATCCTGGATGGTGACCGGGGCGCCCTTGAAGGTGCCCGGCAGGATCGAGCCGCCATAGATGTAGATCGAGGGCACGTTCAGCCGGCACATCGCCATCATCATGCCCGGTTGCGACTTGTCGCAGCCGGCGACCCCGATCAGCGCGTCATAGGAATGGCCGCGCACCGACAATTCCACCGAATCCGCGATCACTTCGCGCGACGGCAAAGACGATTTCATGCCGGCATGGCCCATAGCAATGCCGTCGGTAACGGTAATGGTGCAGAATTCGCGGGGCGTGCCTCCGCCCGCGGCGACCCCCAGCTTGACCGCCTGGGCTTGCCGCATCAGCGCGATATTGCAGGGCGCCGCCTCGTTCCAGCAGGTGGCCACGCCGACGAAGGGCTGATGAATCTGCTCCCGCGTCAGCCCCATGGCGTAATAGAACGCCCGGTGCGGCGCGCGATCGGGGCCTTCGGTGGCGTGACGGCTTGGCAGCCGTAATTTCAAGTCGCTCTTGGCGTCCATCAAACTCAAGCGAGCCAACCAGGCTCTTTATCGCCCCTCTTGCATCCTGTCCGAAGCCTGTTCGCTTTTCCAGACCGGATGTATCGACAACGACCTCCATGCCATGTTGGATCACATGAACACATCTGCCGCACGGTGATCGATGTCGAGAAACCCTATGGCCAAAAAGCGGCGTTGGCCGTGGGTGCGCTGCGGTAAGATTAAATCTTCCGCCGCTGTGTCCGCGCGGCCACAGATTCAACGCGCTGGAAGCATTTCTGTTAAGTGGCGATTTACCACGCTGTTGCCAAGCTGCCACGATACAGCGTGCCCAGACGCCTGACCAAAGCCTTCTTCCGCCGCAGCGTTCACGAGGTCGCGCCCGACCTGATCGGGGCGACGCTGCTATTCAATGGGGTCGGCGGACGGCTAGTCGAAGTCGAAGCCTATCATCACACCGACCCGGCCGCGCACAGCTACCGCGGTCAGACCGCGCGCAACGTGGTCATGTTCGGACCGCCGGGCTACGCCTATGTCTACCGCTCCTACGGCATTCACTGGTGCCTGAACTTGGTCTGCGAGCCGAAGGGCTCGGCCAGCGCGGTCCTGATCCGGGCGCTGGAGCCGACTGATGGCTTGCCGCTTATGCGCCGGCGCCGCGGCTGGACCGATGTGCGGCTGCTTTGCGCCGGGCCAGGACGGGTGTGTGAGGCATTGGGGATTACCGCAGCGCACAATGGGCTGGCGCTGGACGAGCCGCCTTTCACGCTCTTTGCGCGCACTGGCGAGGCCGAGGTCATTGCCGGGCCGCGCATCGGGATCACCAAGGCGGCGGAGAAGCCGTGGCGTTACGGCCTGAAAGGTTCGGCCTTTCTCAGTAAGCCATTTCGGCCCGATCGCTAGAGCCTGAGCCTGAATGCCGGGTCGAAGCCGAGCTCGGCGCGGGCTCTTGCAATCGAGACGGTCCCGTTCTCCTCGGCGATGTTGTAGATGCCTGGCCGCCCGCGCGTGAGCGCCAGCAGTGTGGCCTGTGCCGCGGCATCGATATGGAGTTGCGGTTTGCGAATGGGATCGGCGTGCCAAGTGCCAGGGCCGTAGAAGAAGCCGTAACGCAGCACGATCGCTTCCATTCCTGACGACAGCACCTGTCGCTCCATGTCGGCTGCGGCGCGCACCGTGACCGCGCGGGGGCCTTCCAACACATTGAGTGGATCAGTTTCTGGATGCGGCTCGGCGCCCGGCGCGTAGGCGAACGCGACGCTTTGCACGATGAAGCGTCGCGCGGAGGCGGCTTGCGCTGCGGCGATCAGATTGCGCGTGCCTTCGGTGCGGATGTGCGCGTTGCGCGGATAGGAAGCGGCAAGCTGCGCCTCGTCCTCGACGACGCGGGGCAAATCGGTCAGCTGATGAATGACGATTTCGGGCTGCGCCTTCACAACGGCGTCTCGCAGCGCGGCCGCGTCGAAAACATCGACAACAATCCCGCGAATGCCGGCAGCGTTAAGCTTAAGTGCGGTCTCGGCGCTGCGCGTGCTGCCGATGACCTCGTGCCCCGCCGTAAGCAACAGCGGCGTCAGCCGGCGGCCGATGGCGCCGCTCGCACCGGCGAGAAAAATCCTCACGCGATCATCTCACTCTGCGCCACCTCACTCGGCCCCTTCCAGTCGTTGCAAGGCTTCGGCGATCTTGGCTTTGCGCGTCAGTGCTTCCTCGCGCTTTTCTTTTTCTTCCTCGACCACTTCTTCCGGCGCACGCGCGACAAAGTTGGGATTGCCGAGCTTGGCATCGACGCGCGCGATATCGGCGTCGCATTTCGCCAGCTCTTTGGTGAGTCGGGCGCGTTCGGCGGCGAGATCTACCAACCCCGCGAGCTCCAAGCCTACTATTTCGCCGCGCACAATGAGCTGTAGAGTCCCAGGCTTAGGTATTGGAATCCTATTCACGCTCGAAATCTTCGCCATGCGCTTTATAAATTCGGACCAGCGCTGTGCTCGCCCCCAAACGTGATCGCCTACCTTAATCATAGCCAGTGGCAGCGCCACATTGACATTTATCTCAGCGCGCACCGAACGGATCGAGGTAATGAGGTCGATTACCCATCCAATCTCTGCTTCAGCTTGGGCATCGCCAAGACCTTCGAGCGACGGCCAATCGCTGAGCGCCAGCAGTGTTTCTCGACCAGCACCGGTCACACGCCACAACTCCTCCGTCACGAACGGCATGAATGGATGCAGAAGCTTGAGAATTTGATCGAGCGCCCAAACCGCAGCAGCACGTGTCTCGCTTTTCGCCGCGCCATCCGGCCCGGTCAGCACTGGCTTGATCAATTCAAGATACCAATCGCAATAAACATTCCAGACGAAACGGTAGATCGCACCGGCCGCGTCATTGAATTTGTACGCTCTGATCGCCGTCGTAACTTGATCCGCCGTACTCGCTGTTTCATGAGCGATCCAGCGATTCAACGTTTCCTGTACCTTGCGCGGATCAAAAGCGGAATCGCGCGCGCAACCGTTGATCTCGGTAAAACGTGCGGCGTTCCAGAGCTTGGTTGCGAAGTTGCGATAGCCCTCGACGCGCTGCGACGACAATTTGATGTCGCGGCCCTGCGCCGCCATTGCGGCAAGTGTGAAGCGTAGTGCGTCGGCGCCGTATTCGTCGATCACCGCCAAAGGATCGATGACGTTGCCCTTCGACTTCGACATTTTCTGTCCGCGCTCGTCACGAACCAGCGCATGGATGTAAACGTCATGGAACGGCACTTCTTTCATGAAATGCAGTCCCATCATCATCATCCGGGCGACCCAGAAGAAAATGATGTCGAAGCCGGTGACAAGCGTGCTGGTCGGATAGAACCTTTTCAGTTCCGGCGTTTGGTCGGGCCAGCCCAAGGTGGAGAACGGCCCCAGCGCTGAGGAGAACCACGTGTCGAGCACGTCGGGGTCACGAATAATGGGATGGACGTCTAAAGGCTTCCCGCTTTGGAATTTCTCAATCCATGGAATGACGTCCGAGCTACTTTTGAGAACAACAACAGGTGTTTTGTAATATGCTTCCGCCAGATCAACAGCTTCGTTTTCGGTTTCAGCAACGATCAGTTCATCGTCTGAGGTCGTTAGCGTAGTTGTGCCAACACGCGTAAAGCCATACCAGGCCGGGATCTGATGGCCCCACCAGATTTGCCGTGAGATGCACCACGGCTGGATATTTTCCATCCAGTTGAAAAACGTCGCTTCCCATTGCGGCGGAACAAACACGGTCTTGCCTTCGCGCACCGCCGTCATCGCCGGCTGTGCCAGCGTCTTGGCATCGACGTACCATTGGTCGGTGAGATAGGGCTCCAGCACCGCCCCTGACCGGTCGCCGTGCGGCACGACGTGTGTCGTTGGCTCGGTCTTCTCGATCAGACCTTGCGACTGAAGCTGCTCCACAATCCACTTGCGGGCGGCTTCGCGCGATTTTCCATCCAAGCTTTCCAGCAAATTCGCTTCAGGATGCGCGTCTTTCAGGAAAGCATCGTTATTCTTCAGCGTTAAATGCGCCGCGGCGTCGAAAATGTTGACGAGCGGCAAACCGTGCCGGCGCCCCACTTCGAAATCGTTGAAGTCGTGCGCCGGCGTGATCTTCACCGCGCCCGAGCCTTTTTCCGGATCGGCATAGTCATCGGCGATGATCGGAATGCGCCGGCCGACCAGCGGCAGGATCGCGTTCTTGCCGATCAGATGTTTGAGCCGCTCATTCTCGGGATGCACCGCGACGGCGACGTCGCCGAGCATCGTTTCAGGGCGCGTGGTGGCGACGACGATGAATTCGCCAGAGCCTTCGATCGGATATTTGATGTGCCAAAGCTGGCCCTTGCTCTCGACCTGCTGCACTTCGAGATCGGAAATCGCGGTCTTGAGCTTGGGATCCCAGTTGACGAGCCGCTTGTCCTTGTAGATCAGGCCTTCGCGGTACAGCGCGACGAAAACCTTCAGCACCGCGCGCGACAGCCCTTCGTCCATGGTGAAGCGCTCGCGCGACCAGTCGCAGGATGCGCCGAGCCGCTTGAGCTGGCTGATGATCGTGCCGCCCGATTCGGCTTTCCATTCCCAGACACGTTTGATGAAGGCCTCACGGCCCATTTCGCGGCTGGACGGCTGTTGCCGTTCCATGAGCTGCCGCTCGACCACAGCCTGGGTGGCGATGCCGGCATGGTCCATGCCCGGCTGCCACAGCACATCCCTGCCGCGCATGCGCTCGAAACGGCAAAGGATGTCCTGCAGCGTGTTGTTGAGCGCGTGGCCCATATGCAGCGAGCCGGTGACATTGGGCGGCGGAATGACAATGCAATACGGCTCGGCCTTGGCGCGCTCGGGCCGTTCGGCGCGGAACGCGCCTGCATCTTCCCACGCGACATAAATGCGGGGTTCAACTTCGCTCGGCTGATATCTGCTTTCGATCATTGTCGCTTCGCTTCGGCGCGGGTTAAAAAGCCTGTGCTCCGCAGAGTGTCAACGCCGGCGTTGCTTCCGATGACGCCGCATAACGAAAAACCCCGTGCTTTCTTCGCCATCCATCTCGTCGCGGCCGGACCCAACGCGCTCGATCATTTTGCTGGCCGTCGCGGGTTTCGCCAGCCAAGCGCAGGTCCGGGTCATGGATTCGCTATTGCCGCAAGTGGCGGCCGATCTGCATACCACCGTCGGCGTGGCGGCCATGGTGGTCACCGCCTTATGCGGTAACCCACGGCTCGATCCAGCTGATCATCGGTCCAATCAGCGACCGGTTCGGCAAATACCGGACCGTGGCGCTCACCTGCGCCATCGGCGCCGTCCTGGTCGCGATCTGCGGGACGGTGTCGACGCTGCTGCAGCTCGCGCTGGCGCGGCTTGCGACCGGCGCAGCCGCCGGCTGGGTCATACCGATATCGATGGCCGATGTCGGTGACGTCACACCGCATGACCGGCTGCAGCAAATCCTCGGGCGGTACATTTCCGGACAGATTTTCGGCCAGCTGTTCGGCCAGGCCGCCGGCGGCGTGCTCGGCGATCTCCTGGGCTGGCGCAATGTCTTCTTCGTGCTTGCCGGACTATTCGCCATGGCCGCGGCCGGTTTGGCCTTCGAACTCGCGGTGAACCCGCAGACCCGAAAGGCTGGCAGCCGCGGCGCACGCGGTCTGTTTGGCGGCTATGCCGCGGTATTGACCAATCCGTTTGCCCGCATCGTGTTGACTGCCGGTTTTTTTGAAGGCGCGCTGGCCTGGGGCGCCTTTGCCTATATCGGCGCCTATCTGCATCTCCGTTTCGGCTTAAGCTTTTCCTTGGTCGGCGCCGTTGTCGCCTGTTTTGGCATCGGCGGCTTGATCTACGCCGCCATGGTCAAATTGCTTGTATATCGCTTGGGCCAGGCCCGGCTCGCGGTGACTGGCGGGATCGTTCTTGCGATTGCTTATCTCAACCTCGCGGTCGGACCGGTCTGGTGGCTCGCCCCCATCGGCACGACCGCGATCGGGCTTGGCTTTTACATGCTGCACAACACGCTGCAGACCAATGCCACGCAGATGACGCCGCAGGCGCGCGGCACCGCCGTGGGTTTGTTCTCGTCGGCGCTTTACATCGGGCAGACTGCCGGGGTCGCGGCCGGCGCGTTAGTAATCGATCGCGCCGGCGCGCAGCCGTTGTTTCTGGCGACCG
>DATAYT010000228.1:0-2362 GCA_036272395.1 Xanthobacteraceae bacterium
GGCGCGATGCAGCACGGCAGCGCGCGGCCATTGGCGGTGAAATACATCACCGTCCACGGCCGACGGCACAGCGCCCAGGGCGAGCCGTTGTCGTGCCGTTTAAGACTCACGCCCGGCTCGGAGGCGCCGCCCGACGCGCTAAACGTGACGCCGAGCTCTTCGGCCATCGCGGTTGCGCGTTCGATATAGACCGCCTCTTCGGCGGACAGCTGCTCGTAGAGTGCCTGATCCGGCCGCGCCATGCCGATGGCGTTGTCCTTGAAAAATACGAGCCGCTGCAGATGCACTTCCTTGACGCCGGTCTCGGCGGCGACGCGGACGAAATCCGGCAATTCCTCGATCGTTTCGCGCAACCCGGTGAGCCACGCCGAAACCTGCGGCTTTAAGTGACCTTCACGCTCCTGCAGCTCACGAAACGCGCGCACGTTTTTGAGAATGCGGTTGAAGTAATTCTTGCCGCGAATGGCGCGGTAGGATTCGGCATTGGCGGCATCGAGCGAGACGCGCAGCTCGTCCAAGCCGGCGGCGATCAGCGCGCGCCCGTTCTTCTCGTTGAGCACCGTGCCGTTGGTGTTGAACAGCACATAAGTGCCGCGATCCTTCAGATAGCGCACCATGCGCGGCAGGTGCTTGACCAGCATCGGCTCGCCGACGCCGTGCAGCACCGCGCGCTGCAAATGTGGAATCTGATCGACGATCGAGGTGAACAGCTCCCAGTTCATATCGGCCGGAGGCTCAAGCTCCTCGTAGGTGCGCGGACACGTCGTGCACAGCAAATTGCAGCGGTTGGTCGTTTCCAGATAGAGGCAAACCGGATCTTGCTCCGGGACATCGTCATCGGTGGTTATGTTCTCGAAATAGCGGGTCGGATCGACCGCCCCGTTTGTCGCCGCGCTTTGCATCAAATCATCCCCTTGGAAAATTCTCGAAGCCGCGCCGGCTCACGCGTGGATCCGGTCGTTCGCAACCGCGCGCGCGGCAGCGCGGTCGAAATCGCGATCGCGCGCCAGTTGCCGCATGAGTTTGGCGGTGTGCGCGGCGAACCGCGGTTGCTGGGCCGGGTGCGGCCGCGTTTCCACTTCCGCGCCGCGCAGCTCGGCGTCGAGGCGCTTGAGCGCATCGACATCGTCGACGTCGTACCAGGCTGGCAGCCTGTGCACGTCGAGGCCAATCTCCCGCGCACGCGCCAGCGTCTCTTCCGCCACCTGCTCGGTGCTCCAGGTAATGTCCTCGAACATCCGGGCATGCGCATGTTTGAGACCGAGCAGATAGTAGCCGCCATCGGTCGACGGACCGAGCACCGCCCGATCGCCTGGCCGCGCCAGGACCTCGGCGGTCTCGACCAGCAGTGCCGTCGGCAGCGTCGGGCTGTCGGAATTGAGCACCACCGCGGATTGATGCCCGCGGCTTAAGATTTCGGCGATGGCGTGGAACAGGCAATCGCCGAAATTCGGCAGCCAGGCTTCGATCAGACCGATCGAAGCTGGCAGGATGCGGCGGAAAAAATCGGTCGAGCCCGGTGGGCCATAAGCCGCAAAGCCGACAATAGCCGCATTTTGGGCGACACGGATCTGCTCACCGGCGGCGACAAGGTTCTCGGCCACGTCCTGCAAAAATGTGGTGTTGAGATCGGCTGCTTCGTCGAAGGTGAGCGGCGGGACCAGCCTGGTTTTGGCGCGCCCGGGCGCCGAGGCCTTGGCCATAAAAGCGATGCCGCATGAGTGCTGGGAACGGCGCTCCCGCGAACCCGTGCGACCGGAAACTGCTTGTCCGTTAAATCGATCGGTCATGCGGCCCCCGCAAATTAATTGGCAGCGCAATCGATCTTGCTGTGCCAAAACGGCCGGCAAGGCGCTAATCACTTCCGTCTCAGCGGTTACAAGTCCTCAAACACCAAAAAGTTATCGGGCTTTTTGCTTTCTGGCTCACAAAATCGTGATCGCAGAGTCGAAAAGTGCTCAACGAAACAATGCTCCTACTCGTTTCGGCACCATTCGATCTATCGATCGCGCCAGCGCGTCATTAAGAGGCCCACGCGGCTTTGTGAACCGCCGTGCCTTGCGCGTGCGGCAGCGCGCTCGTACCGTTGCGGCCCTAAGCTCGCCAGCGAAGCCGTCAAAATCGCTGCGCCAAAGCGCCGGCCGCGCGCTTTTGTGACGGCTCTGTGTCGGAACAGGAGCTGCCGATGCCACAGACCGGCACCGCATTGGCAAAACCTATTGCACCGCGCCGCCTGCATCCGTTGCCGGTGCGCATCATGCACTGGATCAATGCTGTCGCCATTTTCATCATGATCGGCAGCGGCTGGAGGATCTACAACGACGATATCATTTTTAGCTTCTTGCGGTTTCCCGATGCCGTC
>DATAYT010000229.1:0-7543 GCA_036272395.1 Xanthobacteraceae bacterium
CGCAGTTCGCGGAGGCCGGCGCGTTCGACGGCGCTGATGTGGACAAACACGTCCTTGCCGCCGCCCTCGGGTTGAATGAATCCATAACCCTTCTGCGCGTTGAACCATTTCACGGTGCCGTTGTTCACGAGAGTCTCCTCATAGACATACAGATATAAGCCGCGCGATTGTGCCCGGCCCGGTTCGCTCGAGATTTTGGTGAAAGATCGTCAGTCAGGCGCGCTTGTTCAGTCGCTGCAAGGCCGAGACATTCGGCCGAAAGCTCGATGGCCATATTTAACGGGATGACCCGCCATTCGCAAGGCCATCATGACCTCAATTATGACAGCCCTGCAAAAGTCTTAATGAATTGAAGCGGCTTTTCACGCGCATCAGCGGGCGCCAAAACGGCCGCGTTTTGTTTGATTCGCGGAGCTGTTGCGCTTGCCCATCGGGGATGCGACAAGGCCGAGACGCCGGAACGCCACCCTCGCCCGTGGCAAGACGGTCCGGCCGCCGCTAGTTGGGAGGGAAATCGTCGATGCGTACCGTCGCCCTTGAGGAGCACTTCGCGGTGCCCGCGCTCAGTGCGCGCATTGCCAAAGACATTATCAGCCGCCGCGGTTATCGGCCGCGCAATCTCGCGCCTGGTGCGCCAAATCCGCTGGAGCTGTTGCCCGAGATCGGCGAGATCCGGCTCAAGTCGATGAACGACACCGGCATCACCGTGCAAGTGCTCTCCAACAGCGGCCCCGGTCCGGATTTGCTTTCCGGCGCCGATGGCGTGGCGCTCGCGCGCGAGCTCAACGATCATCTGGCCGCCGCGATCACGCGCCATCCCGACCGCTTTGCCGGCTTCGCCTCTTTGCCGATGCAGAGTCCCGACGCCGCAGCGGTCGAACTCAAGCGTGCCGTGAAAGAACTCGGCTTCGTCGGCGCCATGGTCAATGGCACCACCGAAGGCCGCTTCCTGGATCATTCGAGCTACGATGGCATCCTTGCCGCCGCGGTCGAACTTGACGTACCGATCTACATTCATCCGCACATTCCGCCCGAGTCGGTCCGAAAGGCTTACTTTTCGGGCTTACCAGACGGCGCCGACCGCGTGCTCGAGACCGCAGGCTGGGGCTGGCATTCGGAAACCGCGGTGCATCTGTTGCGCATGGCGGTCGCTGGCACGCTCGATAAGCATCCGCGGCTGCGTTTGATCGTCGGTCACATGGGCGAAATGCTGCCGATGATGATGGCGCGGATCGATCAGGTGTTTAAGCACGACATCGGTCATCTGAAGCGGCCGATTACGCGCGCCATTCTCGATCAGGTCTGGCTCACCACCAGCGGCATTTTCGACGAGCCGCCGCTCCTTGCCGCGCTTTTGACCTTCGGCATCGACCGCATCATGTTCTCGGTCGATTATCCTTATGCGCCGAATATCGCCGGACGGAAGTTTCTCGACCGCATCGCGCTGGCGCCCGACGATATGGTAAAGCTCACCCACGCCACGGCTGATCGGCTTTTGAAGCTGAAGGTCCCAGCTGCCGCAGAGGGCCGTCATCGGGCCGCCGCGCACGCGTAGATTGAGTTATGTGATTTTTCCTCGGCACGGAACCGGCGCGCTCAGCCAGGCGCGCCGGGCGCTTTTAACTGACACAGATCAGTCGCACTGCGCCGCCAACAATGTCGTGCAGGCGCTTAAAGCCGCCATTTCCGTCTTCGGCGCGAAGGCCATATGTTTGAGCGGACCTTACGTCATTGATTCAAAGCCATCGGACCCGAAGGCAACGGACCTGAAGGCCTATGTCGACCTATCGCCTCGACCGGCTATTTGCGCCGCGCTCCGTCGCCATGGTCGGCGCCAGCCCGCGCCCCACATCGCCCGGTCGCGCGGTTCTGAGAAACCTGCGCAGCGGCGGATTTGCCGGCGCCATTCATCTCGTCAACCCGTACCACGCCAGCATCGAAGGGATCGCTGCGGTAAAATCCTATGAGGCCCTGGCCACGACACCGGATGTCGCGGTCATCGCCGTGCCGCCGGCCGCTGTCGCGTCCGTGGTTCGCGCCGCAGCCGCCAAGGGAACCGCCGCCGCGATCATCCTGACCGCCGGGCTCGGGCGTGGCCCCGGCTCGATTACCGAGGAATGCGAGCAAGCTGCGCGCGCCGTCGGCATGCGCATCGTCGGTCCCAATTGCCTCGGCGTGCTGGCGCCGCGCGTCAACCTCAATGCCAGCTTCGCCGCTTCGGCGGCACAACCCGGCGACCTCTGCGTCATCTCGCAGTCGGGCGCGATTGCAACCGGGCTCGTGGAATGGGCGGCGCTGCGCGGCATCGGCTTTTCCGCGATCGTCTCGATCGGCGACAGCCTCGACGTCGATTTTGCCGACCTGCTCGATCACTTTGCCGTCGATCGCGGCACGCGCGCGATCCTGCTCTACATCGAGTCGGTCAAGGACGCGCGCAAATTCATGTCGGCAGCGCGCGCTGCGGCACGGGCCAAACCGGTGCTGGTTGTCAAATCCGGACGCCACACTGCCGGCGCCAAGGCGGCGATGACCCATACCGGCGCGCTCGCCGGTTCGGACGCGGTCTATGACGCCGCGTTCCGCCGCGCCGGCTTCATTCGTGCGCTCGACCTCGACGAGTTGTTTGCCGCCGCCGAGACGCTGGGCCATCTCAGCTCGAATGTGAGTTTGAATGTCGGCTCGGAAACAGGCTTGCTTGCCGGCAATCGCCTCGCGATTTTGACCAATGGCGGCGGCATCGGCGTGCTTGCGGTCGATCGGCTTGCCGATCTCGGCGGCACGCTGGCCGAGATTTCTCCCGCCGCGATGAAGAAGCTCGATGCGGCGTTGCCGCCGATCTGGTCCCGCGCCAACCCCGTCGATATCGCCGGCGACGCCGACGCGGAGCGCTACGCCGCTGCGCTCGGGCATTTGCTCGAGGATGACGCCAACGATGCCGTACTGGTCATGAACGTTCCGACCGCGCTTGCCTCCGCCGCGGACGCCGCGCGCGCCGTCGTCGCCGCGAGCGAGCGGCAGCGCGGGAAAATCGCTCCGCCAAAGCCGGTATTCGCGGTCTGGGTCGGCGGCGGCGAGCGCGCCTCCGACGTCTTCGATCGCGCCGGCATTCCCGATTATGCGACCGAAACCGAGGCGGTCGCCGGTTTCATGCATTTGGTGCAATACCGCGAATCGCGCCGGCAATTGATGGCGGTGCCGCCGAGCCTGCCGGAGGATTTTACGCCGGATGACCGCGCGGTGCGGCCGCTCATCGAGGCGGCGCTCCGCGAGCATGGCCAAGATGGCTACGCCTGGCTCGATCCGATCGCGATCGGCAAGGTCCTCGCCGCTTATGGTATCGCGATTACCACAGCAAGCCTCGCCAGCGACCCGGACGAGGCCGTGGCGGCGGCACGGCTGCATCTCGCCAAAGGCGATGCGGTGGTCCTGAAGATCCAGTCTGCCGACATCGTGCACAAATCCGAAATCGGCGGCGTGCGGCTTAATCTGACGACCGAGGCGGCGGTGCGCGACGCCGCAGCCGATATTTTGCGCCGCGCGCGCGCCGCCAAGCCCGACGCGCGCATCGCCGGCGTGACGGTGTTTCCGATGGTGGTGCGGCCCAAGGCGCGCGAGCTCATCATCGGCATTGCCGACGATCCAACTTTCGGTCCGGTCATGGTGTTCGGCCAAGGCGGCACCGCGGTTGAAGCGATCGACGACAAAGCGCTGGCGCTGCCGCCGCTCGATCTCGTGCTCGCGCGCAGTCTGATCGTGCGCACCCGCGTTTCGCGGATTCTCAAGGCTTATCGAAATGTGCCGGCCGCCGATGAGACGGCGATCGCGCTCGTTTTGGTCAAGCTGTCGAAACTCGCCGCAGATTTTTCGGAAATCCGCGAAGTCGATCTCAATCTGGTGCTCGCCGACGAGACCGGCGTGATTGCGGTGGATGCCCGCATCGCCGTGGCGCCCGTGGAGCCGCGGCGGGCGGGACCGTTATCCGGCAATCCACGTTTTGCCATACGGCCATATCCAAAGACCTGGGAGCGCCATTTGGCGCTGCCCGACGGCAGCAGGATTTTCGTGCGTCCGATCCGGCCCGAGGACGAGGCGCTTTATCCGGCGTTTATGACCGCGGTGACGGAAGACGATGTGCGGCTTCGCTTCTTCGCGCCGATCAAGGAATTCAGTCACGGCTTCATCGCGCGCTTTACCCAGATCGATTACGCCCGCGCCATGGCTTTCATCGCCATCGAAGAGGCGAACGGCCAGATGCTCGGCGTCGTGCGCGTCCATGCCGATTCCGAATATCGCACCGCTGAATACGCCATTCTGGTGCGCTCCGATCTAAAGGGGCACGGCCTTGGCTGGCTGTTGATGGAGCTGATGATCGAATATACGCGTGCCGAAGGTCTACAGTCGATCCGCGGCCAAGTGCTGCAGGAGAACAGGACGATGCTGCAAATGTGCCGGCAGCTGGGATTTCACGTTGCTCCCGATCCGGACGAAACCTCGATCGTGAGCGTGACGCTGGCGCTGAAACCCTAATGACCTGCACAACGGCAACCGCAGAGAATTTCGACAACGTTCCCTGAGTGCGCTCAACATCTTGTCAGACGCAATATCGGTTGAGAGCTTGACTGCGGCGGTTTGGCGCTCGTTCGTCGAAAACCTTGATTTCGCCACACCGCGCGCTTAGGTGCCAATCAATCAATTGAATCCGGGCCCCTCTGGCGAGGACGTTGAAACGTCGGCCAACCTCGCGATGTCGGATCAACCGTTCCGCGCCAAGCGCATGGATCCGCTGACGTCAGGGCCCAAACGACCTGCATCTCCCCTGGTCTGCCTGATCCGAGCTCCTTGAGCGCGCGCACGTTGCGTATCTGCGAGGAGGAGCATCATAGCCATTCACTGTGTTCGCCCCGACATCTCGGGCGAGTTCCGTAATCCGTTTGATTGCGACGAACTGATCGTCAAAGCTCTCGTCACCGTCAGTGCTTTTGTAGCGCTTGCTGACGGACAGCTTGACGCGATCGAGCGCGACGAGGCGGTGAATTATATCGAACGGCAGCAACTCGCCCCGACAATCTCGCGGGCGCGTATTGCCGAATTCTTCGATGCTCGCGCGCGAGACCCCGAAGACAGAGATTTCGCGGATTTGATCGCCGAGGCGCTCCGGCCGGTGGCGGCCTTGTCGCTGACCTTTGACGTGCTTCGCATCGCCCTACTGGTCGCTGCAGCGGATCGGCGCCTGGATCCTAACGAAGTACAAGTGGTTAGCCTTATACGCCTCATCAGCGTGCCTCCGGCAGGGCCGAACGCCGTCAACGTCGATAGGCCACCCGTGTATTGGGCGGATTGATCGAACAGGACAGGGACAAGTGAAAGAGTTTCGCAAAGTTCGTCCCGATAAGAATGAGGACACGGCGCAAACAATGAGCGCCGATGACTGGCGCCTCGAGCGACTGATCAATCGCGCGCCGAGCCGAATCCGCTCAACCGTGCATTTCCTTCGGCAGCCATCAAGATGCTGGCTTCGGATTCCGGCGGGACTATTGCTCACAGCTGGCGGCGTACTCTGGTTTTTGCCGATCGCTGGATTATGGATGCTTCCAATCGGCTTGGCGCTGCTCGCCGAGGACGTGCCGCCATTGCGATCGCTCCGGCGTCGAACACTTGATTGGATCGAAAGTCATCGACCGGATTGGCTGGCGCATCGCTCCCATTCGCAATGATGTACGTGGCTGGCAAAGCCGCGCCGCCGCCCATATCTCTCTCGTATCTTACGTTTGCAAAGAGGATTACACGTGGCGACAACCCTGAAACAGCTGATGGATACCGCCAATGCGGCGGTGCCGCGGATCACCCCGGCGCAGGCACAGGAGATGATTGCGCAAGGCAATACGCTCGTCCTCGACGTGCGCGAGCCGCAGGAAGTGGAAAAGACCGGCAAGGTCGCCGGCGCCGTCAACGTCTCGCGCGGCTTTTTGGAATTTCGCGCCGATCGAGACTCGCCATCGCACGACAAGAATTTTGCCAAGGACAAGAACGTAATTGTCTATTGCGCTTCAGGCGGCCGCGCGGCGTTGAGCGGAAAACTGCTCAAGGATATGGGCTACGAGCGCGTCTACAATCTCGGCGGCTTCAAGGACTGGGCCGATGCCGACGGCGAAGTCGAGAAGTGAGCGCTTGAACCACGGCCCGATCACCGCGAGCGCGGATCGAGCGCGTCGCGCAGACCGTCCCCGACCAGATTGAACGACAGCACCGTCAAAAAGATTGCTAGTCCCGGCCAGATCGCCATCCACGGCGCGTTGACGAGAAATCGCTGCGCAGCATTGAGCATGCTGCCCCATGACGGCGCCGGCGGTTGTTGCCCGAGCCCAAGAAACGACAATGCGGCCTCGGCAATGATGGCCGCGGCGATCGACAGCGTCGCCTGCACCAGCAGTGCCGGCAGGATGTTCGGCAGAATGTGAACCAGCGCGATGCGCCAATGGGGATTGCCGACCGCGCGCGCGGCCTCGACATAATCCTCGACCTTCACCGCCATCACCTGGCCGCGCGTCAGCCGGATGAAGATCGGCGTCGTGGTAATCCCGATGGCGATCATCGCGTTGCCGAGGCTTGGCCCGAGGAAAGCGGCGAGCGCAATCGCAAGAATAAGAAACGGACAGGCCAATAGCGCGTCGGTGATCCGGCTGAACAGCGCATCGATGAAGCCGCCCAGATAACCGGAGATCAGCCCGACAGGCACCCCGACGAGGAGCGCGATTGCGACCGAGATAACGCCCGCCAGCAGCGAGGCGCGCGCACCGTAAATCACCCGCGCGAGCACATCGCGCCCGACATCGTCGGTGCCGAACCAGTGCAAGGCCGATGGCGCCTTGCGCACCGCCGTCCAGGTCTGCAGGTCCGGATTGTAGGGAGAGATCAGAGGCGCCAGCACCGCCGCAGCGACAAAAATCGCGATCACGGCAAGCGCAAACACCGCGGCCTGGCGGCGCTTGAACCGCCGCATCGCGCGCGCCGTCGGCGTCTCGACGTTTTCGGCTGACGTCGCGCCGGCAGTCGCGGTGAGCGCCGCTTCGACCATCGCTCAACCGCGCAACCGCGGATTGACCAGGATGTAGGCCATGTCCGCAAGAAGATTGAGGGTCATATAGGCCGTAGCCGTCACCAGCACGACGCCTTGCACCACCGCGTAGTCGCGATTGAACACGGCGTCGACGATCAACTTGCCAAATCCGGGAATGGTAAAGATCTGCTCGGTAAGCACCGCCCCCGACAGCAGGGTGCCGAATTCGAGCGCGCCGAGTGTGATTACCGGCGTCAAGGCGTTGCGCAAGGCATGTTTGAGAATGACGCTATGTTCGAGCAATCCCTTGGCGCGCGCCGTGCGGATGTAGTCGCTTTCGAGGACGTGCAGCATCGCGCTACGCGTATGCCGCATCAAAACCGCGGCAATCGCATTGCCGAGCACAAAAGCCGGCATGATCATGGTGGCGAGGCTTGCCCGCCAGTCCTCCGTGAGCGGCACGTAACCGGACGCCGGCAGCCAGCC
>DATAYT010000230.1:0-43562 GCA_036272395.1 Xanthobacteraceae bacterium
GGCCTGTCACGCCGAAGGTCGCGGGTTCGAGTCCCGTCGCTCCCGCCATCGCATTGAAAACACAAACGTTTTTAGCAAGTTGCGATGCTCCACTACCGCAGCGCCTGCACGCCCGGCGGGCAGACGATCACGTCATAGCCGGTCGGCAGGCCGCTCCAGGTTCGTCCCGGTACCGGCGTGCACGCCGCCGGAATTGGCTGGCAGCCCACAACCGTACACGCAATGCGCGCCGGCGGCTGCGTCGCGCTGACGGCGTGATGCCGGGAAGAATGGGCCTGGCTAGCCGCCGTCGGGGTTGAGGCTGACGCAATGAGCGTTCCCGCAGCCAGCAGGGCAGCAATCGTTGCGGCGCTGGATCTCATGACCTTGCCACGTGCGTTCCAGGACCCTCCGTGCGTGGGTCAACGACGCCGCATCGCCAAAGTTTCAGATGCGACCAATTGTTGGCCTCATTTCATGGCCGCATCATCCCCGATAAATCGGCGCCGGCTGCGTGAAGAAAGTCCACAGGATGTGATAAACCAGCGCGTAATTCTTCTGCTGGAAGCTCGCGTGCGAAATGCCCGGCATCACCGCGAAATGCTTGTTGGGATTCGGCAGACGGGCGAAGAAGGCGAGCAGATCTTCGAGGCTCGCGATGCCGTCCCACTGGCCGCGCATGATCAGCGTTGGCACGGTAATTTTTTCGGGGTCCACCACCGGGAGTTTGCTGCACATATCGACATAAGTGCCGGTCGGCACCGAACTGTCGAGCGCAGTAACGGCCTCGGCGAAGGCGTCGATGACCTTTTCTTCCGCCGTACCGGGATGATCGCGATCGAAGATCGAATGAATGAATGCTTTGTCGATCGGCCGACGGTTCTTGGCTTTGAATTCGGGAAGTTTCTTTTTCCGCTCGGCAAGGGTCGGCGAGCCCTCTCCAGTCCACACCATGGCGTCGAGCGCGAGCCGGGCGACCAGCTGCGGGTGCCGTTGCGCGAATAGAGCCGCGCGCAGCGCGCCCGACGAAATGCCGTAGACGAGCAGCGGCCGTTGGCCGCGGAGCCGTTGGATGTAAGTCGCGGCCGCCAAGCAATCATCCGCCCCTTGCGCGATCGGGGCATTGTTGTCGCGGTCCTTGGTCGAGCGGCCATAGCCTTCCATATCCACGCACCAGCAATCGAAGCCGCGGCGGGCGAACCAATCCATGACCGAGGAATCGGAGCGGCCATCGACCTGCAAATCGAAGGTCGGCTGTGAGGCCATCGACGAGCCGTGCACGAAGAGGACGGTGCCGGCGGCGCTGTTCGGATCGCCACCGCACTTTTCGAACATGAACAGCTTCACATCGCCGTCTTTAGTGGTCCAATGCTCTTCGCCGCGGATGACCGCAGCGCGCGATAGGTCATTCATCGTTCACCTGTCGGAAATCGTCGCTATTGCGACGTCGGGCGGGCCGATCGCAGCGGGCAGATTGTCACGAGCGCGTGAAAGTTCATCGCTAACCTAACATGCGTGGAGGCGGAATACGACTTGATACGAGTTGAGCACGGCTTGCTATCCGAGTTGTTATGCAACTTGGCGGCGGGCCCTGCATGTTCCGCGGTCGCGCACACCGACTGCCTTGCACCTTTTTGTGCGCTGCGCTAAGGGTCGCGGCATTCGGCCTGCAGCGCGAATCCGCTTGATTTTGGGGCAAATCAGCGCATGTCCGTTGTACGCGGGATAGCGCCGCACCGGTCACCTTTCCTATATGGGAGGGTGTCCCTGTTTGCCCGTCAGAAGGGTTCAATATGAGTCAATCCTTGGCTCAATTGCTGCTCGCCTATTTGCCGCTCATTGTCTTTATCGGGGTCGCGGCGGTGATCGGCCTTGCGCTTCTCGTCGTCGCGTTTCTCGTTGCCTACAAGCGGCCCGATCCGGAAAAACTCTCCGCCTATGAGTGCGGCTTTAACGCGTTCGACGATGCGCGAATGAAATTCGACGTGCGTTTTTACCTGGTTGCGATCCTGTTCATCATTTTCGATCTCGAGGTCAGTTTCCTGTTTCCGTGGGCGGCGGCTTTCGGGCAACTTGGGGTCTACGGTTTCTGGTCGATGATGGTGTTCCTGGCGGTGCTTACTGTCGGATTTATCTACGAATGGAAGAAGGGAGCGCTCGAATGGGATTAAGCGAACCCGCGCTCGTCACTCCGCGAGAGAAAATTCTCGATCCGCGCACGGGAAAGCCGGCCGCGACCGATCCGTTTTTCTCACGGGTTAATACCGAGCTTGCCGACAAAGGTTTTCTCGTCGCCGCCGCCGACGATCTGATCGCCTGGGCGCGCACCGGTTCGTTGATGTGGATGACCTTCGGGCTCGCCTGCTGCGCGATCGAGATGATGCAGGTGTCGATGCCGCGCTACGACGTCGAGCGCTTTGGCTTCGCGCCGCGCGCTTCTCCGCGCCAATCCGATGTGATGATCGTTGCAGGGACGCTCACCAACAAAATGGCGCCGGCGCTGCGTAAGGTCTACGACCAGATGCCGGAACCGCGCTATGTGATCTCGATGGGGTCGTGCGCCAATGGCGGCGGCTACTACCACTATTCCTATGCGGTGGTGCGGGGCTGCGACCGTATCGTGCCGGTTGACATTTACGTGCCGGGCTGTCCGCCGACCGCGGAAGCGCTGTTGTATGGCGTGCTGTTGCTGCAGAAGAAAATCCGCCGCACCGCGACGATTGAGCGTTGAAAATGAACGAGACGCTCGACACGCTTGGCAAGACCGTCGCTGGCGCGCTTGGTCCCTCGGTGACCGGTCACGCGCTCGCTTATGGTGAACTGACGCTGACGGCGCAAGCGTCCGACGTGGTTTCGGTTTTACGCTTTTTGCGCGACGACCCTCGCTGCCTGTTCTGGTGCCTGATCGACATCACGGCCGTCGACTGGCCGAGCCGCGAGCGGCGGTTCGACGTCGTCTATCATTTGCTGTCGCCTAAACATAACGCGCGCATCCGGGTCAAGATCGAGACCGACGAGGCGACGCCCGTGCCATCGGTGATCGAGGTGTTTCCCAATGCCGATTGGTACGAGCGCGAAACCTACGACCTTTATGGCCTGGTGTTTGCCGGGCATCCCGACATGCGGCGGATTCTTACCGACTACGGCTTCGAGGGGTACCCGCTGCGCAAGGATTTCCCGCTGACCGGTTTTGTCGAAGTGCGTTACGACGACGAGCTCAAGCGCGTCGTCTACGAACCGGTCCGGCTGACGCAGGAATTTCGCAACTTCGATTTTCTCTCGCCCTGGGAAGGTACCGAGTACGTCCTGCCGGGCGACGAGAAGGCGAGTGGGAAGGGCACATGAAGCCGACGCTCAAGCCCGGAATGGCGCATCGGTTCTCTTACAAAGTGCCGGAGAACAAGACCGTTCCGCATACCTATCCGGAATCGCCCGAGATTGCGGCGATGCCCAAGGTCTTCGCCACCGGTTTCATGATCGTGCTGATGGAATGGGCGTGTACCCAATTGCTGGCGCCGCATCTCGATCCCGGCGAAGGCAGCCTCGGCGTTCATGTTGATGTCAGCCATCTGGCGGCGACGCCGCCCGGCATGACCGTGACCGTCGACGTGGAATGCGCCGCGGTGGTCGGTTCGCGCGTGACCTTCAAGGTCAAGGCGCATGACGGCCTCGATTTGATCGGCGAGGGCCGACACGAGCGCTTCGTCGTCATGTGGGACAAGTTCAATGCGCGGCTGGCGACGAAGATCGCGAAAGTGGCCGAGGTGGCGTGATGGCCGAAGCCGCAGCGGCACCCCGCAATTTCACGATCAATTTCGGGCCGCAGCACCCAGCGGCACACGGCGTGTTGCGCCTCGTCCTCGAGCTCGACGGCGAAGTGATCGAGCGGGTCGATCCGCATATCGGGCTTCTGCATCGCGGCACGGAAAAGCTGATCGAATACAAGACCTATTTGCAGGCGGTGCCTTATTTCGACCGACTGGATTATGTGGCGCCGATGGCGCAGGAGCACGCTTTCTGTCTCGCTATCGAGCGCTTGCTCGGCCTTGAAGTGCCAAAACGCGCGCAGGTCATCCGCGTGCTCTATCACGAGATCAGCCGCCTGTTGTCGCACCTGCTCAACGTCACCACCCAGGCGATGGATGTCGGCGCGCTTACGCCGCCGCTGTGGGGGTTCGAAGAGCGCGAAAAGCTGATGATGTTCTACGAGCGTGCATCCGGCAGCCGTCTGCATGCGAATTACTATCGGCCGGGCGGCGTGCATCAGGACTTGCCGCAAAAACTCATCGACGATATCGGCGCGTTTTGCGATCCGTTCCTGAAAGTGTGCGACGATCTGGAAGAGCTCCTCACCGAAAACCGGATCTTCAAGCAGCGCAATGTCGATATCGGCGTGGTCAGCCTGGCCGACGCCTGGGCGCGCGGATTTTCCGGCGTGATGGTGCGCGGCTCGGGCGCGGTCTGGGATCTGCGCAAAGCGCAGCCTTACGAATGCTACGCCGATCTCGATTTCGATATTCCGATCGGCAAGAACGGCGACAATTACGATCGCTACTGCATCCGCATGGAAGAGATGCGCCAATCCATCCGGATCATGAAGCAGTGCCTGGAAAAACTGAATTCGCGCGAAGGGCAGGGCCCCGTCCATGTCGCCGATCATAAGATCGTGCCGCCGCGGCGGGAAGAAATGAAGCGCTCGATGGAAGCCCTGATCCATCACTTCAAGCTCTACACCGAGGGCTTCAAAGTGCCGCCCGGTGAGGTTTATGCCGCGGTCGAAGCGCCGAAGGGCGAGTTCGGCGTCTATTTGGTGGCCGACGGCACCAACAAGCCTTACAAATGCAAGATCCGTGCGCCCAGCTTTCCGCATTTGCAGGCGATGGATTTTCTCTGCCGCGGCCATATGCTGGCCGATGTCTCGGCCATCCTCGGTTCGATCGATATTGTGTTTGGCGAGGTCGATCGATGAGTGTGCGCCGATTGACCGAAAAGCAGCCTGCGAGCTTTGCGTTTACGCCTGAAAACCTATCCTGGGCGAAAGCGCAGATCGGCAAGTACCCTGAAGGCCGCCAGCAATCCGCGGTGATCCTAATCCTGTGGCGGGCGCAAGAGCAATGCGGCGGCTGGCTGCCGCAAAAAGCGATCGAAGCAACGGCGGATCTGCTCGGCATGGCCAGGATCCGCGTGCTCGAAGTCGCGACATTTTACACGATGTTCAATCTGGCGCCGATTGGCCGTTTTCATGTCCAGCTTTGCGGCACCACGCCGTGCATGCTGCGTGGATCGGAAGAACTGAAAAAGGTCTGCCGCCGCATGATCGGCGAGGAGAACCACGTCACTGCCGACGGCGCATTTTCCTGGATCGAAGTGGAGTGTCTGGGCGCCTGCGTGAATGCGCCGATGGTCCAAATCAACGTCGATTACTACGAGGACCTGACGCCGGAATCATTGACTCGGATCATCAACGATCTGTCAGCCGGGCGAAAGCCGAAGCCGGGCCCGCAGGTCGATCGGATCAATTCGGCCCCGATTGGCGGACCGACGACACTCACTGATCCCGCGCTGTTCGTTGGCAACGGAAAAGGCTCCGAAGCTAAAGCGCCATCCGGCGCCGATAGCGACGCGAAAAAGCCTGGCGAGGCCGCCAATCTTCGCGACGCTCCGATGCCCAAACCGCCGGAAGGCGACGCAACCGATCCGAGGCGCAACTAATGCTCGCCGACAAGGACCGCATCTTCAAAAATCTCTACGGCCAGCACGATTGGGGCCTCGATGGCGCGCGCCGCCGCGGCGCCTGGGAGGGCACCAAGGACATTCTGGCGCGCGGCCGCGACGCCATCATCAATGAAGTCAAGGCGTCGGGGCAGCGCGGGCGCGGCGGCGCGGGATTCGCGACCGGACTGAAATGGTCGTTCATGCCAAAGCAGTCCGACGGCCGTCCGCATTATCTCGTGGTCAATGCCGACGAATCCGAACCCGGCACCTGCAAAGACCGCGAGATCATGCGGCACGATCCGCATCTTTTGGTCGAGGGTTGCCTGATCGCCGGCGCCGCCATGGCGGCGAACACTTGCTACATCTACGTGCGCGGCGAGTTCATTCGCGAACGCGAGCACCTCGAAGCCGCGGTCCAGCAGGCCTATGATGCCAAGCTCATCGGCAAGAACAACATTCACGGCTTTGACTTCGACATCATCGTGCACCATGGCGCCGGCGCCTATATCTGCGGCGAGGAAACCGCGCTCCTCGAAAGTCTCGAAGGCAAGAAGGGGATGCCGCGGCTCAAGCCGCCGTTCCCGGCCAATATGGGCCTCTATGGCTGCCCGACGACGGTCAACAATGTCGAAACCATCGCGCAGGTGCCGGACATCATGCGCCGCGGCGCCGCCTGGTTTGCCAGCATCGGCCGGCCCAACAATACCGGCACGAAGCTTTACTGCATTTCCGGCCATGTCGATCGGCCGTGCAATGTCGAAGAAGCGATGGGCATCCCGCTGCGCGAATTGATCGAACGGCACGCCGGCGGCGTGCGCGGCGGCTGGGATAATTTGCTCGCGGTGATCCCGGGCGGCTCGTCGATGCCGATGATTCCGGCCGGCGCCGACCAGGCCGATACATTATTGATGGATTTTGACGGCTGCCGGGACAAGAAATCCGCGCTCGGCACCGCTGCCGTTATCGTGATGGACAAGACGGCGGACATCGTGCGCGCGATGGCGCGCATCTCCTATTTCTATAAGCACGAGAGCTGCGGTCAGTGCACGCCATGCCGCGAGGGCATGGGCTGGATGTGGCGAGTGCTCACGCGCATGGCGGAAGGCCGCGCGCATAAGCGCGAGATCGACTTGCTGTGGGACGTCACCATGCAGATCGAGGGCCATACCATCTGCGCGTTCGGCGATGGCGCGGCCTGGCCGGTACAAGGGTTGTTACGGCATTTCCGTCCCGAGATCGAAAGACGCATCGATCAATATACGGCGAATGCCGATTCAACCGGCGTGCTCGACCCGGCGGTCGCAGAGGCGGCGGAGTAGAACGTCAATGACCAAACTGATCGTCGACAACAAGGAAATCGACGTTCCGCCGGAGTACACGCTGCTCCAGGCTTGCGAGGCCGCCGGCGCGGAAATTCCGCGCTTCTGCTATCACGAGCGGCTGTCGATCGCCGGCAATTGCCGCATGTGCCTGGTCGAACTGGTCGGCTCGCCGAAACCGGTGGCAAGCTGCGCCTGGGGCGTGCGCGATTGCCGGCCCGGACCCAAAGGCGAGCCGCCGGAAGTGCGAACGCGTTCGCCCATGGTGCGCAAGGCGCGCGAAGGCGTGATGGAATTTCTGCTAATCAATCACCCGCTCGATTGCCCGATTTGCGATCAAGGCGGGGAGTGCGATCTGCAGGATCAGTCCATGGCTTATGGGATCGATTCGAGCCGCTTTATCGAGAACAAGCGCGCGGTCGAAGACAAATATCTTGGCCCCTTGGTCAAGACGTCGATGAACCGCTGCATCCAGTGCACCCGCTGCGTGCGCTTTGCCACCGAGGTCGCGGGTGTGCCGGAGCTTGGGGCGATCGGCCGCGGCGAAGACATGGAGATCACGACCTATCTTGAAACCGCCATGCGCTCCGAGCTGCAAGGCAACGTCGTCGATATTTGTCCGGTCGGCGCGCTGACTTCGAAGCCTTATGCCTTCGTCGCACGACCGTGGGAGCTGGCCAAGACCGAAACCATCGATGTGATGGACGCCCTCGGCTCCGCTATCCGCGTCGACACGCGCGGCCGCGAAGTCATGCGCATCCTGCCGCGCACCAACGAGGACATCAACGAAGAGTGGATTTCCGACAAGACGCGCCACGTTGTCGATGGCTTGCGCGTGCAGCGCCTCGATCAGCCCTATCTGCGCGAGAACGGCCGGCTGCGTCCGGCCAGTTGGAGCGAAGTATTCGCCGCGATCGCCGCCAAAGTCGCGAAAGCCAGCCCGAAGCGCATCGGTGCGCTCGCCGGCGATCTCGCCGCGGTCGAGGAGATTTTCGCCCTCAAAGATCTGATGACGCGCCTGCAAGTCGCCAATCTCGATGGCCGGCAAGACGGTTCGGCGCTCGATCCGGCCTGGGGTCGCAGTACGTATTTGTTCAATGCAACAATTGCCGGAATCGACAGTGCCGACGCACTGCTGATCGTGGGCTCCAACCCGCGCAAAGAAGCCGCGATCCTCAATGCGCGCATCCGTAAGCGCTGGCGCGCCGGGAAATTCCCGATCGGCGTCATCGGGCCGAAAGCTGACCTGACTTACGCTTACGACTATGTCGGCGCCGGACCTGAGACGCTTGCCGCGATCGGCCGGCATTCTTTCGCGGAAACGATGCGCAAGGCCGAGCGGCCGATGATCATCGTCGGCGCCGGGGCTTTCGCGCGCGGCGACGGCGCCGCGGTGGCCTCGCTTGCTGGCAAAGCCGCAGTCGATCTTGGCGCCGTGAAAGACGGCTGGAATGGCTATTGCGTTTTGCACAGCACTGCGGCGCGGGTCGGCGCGCTCGATGTCGGCTTTGTGCCGGGACCGGGCGGGCTCAGCGCGCGGCAGATGGCGGCTTACGGAACGCTCGATATTGTGTTCCTGCTCGGCGTCGACGAGATCGACATCGCCCCGGGCGCTTTCGTGATCTATATCGGCACCCACGGCGACCGCGGCGCCGCGCGGGCGGATGTGGTGTTGCCGGGCGCCGCTTATCCTGAAAAGTCGGCGATCTACGTCAGCACCGAGGGCCGCGCGCAGATGGCGACGCGCGCCTCGTTCCCGCCGGGCGACGCGCGCGAGGACTGGGCGATTTTGCGCGCGCTGTCGGATGTGCTCAGGCATCGGCTGCCCTACGATTCGCTCCGGGCGCTGCGGCAGACATTATTTGCGGCCCATCCGCATTTGATGCTGTCTGGCCAGATCACGCCCGCCGATCCCGCCGATATCCGCAAACTCGCCGCGCTTGGCGGCAATGCCGACAATGGACCGTTCAAATCGAGCATCGAGGATTTCTATTTGACCAATCCGATCACCCGCGCCTCGCCGGTCATGGCTGAATGCTCATCGCTGGCGCAAGGCCGTGCGGCGGCCACAGCGGCGGAGTAAGCGCGAATGGCTGCATTTATTTCCGATTACGTTTGGCCGCTGGTGGTGATGGTGGCGGAGAGCATTCTTCTGCTCGTCGTCCTGCTCATCGTCGTCGCCTACGTGCTCTTGGCCGATCGGAAAATCTGGGCAGCCGTGCAGATCCGCCGCGGCCCGAACGTGGTTGGACCCTGGGGCCTGTTTCAGTCGTTTGCCGACCTGATCAAATTCGTGCTCAAGGAGCCGGTCATTCCCGCCGGCGCCAATAAGGGAGTCTTTCTACTGGCGCCCCTCGTCACTTGCGTGCTCGCGCTGGCCGCCTGGGCGGTCATTCCGGTGAATGCCGGCTGGGTCATCTCTAATATCAATGTCGGCATACTTTACATCTTCGCCATCTCCTCGCTCGGCGTATACGGCGTCATCATGGCCGGCTGGGCTTCCAATTCGAAATATCCGTTTCTCGCCGCACTGCGCTCGGCGGCGCAGATGGTCTCCTATGAAGTCTCGATTGGTTTTGTGATCATCACCGTTCTGCTCTGCGTCGGCTCGCTCAATCTTTCCGCCATCGTCGAAGCGCAGAATTCGCGATGGGGGCTGCTCGGCTGGTACTGGCTGCCGCTGTTCCCGATGCTGATCATCTTCTTCGTCTCGGCGCTTGCCGAAACCAACCGACCGCCATTCGATCTGGTCGAGGCGGAATCGGAACTGGTCGCCGGCTACGCGGTCGAATATGGCTCGACGCCTTACATGATGCTCATGCTCGGCGAATATGTCGCGATCTGTACCATGTGCGCCATATGCACGATCCTGTTTCTCGGCGGCTGGCTGCCGCCGTTCCCGGTCGTGCCATTCACCTGGGTGCCCGGCATCGTCTGGTTCGTGCTCAAGGCCGGCTTTGTGTTCTTTATGTTCGCGATGGTGAAAGCATTTGTCCCGCGCTACCGCTACGACCAGTTGATGCGGCTCGGCTGGAAGGTCTTTTTGCCGATTTCGCTGGCGATGGTCGCGATTGTCGCCGCCGTGTTGCAGGTCGCCGGATGGGCGCCGAAATGAAGGCAGGAGGACGGCATGGAATTGTCGCTGCCGGCCTGGCTCGGCGCGCTGTGCGGAATGATCGTCGCAGCCGCGATTTACGTTCCGGGAGTCCGGATCGTGGAGCGGCATCTGCGCAGCTTGAGCGATGCCAAAACGCCCGAGCAGGCGGCGCATTCGAGGACAAGCTCTCGGTTGTGCGGCGCGTGATTTTGGCCTTCGACGTCGCAATTCTGGCGGCAGCAGGCTATTGGATCGGCAACATGGTTGGCGGCGCGAGGGGTTGATATGAGATTGGACCAAGCCGCGCGTTCGATATTCCTCGCCGAATTCTGGCAAGCGCTGTTGCTGTCGATGCGCTACTTCTTCAAGCCGAAGGCGACGATCAATTATCCGTTCGAGAAGAATCCGATTTCGCCCCGCTTTCGCGGCGAACATGCGCTTCGGCGCTATCCGAACGGCGAAGAGCGCTGCATCGCCTGCAAGCTGTGCGAGGCGATTTGCCCGGCGCAGGCGATTACCATCGAGGCCGGACCGCGGCGGAACGACGGCACGCGGCGCGCCACCCGCTACGACATCGACATGGTCAAATGCATCTATTGCGGCATGTGCCAGGAGGCCTGCCCGGTCGATGCCATCGTCGAGGGTCCGAATTTCGAGTTCGCGACCGAGACCCGCGAAGAGCTTTACTACGATAAAGAACGCCTGCTCGCGAACGGCGATCGCTGGGAGCACGAGATCGCCAAGAGCATAGCGCTCGACGCGCCGTATCGGTGAGATCCATCGTACAATGATCCTTCAGGCCATTTTCTTTTATTTGTGTGGCGGCATCACGGTCGCCTCGGCCGTTATGGTCATCGCCGCGCGCAATCCGGTGCACTCGGTGCTGTTTCTTATTCTCGCTTTCGTCAATGCCGCCGGATTGTTCATGCTGATGGGCGCCGAGTTTCTGGCGATGATCCTCATTGTCGTCTATGTCGGTGCGGTCGCCGTGCTGTTCCTGTTCGTCGTGATGATGCTCGACGTCGACTTCTCCGCGTTACGGCGCGGCGTGCTGTCCTATCTGCCGATCGGTGGGCTCATCGGCGCGTTGCTCCTGGTCGAGCTTCTCACCATTGTCGGCGCCTGGGCGATCGGGCCGGACGTCACCAAGGCGATCACCGCGCCGATACCGCCGGCGAACGAGATTCCCAACACGCAGGCGCTCGGGCTCGTTCTCTACACCCGATACATTTATTTTTTCCAGGCCGCGGGCGTCATTCTGCTGGTCGCAATGATCGGCGCCATCGTGCTCACCCTTCAGCACAAGCCGAACGTGCGCCGGCAGGTGATCGCCGAGCAGGTGGCGCGCCGCAAAGCCAGCGCGATCGAGATCGTCAAAGTGAAGGCGGGGCAGGGGCTGCCATGATCATCGGGCTCGGCCACTACCTCTCGGTTGCGGCGATCGTGTTCACGCTCGGCGTTCTCGGAATCTTTCTCAACCGCAAGAACGTCATCATTATCCTGATGTCGATCGAGCTGATCCTACTTTCGGTCAATATCAACCTGGTCGCGTTCTCGACTTTCCTCGGCGACATCGTGGGCCAGGTTTACGCGCTGATCGTGCTGACGGTCGCGGCCGCGGAAGCGGCTATCGGCTTGGCAATCCTTGTCGCCTATTTCCGCAACCGCGGCTCGATCGCGGTCGAAGATATCGATTTGTTGAAAGGTTAGGGCGGTAGGGGCTCAGATGTACGAAGCCATCGTTCTGTTGCCGCTCTTGGGCGCGGTCATCGCCGGGGTCGTCAGCCTGGTCGGTGCGCGCAACCGTTTCCCTGGCGAGGATCCGCCGCCGCCGGCCGGTGATCATGGCGCTTCCCTGGTAAGCGAGGATCATCCGCGCGCCGCGCCGGCGCTGCACGCTGAACACGCCGCCATCGCGCACACCGATGTTGGAGCGGCCGAGCACACGCCCTCGGCTGCCGGCTCGTCGCTCGCGGAGCTCACCACGTCGACCTTTCTGGTGATCTCCTGCGTGCTGTCCTGGTTCGCTTTGTTCGATGTCGGCATCGCCGGTCACGAAACGCGCATTGCAATGTTCTCGTTTATCTCCTTCGCCGACCTTCATTCCGAATGGATGCTGCGCATCGACTCCTTGACAGCGGTGATGCTCGTCGTGGTGACGACCATTTCATCCCTCGTGCACATCTATTCCATCGGCTACATGGAAGAGGACCCGTACAAGCCGCGGTTCTTTTCCTATCTGTCGTTTTTCACCTTCGCCATGCTGATGCTGGTTACGGCGGACAATCTCGTCCAGCTGTTCTTCGGCTGGGAAGGCGTGGGTCTCGCGAGCTATCTGTTGATTGGCTTCTGGTATCACAAGCCGGAAGCTAACGCCGCCGCGATCAAAGCCTTCATCGTCAATCGGGTCGGCGATTTCGGTTTTTCGCTCGGCATTTTTGCCGTGTTCTATCTCACTGGCGCGATCGACTTCGACACCATCTTCGCCAAGGCGCCAGCGCTCGTCGTCAAGAGCTTTCATTTCCTCAGCTGGGATGTCGATGCGCTCACCGCCGTTTGTTTGCTCTTGTTCATGGGGGCGATGGGCAAGTCCGCGCAGTTCTTGCTGCATACCTGGCTGCCCGACGCGATGGAGGGACCGACCCCGGTATCGGCGCTCATTCACGCCGCGACGATGGTGACCGCCGGCGTCTTCATGGTGGCGCGGCTGTCGCCGCTGTTCTCATTATCGCCGGGCGCTTCCAGTTTTGTGACCTTTATCGGCGCAACCACGGCGATGTTCGCCGCGACCATCGGCTTGGTCCAGAACGACATCAAGCGCATCGTTGCCTATTCGACCTGTTCGCAGCTTGGCTACATGTTCGTGGCGATGGGGGTGGGCGCCTATTCGGTCGGCATGTTTCATCTGTTCACGCATGCCTTCTTCAAGGCGCTGCTGTTCCTCGGTTCCGGCTCGGTGATCATCGCCATGCATCACGAGCAGGACACGCGAAAAATGGGCGGGCTCTGGCGCAAGCTCCCGTTCACCTACGCCACGATGGTGATCGGTACGCTGGCGCTGACCGGCTTTCCTCTCACCGCCGGCTATTTCTCCAAGGACGCCATCATTGAATCCGCCCTGGTCAGCCATGGCCCAATGGCGAGCTACGGCTTTGCCATGACGCTTGGCGCCGCGGCGCTCACCGCGTTTTATTCCTGGCGGCTGATCTTCAAGACCTTCCACGGCGAGCCGTACGATCGCGAGCACTACGAGGCCGCGCATGAGACGGCGAAAACCATGCTGGTGCCGCTCGGTCTCCTGGCCTTCGGCTCGATCGCCGCCGGTTATCCGGCGCTGGGTGTGTTTACCGGCCAGGGCGCCAGCGCATTCTTCCGCCAGGCGCTGGCCTTGGGATCCGCCGAGAAACTGTTCGAGAGCACCGAAAATCTCCCGCTCATTCTGTCGCTCTTGCCGACGCTGATGATGATTGGCGGATTTCTGGTGGCCTATCAGTTCTACATCCACCGGCCCGATATCCCCGAAGCCTTGGCGCGCGATCAGAACCTGCTCTACCGGTTTTTGCTCAACAAATGGTACTTCGACGAGATCTACGACTTCCTGTTAGTACGGCCGGTACTCTGGCTCGGCCGGCTGTTCTGGAAGGGCGGCGACGGTTTCATCATCGACGGTTTCGGACCTGACGGCGTGTCCGCGCGCGTGCTCGATGTAACGCGCAGTGTCGTCCGGCTGCAGACCGGCTACCTCTATCACTATGCTTTCGCCATGCTGATCGGCGTCGCCGCGGCGATCACCTGGTTCATGTTCGCAGGAACGCACTGATGACGAGCTGGCCTATCCTTTCTGTCGTCACCTTCCTGCCGCTGGCGGGCGCTTTGTTCATCGCACTGTTGCCTGAAGACGAGGCCGGCATTCGCAACGCGCGCTGGGTGGCGCTGTGGACCACGCTGGTCACTTTCCTCATTTCGCTGATCCTGATCTGGCGCTTCGATCCGGTCTCGGCGGATTTTCAGTTTGTCGAGAAGCGGCCGTGGCTCGGCGGCGCCATCACTTATGCGATGGGCGTCGACGGCATTTCGCTGCCGTTCGTGATTTTGACGACTGGCTTGATGCCGATCTCGATTCTGGCGAGCTGGACCGCGATCCAGATGCGTGTGCGCGATTACATGATCGCGTTTCTGGTGCTTGAGACTTTGATGGTCGGCACGTTTTGCGCGCTCGATCTTGTCCTATTCTATCTGTTCTTCGAAGGCGGCCTGATCCCAATGTTCCTGATCATTGGCGTGTGGGGCGGGCCGCGCCGTGTTTATGCGAGTTTCAAATTCTTTCTCTATACGTTCCTTGGCTCGGTGCTGATGCTGCTCGCCATCATGGCGATGTATTGGGAGGCGGGCACAACCGACATCGCGACACTGTTGTACCATTCGTTCCCGTTGAGCTTACAGAAATGGGCCTGGTTCGCGTTCCTCGCCTCTTTCGCGGTCAAGTTGCCGATGTGGCCGGTCCATACCTGGCTGCCCGACGCCCATGTCGAAGCGCCGACCGCCGGCTCGGTCATTCTCGCCGCGATCTTGTTGAAGATGGGCGGCTACGGATTTTTGCGCTTTTCGCTGCCCATGTTTCCCGACGCCTCGGCGCAGCTCGCGCCCTTGATCTACGCGCTCTCGGTCGTGGCGATCGTCTACACTTCATTGGTCGCGCTGGTGCAGGAGGACATGAAGAAGCTCATCGCCTATTCGTCGGTGGCGCATATGGGCTTCGTCACCATGGGACTGTTCGCGGTGACCGCGCAGGGGGTCGCCGGCGGTATCTTCCAGATGGTCTCGCACGGGATCGTCTCAGCCGCCTTGTTCCTGTGCGTCGGCATTGTCTACGACCGCATGCATACACGCGAGATCGCCGCTTATGGCGGCCTCGTCAATCGCATGCCGCTTTACGCCTTCGTGTTCATGGTGTTCACGCTGGCCAATGTCGGCTTGCCCGGCACTTCGGGATTTGTCGGCGAGTTCTTGAGCCTGATCGGCACGTTCCGGGTCAACAACTGGGTGGCGACGCTGGCGACGCTCGGCACCATCCTCTCGACGGCTTACGCGCTCTGGCTTTATCGCAAAATCATCTTCGGCACGTTGGAAAAGCCCGCGCTGTTCAACATCAGGGACATTGGCTGGCGCGAAATCACGATCATGACGCCGCTGATGGTTCTCACCATCGTCCTTGGCGTTTATCCGAAGCCGGTGCTCGATATTTCCTCGGCCTCGGTCGCGCACTTGATCGACAATTATCAGCACGCGGTCGGCAGCGTGCATGCCGCGGGCCTTAGCGCGGTGACGCGATGAACGCGCAGCTTCCATATCTCATCCCGCTTTTGCCGGAATTTGTGCTCGGCATTGGCGCCATGGCCCTTTTGCTTGTCGGCGTATACCGGCCCGCCGGTACCGGCCGTTTTGTCGATGGCGCGGCAATCGTGTTGCTCGCGCTCGCTGGCGTCATTGTTGCGGTACTGCCGCCCGGCAAGCTCGTCACTTTCGGCGGCAGCTTCATCGTCGACGAATTCGCGCGTTTCCTCAAAATTCTGACGCTCGTCGGCTCGGCCGCAGCGATTGCCATGTCGATCGATTACGCCAGGCGCGAGGGCCAAGAGCGCTTTGAATATTCCGTGCTGATCCTGCTCTCGACGCTCGGCATGCTGATGCTGATTTCGGCTGCCGACCTCATCGCGCTCTATCTCGGTCTCGAATTGATGAGCCTGCCGCTCTATGTCGTTGCGGCAAGTCATCGCAATTCGCTGCGCTCGACCGAGGCCGGCCTGAAATATTTCGTTCTCGGCGCGCTGTCCTCGGGCATGCTGCTCTACGGCGCTTCGCTGATCTACGGCTTCACCGGAACGGTCAGCTTCACCGGTATCGCCCAGGCGGCAGGGCAGGGCGGGATCGGATTGATCTTCGGCATCGTGTTTCTGTTCGCCGGCTTCTGCTTCAAAGTCTCGGCGGTGCCGTTCCATATGTGGACGCCGGACGTCTATGAAGGCGCGCCGACGCCGGTGACGGCATTCTTCGCTGCTGCGCCCAAAGTGGCGGGCATCGCCATGTTCGTGCGTGTCGCGGTCATGGCGTTCCCGGGCGTCACCTCGCAGTGGCAGCAGATCGTCGTGTTCGTTTCGCTCGCCTCGATGGCGCTCGGCTCGTTCGCGGCCATTGGGCAGCGCAATTTCAAACGGCTGATGGCCTATTCGTCGATCGGCCATATGGGTTTTGCGCTGGTCGGGCTTGCCGCGGGGACCAGCGAGGGCGTCCAGGGCGTGCTCATTTACATCGCTATTTACGTCACCATGACGCTCGGCGTGTTCGCGGTGATCCTGTCGATGCGGCGGACCACCGGCATGGTGGAATCCATCGATCAACTTGCCGGGCTGGCGCGCACGCACCCGACCATGGCGTTCTTTTTGGCGATGCTGCTGTTCTCGATGGCCGGCGTACCGCCGCTCGCCGGCTTCTTCGCCAAGTTCTATGTCTTTGTCGCCGCCATCCATGCGGGCTTATATCTGCTGGCAGTACTCGGCATGGTGACGAGCGTCGTGGGCGCTTATTACTATCTCTTCATCGTCAAACTGATGTATTTCGACGAACCGGTCGGAAAATTCGAGCAAATGCCCTATGAGCTCCGGGTGGTGCTGGCGATTTGCGGCTTGTTCAATATCTTGTTCTGCCTGAATCCAGCACCGCTGGTCGGTGTCGCCAGCGCCGCCGCGCATTCCTTGTTCTGATGCAGCTTGACCCCATTGCGGTCAATGCCGGGCTGCGGCTCGAGCACCTTGGGACCATCGGATCGACCAATGCCGAGGCGCGGTTGCGCGCGCAGCAGGGCGACAGCGGTCCGCTCTGGATCACCGCGACGGCGCAAACGCAAGGGCGCGGGCGCCATGGCCGCAGCTGGATTTCGCCGCCGGGCAATCTTTACGCGAGCCTGTTGCTCAGCGATCCGTCGCCGTTCGAACACGCGCCCCAACTTGCTTTTGTCGCTGCGCTGGCCGTGCGCGACGCGGTTGCGCTCGAAGCAAAGGCGCTTGCGCCTCAGCTGAAATTCAAATGGCCGAACGACCTGTTGCTCGATCGGCGCAAATGCGCGGGCATTCTCATCGAGGGCGAGGCGGCCCCCGAGGGTGGAGCGGGAAAACGCCTCACGGTCGTCATTGGTATCGGCGTCAATTGCAGCAGCCATCCGCCTACCGCTGACGGCAGCATCGGTTTCCCGGCAACCGATTTGCGCGCGCATGGTGCGGCAATAGCGCCGGAGCAGCTATTTCCTCGGCTGTCGGCCACAATGTGCCGCCGTGTCGCGCTGTGGGATCGCGGCCGCGACTTCCCGGCCATTCAGCGCGATTGGCTGGCCCATGCGCGCGGCGTCGGCGAGCCGGTTGCCGTGCGCAATGGCGACGCCGAAATGCAAGGCCGTTTCGTTGGCCTCGATCAGTCGGGCCGGCTAATGCTCGAGCGAGCCGACGGCGGCATCACCAAAATTGCAGCCGGCGATATGTTCCCCTTCACCGTGCGCGGCCAAGGGGATCCGCTCGGCCGGCCGGGCTGAAGCAGCATGGCGCAAAACGAATTGGTATTCGCAAGCCTTGGCGGCATCGGCGAGATCGGGATGAACCTCTCGATCTACGGCTTCGGCGACGATCGGCGGCAGTGGATCATCATCGATTGCGGCGTCTCCTTTGCCTCGGAAGAGCATTTGCCGGGCGTCGATCTCATCCTGCCGGACATCCGCTATCTGATCGAAGAGCGCAAGAACATCCTGGCGCTGGTGCTCACCCACGGCCACGAAGACCATATGGGCGCGCTGATCGATCTGTGGCCGCGGCTGAAAGTACCGATCCATGCCACGCCGTTTACCGCGGCTCTGTTCGAGGCGCGGCGGGTTTCCGAGCCCGGCGCGCCGGAAATTCCGGTCCAGGTCGTGGCGCTCGGCGGACATTTGTCGATCGGTCCTTTTGCCATCGATTTCATCAATGTCGCGCATTCGATTCCGGAATCGAATGCGCTTGCGATCCGCACGCCGGCCGGAACGGTGCTGCATACCGGCGACTGGAAAATCGATCCAACTCCATTGATCGGCGGCCCCACCGACGCCGCCAAATTGTCGGCGCTCGGCGACGAAGGCGTGCTGGCGCTCGTCGGCGATTCCACCAATGCAGTCCGTGACGGTCGATCGCCGTCGGAGTCCGACGTCGCTAAAACGCTTGGCGACCTCATCCGCACCGCCCCGCGCCGGGTCGCGGTGACGACATTTGCCTCCCATGTCGGCCGCCTGCGCGCCGTCGCCGATGCCGCGCGCGCCGCGGACCGCGAAGTGATCGTAGTCGGCCGCGCCATGGAGCGGGTCGTCCAAGTCGCGCGCGAGACCGGCTATCTCGACGGCGTACAGGATTTTCGCAGTGTCGAAAGCTACGATTATCTGCCGCCCGAAAAGGTCGTTGCGCTTTGCACCGGCAGTCAAGGCGAGCCGCGGGCGGCGCTGGCGCGCATTGCCGAAGAGGAACACCCTGACATTGCGCTCTCGCACGGCGATCGGGTGATTTTCTCGGCGCGTCCGATCCCGGGCAATGAGAAGGCGATCGCGCGCGTGATCAATGGCTTAGTGGCGCAAGGGGTCGAAGTCATTACCGACCGCACCCACCTGGTCCACGTTTCGGGTCACCCCCGGCGCGACGAATTGCGCGACATGATCGGCTGGGTGCGGCCGAAAATCCTGATCCCGGCGCATGGCGAGGCGCTCCATCTCGCCGAACATGCCGCGCTCGCCCGCCGCGCCGGCGTGCCGCAAGTCTTGGTTTGCCGCAACGGCGATCTTGTCCGCTTGGCGCCGGGACCGGCCGAAATCGTCGACCAGCTTCCCTCCGGCCGCCTGTATAAGGACGGTGCGCTCCTGATTGAGGCCGAAGCGCGCACCATCGCCGCGCGCCGCCGGCTTTCCTTCTCCGGCATGGTGTCGGTCGCGATCGCGATCAACGACAAGGGCGCGCTCGTGACCTACCCCGAGGTCGAGCTGATCGGGCTGCCCGAGACCGACGCCGCGGGCGCGCCGTTCGTTGAGGTCGCGCGCCGCGCCGTCGAGGAGACATTCGAAACACTGCCGAAACCGCGCCGGCGCGATCCGGACGAAGTGGCCGAGAGCTTACGTCGTGCGGTACGGGCCGCCATCGCCGGGCGTTGGGGCAAAAAGCCGATTTGCCATGTGCACGTGCTCGTCGTGTAGCGCATGATCCCGAAAAGTGGGTACCGGTTTTCGGATAAGATCATGCGCAAATGAAACGTTATGGACGCTTGGTGATCTACCTAATCGGATCAGGCTATAGGATCCCAGGCGAAGGAGACTAGGATTTGATCGGCCGGCTTAATCACGTTGCCATTGCCGTGCGCCAACTTGGCAAGGCCGCCGCAATCTACCGCGACGTGCTGGGGGCGGAGGTGTCACCCGCAGTGCCGCAGCCGGATCACGGCGTGACCACCGTATTCGTCACGCTGCCCAACACCAAGATCGAGCTGCTCGAACCGCTGGGAGCGGGCTCGCCGATCGCCAAGTTCCTCGACCGCAATCCGGACGGCGGCATCCACCACATCTGCTACGAGGTCGAGGATATTCGTGCCGCTCGCGATGCGCTCAAAGCGGGCGGCGCCCGGGTGCTGGGCGATGGCGAGCCCAAGATCGGGGCGCATGGCAAGCCGGTGCTGTTCCTCCACCCCAAAGATTTTGCCGGCACTCTGGTCGAACTCGAGCAGGCCTAGGGTCAAAATCCATTATTTGCGTGGCCGCGACGCTGAGCATTTTGGCCGTTGGCTAGGCGCAAGGAGCGATGTGATCTATACGATCATGAGCGACGAGCAACGACGCCAGCGACCAAAAGGCCCGCGTCCCTTTGGCCGCAACGCGGCTCACGGAAATATTTGGCCGCAACGCGGCTCACGGAAAAAACGGATTTTGACCTTCATGCCGGTCGCCACCGCGCTCGCGGTCTTCTTCCTGATCTGGTGGGTGGTGCTGTTTGCGGTCCTGCCTTGGGGCGTCAGGAGCCAGCACGAAGGGAACAATATTGCGCCAGGCACCGATCCCGGCGCCCCGAGCAAGGCCCGGATCGGATGGAAGCTCGTCTGGACGACCTTGATCGCGGCTGCGATCTATGCCGTCTGCTTCATCGTCTATGAGGAACGTTGGGTGACGGTCGATGGTCTCGTCGGCCTGTTCATTAAATCACACTGATTCAAAGTGTTAAGCTAAGTCATTGAAGAATTAGATGATCTGAAATGGCTGCTAAAGGCAAAGAAAAAGCAGGGCCGCGTGCCCTGCTTCGAGGATCCTTGGAAACCCGAACTCCGCTTGTTCTCTATCGAGCGCGGCTGGCGACCCTTTGGGTCGCGGGGTGGCCCTCCCGAGACTTGGACCTTTTTTCGACCTGTGTTTTGGAACCTAGAAAAGACCCGGCCACTTTGCCTGCGGTACTTCGCGACAAACTGGGCCGGTCGCTCCTTCCTAATTGGTGTCGCGCCGCTTGTCATCTCACGATGCGGAGAAAAGATCGGCCCCGTCCTTTAAGCCGCTACGCGAGGGGGAACCTTTGTCTTTTCAGCGGGCTTGCGGCTTGTGTGGCTAAAGCGAAATGGGATTAGGTTGAACCGCCATTTCGATTTAGCTTGTTGTTTGAGCATGATCTTTTCCGAAAACCGGTATCCACTTTTCGGGATCGTGCTCGAGCGCGGTATCAAAACCTGAGAATTCATGCGCCGCTCCCGTTTCTTCCTGCCAATTTTGCGTGAAACGCCGAAAGAAGCGGAGATCGCCTCGCACCGGCTGATGCTGCGCGCCGGCATGATGCGCCAAGAGGCCGCCGGCATATACGCCTTCCTGCCGCTTGGCTTCCGCGCCTTGCAAAAGATCTGCGCCATCGTGCGGGAAGAGCAGGACCGCTCGGGCGCTATCGAACTGTTGATGCCGACAATCCAGTCCGCCGAACTGTGGCGCGAGAGCGCGCGTTACGAGGCGTACGGCAAGGAAATGTTGCGCATCCGCGACCGCCACGAGCGCGAAATGCTCTACGGTCCGACCAACGAGGAAATGATCACCGAGATCTTCCGCAGCTACGTGCGGTCATACAAGGATTTGCCGCTCAATCTTTACCACATCCAGTGGAAATTTCGCGACGAGGTACGGCCGCGCTTCGGCTTAATGCGCGGGCGCGAATTCCTCATGAAGGATGCTTATTCCTTCGACCTCGACTTCGAAGGGGCCAAGCACGCCTATAACCGGATGTTTGTCGCTTATCTGCGCACCTTCGCCCGCATGGGTCTGCGGTCGATTCCCATGGTGGCCGAAAGCGGACCGATTGGCGGCAACCTCTCGCATGAGTTTATCATTCTCGCCGATACCGGCGAGAGCGAGGTGTTTTGCCACAGCGACTATCTCGATTTCGAAGTCCCGGGCGTCGATGTGGATTTCAACCACGTCGCAGGACTACAGGCGATCGTCGACAAATGGACCTCGCTCTATGCGGCCACTTCCGAAAAGCACGATGCCGCTCTCTTCGCCAAGCTTGCGGACAAGGGCATTTCCGCCCGCGGCATCGAAGTGGGCCACATCTTTTATTTTGGGACGAAATATTCGGAGCCGATGAAGGCGGTGGTCACCGGGCCTGACGGCGTCGACCGACCGGTTCACATGGGCTCCTATGGGATCGGCCCGAGCCGCCTCGTTGCCGCCATTATCGAAGCCTTCCACGACGAGGCCGGCATCAAATGGCCGGAACCAGTGGCGCCGTTCCGCGCCACCATCCTCAATCTCAAGCAGGGTGGTAGCGACACCGATGCCGCTTGCGAGCGGCTTTACGCGGCGCTCACCGCGAAGGGCGTCGATACGCTCTATGACGATCTTGACGAGCGGCCTGGGGCGAAATTCGCAACCGCCGACCTGATCGGCATTCCCTGGCAGATTCTGGTGGGCCCGCGCAGCCTTGCCGAAGGCAAAGTGGAAATAAAGCGCCGCGCCGATGGAAAGCGGGAACTGTTATCCCCAGCCGATGTGGTCGAGCGGCTTTTCGCATGAAACTGTGCGTGGTGCGATTTTGACGCGATTTTCTGCGGCTTGAAACTGCCAGAATCGTGTGAAACTCGGAGCATTCACGGGGAACGCATCTCGATGGCCGAGCCCACCGGCACCCATCCCTTTGCGCCTTTCGAATGGATGCTATCGCTGCGCTACCTAAGGGCGCGGCGCCGGGAAGGCTTTATTTCCGTGATCGCCGGGTTTTCCTTCATCGGCATCATGCTCGGCGTGGCGACGCTGATCATCGTCATGGCGGTGATGAACGGGTTCCGCCAGGAACTTTTGTCCAAAATCCTCGGGCTCAATGGCCATCTGTTGATCCAGCCGCTCGAATCCCCGCTCACCGACTATGCGGCGGTCGCCGATCGCGTATCCAAGGTCGATGGCATCTATCTCGCCGCGCCGCTGGTCGAAGGCCAGGCGCTTGCCTCGTCGCCGTTCAACGCGTCCGGCGTGGTGATGCGCGGCATGCTTGGCGCCGACGTAGCGAAGCTGTCGCAAATCTCAAGCAATGTCAAACAAGGCACGCTGGACGGTTTCGACAATGGCCAGGGTTTGGCCATCGGCAGCCGCCTGGCGGAGCAGCTTTCGGTGCGGGCCGGCGACAATATTACGCTCGTTTCGCCGCGCGGGGCGGTGACGCCGATGGGCACGACGCCGCGCATCAAGGCATACAAGATCGCCGCGGTGTTCGAGATCGGTATGTCGGAATACGATTCCGCTTTCGTGTTCATGCCGCTATCCGAGGCGCAGGCCTATTTCAATCGCGCCAACGACGTAACCGCGATCGAGATCTATACCGACGATCCGGATCACATCGACCGCTTTCGCCAATCGGTCACCGACGCCGCCGCGCGCCCCATCTATATGATCGATTGGCGGCAGCGAAACGCCACCTTCTTCAATGCGCTGCAGGTCGAGCGCAATGTGATGTTCCTAATCCTCACGCTGATCGTGTTGGTGGCGGCGCTCAACATCGTCTCCGGCCTGATCATGCTGGTGAAGGACAAAGGGAGCGATATCGCGATCTTGCGCACAATGGGCGCCACGCAAGGCGCCATGATGCGGGTCTTTCTCATCACCGGCGCCTCGATCGGGGTGGTCGGCACCTTTGTCGGCTTCCTGCTCGGCACCATTGTCTGTCTCAACATCGAGGAAATCCGCCGCTTCTTATCGTGGCTGACCAATACCCAGCTGTTTCCTCCGGAGCTTTATTTCCTGTCGAAACTCCCGGCCGACATGAACTTGAAGGAAACTTTGGCTGTCCTGGTGATGGCGCTCGGCCTATCATTGCTAGCCACGCTGTATCCGTCTTGGCGGGCGGCGCGGCTCGATCCTGTTGAAGCGCTGCGCTACGAGTGACGGGGCGCGATGGACGACACCACTACCATACGAGAGGCGAAGACCGCGTCGGCAAACTGCGAAGATCATCCGATTCTCTTCCTGCACAGCATCGGCCGTCAATTCCGTCAGGGCGATTCCACGCTGGACGTTCTCAAGGGCGCCGAGCTCGCGGTCTGGGCCGGTCAGTCGGTCGCGCTGGTGGCGCCGTCGGGCGCCGGCAAGTCGACGCTGCTGCAAATTGCCGGGTTGCTCGAGCAACCGGATTCCGGCGAAGTCTATATCGATTCGGTGGCGACCTCGCATTTGTCCGATAATGCCCGCACCCGGATCAGGCGAACCGATATCGGCTTTGTCTATCAGTTTCATCATCTGTTGCCGGAGTTTTCGGCGCTGGAAAACGTCATGCTGCCGCAGATGATCCGCGGGCTGTCGCGCGGCGAAGCGACCAGCCGCAGCATCGAACTGTTGAGCTATCTCGGTCTCAAAGAGCGGCTCATGCATCGGCCGGCGGAGCTCTCCGGCGGCGAACAGCAGCGCGTCGCGATTGCGCGCGCGGTCGCCAATGCGCCGCGCATCCTGCTCGCCGACGAGCCGACCGGCAATCTCGACGTGCATACGGCGGACCACGTCTTCGGAACGCTCAATCAGCTGGTGCGCGCCTCGGGTCTCGCCGCCATCATCGCGACGCATAACCTCGACATCGCGGCGCAAATGGATCGCCGCGTCACGCTGCGCGATGGTCTGGTTGTCGAACTGTCCTAAAGCGGCTGTCGCTTCAGTACGGATAGGCGCGGTAATGCCGATGCCGACCGGACGGCGGGGCATACATTGTATTGGGCTGGCACCATCCGCCGACGCCGCTGATCGTCGCGAGACATTGATCGTAGGTGTGAAATCCGCAATTGGAGGCACCGCCGAAGCGACCACTGTAAAAAGCGCACCAAGGACCATCGGCGTGAGCCGGCGTCCCGATCGCAGCCGCCACGACCAGGGCGCCGAGAAGGCTGAGCGCGAATTTCATTGTTTTTCCTTTCGCATCATTCTCAGCCTTGCAACGTTTAATCGTCAATTGAGTTCGTCGGTTGCGGGATGCAAATTTTTCACACAGCGGTTCTACCTAGCCGCGCGCCCTGAGGCCGTCGGGTTGCAACGAACAGCAAACCACGCGGCCGCCTGGGATCGGAAACTTCCGAGTGGCGGCCGCGGTTGGTCAATGACTTCAAATGATTGAAAAAGGCGCGGGACGCCGTCAGCAACGAACGCACCAGCAGCGATACGGGCCGCAGCGGCGGATCGTTCCCGGCGGACAATAGGGGCCCCATCCCCAACACGCTGCTCTCTGAATGGGCGTGGCGTTTTGCAGCTGCGCATGCAGTCCCGCGGCACCGCGTGTTTGAATCTGTGCGCTAGCCGCAATGACGGAGGCGGTGAGCACGAGCGCCGCGGTGATCCAAGCGGCCGTCCATGGCGTGAGCATTCGCATCGGGTCCTCCTGCGCAAAGCGGCCGGACCCTGGCGCCGCCGCAAGGCAAGGCCCTGATCCGGTCGGAAGCCCTCCGCCCATAACAAGCATGAATTATCGGCGGGAACCCTGCAAGCGATGGATTTGAAAATTGGTCAATATGCTGTCGCGCAATTCATCGATCGTGTAGGGCTTGGCAAGCGTCGCCGAGCCCGACACGAAACGGGCTTTCATTCCATCGGTGATGGCTCGGCCCGTCGTATAGAGCACCTGCAGCCGAGGGCGCAGCTTGACTGCAGCCTTTGCCAATTCGATCCCGGCATGCATGTCGCCTTTCAGGTCAAGATCCGTGAATAAGAGATCGACCGCCGGCGATTGCTGCAGAAGCGCGAGCGCGCCGGCCGGCGTGCCGGCCGAGAGCACTTGGTGCCCTTGTTCTTCCAAGTAAGATTCAGCCAGGACGCGAACCTGATCCTCATCCTCGACAACCAATACGACCGCCATGCACGAGCCTTTGGTTACGTCAAATGACGTACGGCGGGTCGGTTCCGGGTCTCGTCGGAATACTTCCATTACGGTGGAAAAGGTGCGCCGCCGCCGACCATGGCGGCCCGTAGGCGTCGAAGCCGTTAAGCTCCGCTTAACCGGAATCTCCTGCGACGGATGAAAGGGAGAGCCTTCGTCCTTGACCGTGAACAATAAGGGAACTATGTTCTCTTTCTGTTCTAGAGGAGTCGATGATGGTTCGGTCGGTGTTGGAAGAGGCTATCGCATTGGCTTCCATAAGCCTGTTTCTGGCCACCGTCGCCGTATGGGCGCAGGTGCTTGGGATGCTCTAGGGCGTTCCCCACCACATCGGCAGCGTATCGCGGCTGCGGCGTCGAATGCGCCCGTAATCCACAAGCGCGCGCGGCCGGCACGTCGGCCGATGGACAGCGGCATTTGCGATCCCGCATGGTTGATCAGGCGAGAATCGCAGTCGCCGTTCTAAACATGCGCAACCCCGTTTTTCGAAAAGCAGGGGGCTCGGCCCCACGGACGCCATTTGATGCCCGCTGAACCGGCTTTCGTGCATCTGCACGTGCATTCGTCCTACTCGCTGCTCGAAGGCGCCTTGACGATTGCACGGCTGGCCGAACTCGCAAAGAAAGACCGGCAGCCGGCGCTCGCCTTGACCGATACCGACAATATGTTCGGTGCGCTGGAATTCTCGGAAAAGCTGGCGAACTCCGGGATTCAGCCGATCGTCGGCTGTGCCATGGCCGTCGATTTTGGCGACGTCGAAAATCGCAGCACCGAACACAATTGGCCGCGCCTTGTTCTGCTCGCCGCCAATGAGAACGGCTACCGCCGCCTGATGCGGCTATGTTCGCGCGCTTATCTTGAGAGCGGCTTGCAGGAACGGCCCCACATCAAAATATCCTGGCTCGATGAAACGACCGGTGGCTTGATCGCGCTTTCCGGCGGCCCTAACGGTCCACTCGACGGCGCGTTCGTTGCCGGACAGCATCCGGTCGCGTTGTCGCGTTGCCAGCTGCTGCAACGCCTGTTCGGAGATCGCCTTTACATTGAATTGCAGCGCCACGGTATGGCAGGCGAGCGGCTTGCCGAGCCGCGGCTGATCGATCTTGCTTATACGCACGGTCTGCCGGTCGTCGCCGCCAACGAACCCTTCTTCGCCAGCCGCGACGATTACGAGGCACACGATGCGCTGCTTTGCATCGCCGAGGGCAAGCTCGTGGCCGACGGCGAGCGCCGTCAGCTCACGCCCGAGCATCGTTTCAAGACACGCGCCGAGATGGCAAATTTATTCGCCGATTTGCCCGAGGCGCTCGCTACCACAATCGAAATTGCGCAGCGCTGCGTGTTTCGCCCGCGCACGCAGGCGCCGATCTTGCCGCGCTTCACCGCCGGAAGGAGCGAGCGCAGCGCCGCGACGAACGAAGCCCACTCGCAAACGCAAGCGGCGGAGGAAGCGGCCGAGGCGGAGGAGCTCCGCCGCGCGGCGCGCTCGGGCCTGGAACGGCGGCTGGCGCGCTACGGTACCGCGCCGGGTCATAGCGGCGAGGATTATAGCGAGCGGCTGGAATTCGAGCTCGGCGTCATCATTAACATGCATTATGCCGGCTACTTCCTGATCGTCGCCGACTTCATCCAATGGGCCAAGGCGCAAGGCATTCCGGTCGGACCAGGGCGGGGCTCGGGCGCGGGCTCGCTGGTCGCCTATGCGCTGACCATCACCGATCTCGATCCGATCCGCTTCGGGCTTCTGTTCGAGCGCTTCCTCAATCCGGAGCGCATCTCGATGCCGGACTTCGACGTCGACTTCTGCCAGGATCGGCGCGACGAGGTCATTCGTTACGTGCAGGAGAAATACGGGCGCGACCAGGTCGCGCAGATCATCACCTTCGGCACGCTCCAGGCGCGCGGGGTGTTGCGCGATGTCGGCCGGGTCTTGCAGATGCCCTATGGTCAGGTCGATCGCTTATGCAAGCTGGTGCCGCAGAATCCGGCCAATCCGGTCTCGCTCGGACGCGCCATCGAGGATGAGCCGCGACTGCAGGCGGCGCGCGACGGCGAGCCCATCGTGCGGCGCGCTTTCGATATCGCGCAAAAGCTTGAAGGCCTCACCCGGCACGCTTCGACCCATGCCGCCGGCATCGTGATCGGCGATCGACCGCTGACTGAACTGGTGCCGCTCTACCGCGATCCAAAATCGCTGATGCCGGTGACCCAATACAACATGAAATGGGTCGAGCCCGCCGGGCTGGTGAAATTCGACTTTCTCGGTCTCAAAACGCTCACCGTGCTCAACCGCGCTGTCAAGCTCGTACGCCGGCGCGGCATCGACATCGATCTGTCCAATCTGCCGCTCGATGACGCCAAAACCTATGAGATGCTGGCGCGCGGCGAGACCGTCGGCGTGTTCCAGGTGGAAAGCGCGGGCATGCGGCGGGCGCTTGTCGACATGCGGCCCGATCGATTTGAGGATCTCATTGTGCTGGTGGCGCTGTATCGCCCCGGCCCGATGGCGAACATTCCGACCTACTGCGCGCGCAAGCTCGGTCACGAGCGCACGGATTACCTACATCCCAAGCTCGAGCCGATCCTGCGGGCGACCTACGGCATCATCACCTATCAGGAGCAGGTGCAGCAGATCGCGCGCGATCTCGCCGGTTACAGTCTCGGCAAGGCTGACATTCTGCGCCGCGCCATGGGCAAGAAAGATAGAAAGGAAATGGCATCGCAGCGCGACAGCTTCGTCTCCGGTGCGATCGAGCGGGGCATCGGGCGCGCGGATGCGGAAGTCATCTTCGATACCTGCGCGAAATTCGCAGAATACGGATTTAACAAATCGCACTCGGCGCCCTATGCGCTGCTCACCTATCAGACCGCCTATATGAAGGCGAACTACCCGGTCGAGTTCATGGCCGCTTCCATGACACTCGATATGGGCAATACCGACAAGCTTGCCGAATTTCGCGACGAGGCAGAGCGGCTCGGCATCAAGGTCGAGCCGCCATCAATCAATCGCTCCGAGGTCGAATTCGAGGTCGACGGCGACACCATCCATTACGCCTTGGCCGCGTTGCGCGGGGTCGGGCGGCAGGCGGTGGAGAGCATCGTCGCCGCGCGCGGCGAGCGTGCCTTCGCCGACCTTTCCGATTTTGGCCGCCGCATGAATCCGCGCGCTGTCAACAAGCGGGTGCTGGAAAGCCTCGCCGCCGCCGGCGCGTTCGATTGTATCGAAGGCAACCGCGCGCGCGCCTCTGCCGCGGTGGATGCGATCATGGCGACCGCACAGCGCACCCAAGACGACACGGCGCGCGGCCAATCGGAGCTGTTCGCTGGCGCGCCGGCACATTCTTCCATCGCCGTGCCGGCGCTCGAGCCGTGGCTGCCGGCGGAGCGGCTTCAGCGCGAATACGAAGCGGTCGGCTTCTTTTTGAGCGGCCACCCGCTCGACGATTATGCCGCCGCCCTCAAACGCCTGCGCGTGCAGTCGTGGGCCGAATTCGCCCGCGCGGTTAAAACCGGCGCTGGCGCCGGCCGCGTCGCCGGCACGGTTGTGTCGCGGACCGAACGGCGCACCAAAAGCGGCAGCAAGATGGGCATCATCGGCCTGTCCGATCCGAGCGGACATTACGAGGCGGTGCTCTTTGCCGAGGGACTCGCGCAGTACCGCGATCTGTTGGAGCCGGGCAGCGCCGTGCGGTTGTTCCTCACCGCCGAGGTGCAGGGCGACGAGGTCCGCGCCCGCATTCAGTCTGTCGAGCCGCTCGACGAGGCGGCGGCCCGGATGCATCGCGGCTTACGGGTTTTCCTGCGCGATGCCGAACCGCTCCCCGGCGTGGCGCGCCGGCTCGAAGCCTCGCAGCGCAACGGCGGCGAGGCCGCCGACGGCGAGGTCAGCGTGGTGCTGCTGTTGCGCAACGGCAGCGAGGTCGAGGTCAAGCTGCCGGGGCGGTTTAAGGTCTCGCCGCAGATCGCCGGCGCGATTAAGGCGGTTTCCGGCGTCGTGACGGTGGAGGCGCTATAGCGGGGCCCTCGGCAGCGCCGGCTTTTTTTGCAGCGGCTTTTCGCGCGCCAGACCACGCCCGGCGTGTTGCGCCCGCGCCGCACTGCCTATATAAGCTCGGCCTAACTTCACACGCGGACCTTGGCCTTTAGCCGTCCGGTGTCCGGTCCCAAGGGCCGGGCTCGCGGTCCGCGGCGGATCAACCGGAGAATATCCTATGGCGCTGCCAGATTTCAGCATGCGCCAGCTGTTGGAAGCTGGCGTGCATTTCGGCCATCAGTCCCATCGTTGGAATCCGAAGATGTCGGAATACATCTTCGGCACTCGCAATAACATCCACATCATCGATCTGACGCTGTCGGTGCCGATGATGCATCGCGCGCTGCAGGCGATCAGCGACACGGTCGCGCAAGGCGGGCGCATCCTCTTTGTCGGCACCAAACGTCAGGCCCAGGACGCCATCGCCGAGGCGGCCAAGCGGTCGGCGCAATATTACGTCAATTCACGCTGGCTTGGCGGCACGCTGACCAATTGGAAGACGGTATCGAATTCGATCAAGCGGCTGCGCGCGCTCGAGGAAATGCTCGGCTCGAACGAAGCGCAGGGCTACACCAAGAAGGAGCGCCTGACGCTGCAGCGCGAGCGCGACAAGCTCGATCGGGCACTCGGCGGCATCAAGGACATGGGTGGCCTTCCCGATCTCGTCTTTGTCATCGACACTAACAAGGAAGACATCGCGATCAAGGAGGCGCGGCGGCTCAACGTTCCGGTCGCCGCCATCGTCGACACCAATTGCGATCCGGACGGCATCACCTACGTCGTTCCCGGCAATGACGATGCGAGCCGCGCCGTCACCCTTTACTGCGATCTCGCCGCCAAGGCGGCGATCGACGGAATTTCCCGCGCGCAAGGCGCGCAGGGCATTGACGTCGGCGCGCAAGCCCAACCGGTAGCCGAGGAAGTGCCGGCGGCGGTCGAGAACAAGCTCGGTTTCGAGCCGTTGTCGGGTCCGCGCGGGGTTGCCGACGATCTCAAGAAGCTTCCCGGCGTTTCGCCGGCGATCGAGAAGCAGCTCAACGATCTCGGCATTTTCCACTTCCAGCAGATCGCGGAATTGTCGCCGACGGCAGCACATAATGTCGGCGAGGAGGTCGGACTCCCTGGCCGCGTGGAAAGCTGGATCGCCAAAGCCAAGGAATTGACGGCGGAAGAAGTGTAGAGGCGGAGAGGCGATTTCAAATGGCGGATGTCAGCGCAGCTATGGTCAAAGAGCTCCGGGACCAGACCGGAGCCGGAATGATGGATTGCAAGGCCGCGCTCAGTGAGACCGGCGGCAATCTCGAGGCGGCGGTCGATTGGCTGCGCAAGAAAGGCTTGTCCAAGGCCGCCAAGAAAGCCGGCCGCGTTGCGGCCGAAGGCCTTGTCGGCGTCGCTGTCGGGGCTACCAAGGGCATTCTGGTCGAGGTCAATTCGGAAACCGACTTCGTTGCGCGCAACGATTTGTTCCAGGGCCTCGTCAAGATGGTCGCCGACGCCGCGCTCGATGCGGGCGCGAGCGTCGACAAGATTCTCGCCGCCAAAGCCGGCAGCATCACTATCGACGAGGCGATTGCCGACACCATCGCCAAAGTCGGCGAGAACATGAGCTTGCGGCGGGCCGCCGAACTTTCGATCGGCAAAGGCGCGATTGGCAGCTACGTGCACAATGCGGTGAGCGATGGATTGGGAAGGATCGGCGTCCTGGTTGCGCTTGAATCTACCGGCAAGAGCGACGAGCTGAAAGCCTTCGGCCGCATGGTGGCGATGCATGTTGCCTCGGCCAACCCGCAGGCGGTCGGCCCGTCCGGATTGGACGCGGCGGCGGTCGAGCGTGAAAAGGCAGTCTTAAGCGAGAAGGCCAAGGCGCAGGGCAAACCCGCCAATGTCATCGACAAGATCGTCGAATCCGGCTTGAAGACCTTCTACAAGGAAGTGTGCCTGTTGGATCAGGGCTTCATCTTCGATGACAAGAAGTCGGTGGCGCAGGCGGTCAAGGAAGCCGAAGCCAAAGCCGGCGCGCCGATCAAAGTTGCGGGATTCGTCCGCTTTGCCTTGGGCGAGGGCATCGAGCGCCCGGCCGCGCATTAGGGCGGTGGCTGTTTCGGCCGTGGGCGATTGGGTTCGCTTACGAATGCGTTAGCCGTATCCTTACGAGAATCGGCCGCGACGAGGGGCGGGACATTCCAATGGCGAAACCGAAATACCGGCGCGTCATCGTCAAATTGTCCGGTGAGGCGCTGAGCGGCCCGGAAAAGTTCGGGATTCATCAGCCGACCATCGAGCGTTTTGCTGCCGATCTTGTTGCCGCGCACCGGCTCGACATCGCGCTTGGGGTCGTGGTCGGCGGCGGCAACGTTTTGCGCGGCGCAAAGGTGTCCGAGGATGGCCTGTCGCGCCCGACCGCGGACGCCATGGGCATGCTGGCGACAGTCATGAATGCGCTGGTTCTGGAGGCCGCGATCGAGCGCGCCGGCGTAGGCGCACGCGCTATGTCCGCGCTCACAATGCCGCAAGTGTGCGAAACCTATGAGCGGCAGCGCGCGCTCCGCCACCTGGAAGACAAGCGGATTATCGTGTTTGCTGGCGGCACCGGGAATCCTTATTTCACCACCGACACGACGGCGATTCTGCGTGCTGCAGAGATGCAGTGCGAGGCCGTTCTCAAGGCCACGGATGTCGACGGGGTCTATACTGCAGATCCGAAATATGATCCCAAGGCCAAGCGCTTCGACCGTCTCGACCATCAGGAAGCCATGGATCGCCGCCTGAAGATCATGGACGCAACCGCGTTCGCGCTTGCCCAGGAAAACCGTATGCCTATCATCGTGTTCTCGATCCGCGAGCACGGCGCGATCGAGAGCGTTTTGTGCGGAAGAGGGCACTTCACGACCGTTGGCTAGCGCTCGCGCTGGCGCGCAGAAGAGAGGTTGCCACGAAGTCGGATCACTGCCGCGGGGAATGCCGCGGATAGCTGCCAGCACAAGGTGCCACGGGAGGGTACCATGGCCACGACGTCATTCGACATGAACGATTTGAAGCGCCGCATGCAGGGTGCGATCGGCGCGCTCAAGCAGGAAATGTCAGGGCTGCGTACCGGACGCGCGTCGACGGCCTTGCTGGATCATGTGCAGGTCGAAGCCTATGGCACACATATGCCGCTTAACCAGCTCGCCACGATCAGCGTGCCGGAGCCGCGTCTCCTCAACGTTCAAGTTTGGGATCGGTCCATGGTTCATGCCGTGGAAAAGGCGATCTCGGCCGCCAATCTCGGTCTGACGCCATCGACGGAAGGCCAAGTCCTGCGCTTGCGTATTCCCGAGCTCAACGAAGAACGGCGCCGTGAAATCGTGAAGGTCGCCCATAAATATGCCGAAGCTGCGCGCGTGGCGGTGCGCCATGTTCGCCGCGACGGTCTTGATCTTCTCAAGAAACTCGAAAAGGACCACAAGATCAGCGAGGACGAGCACAATCGGCAGCACGACGAAGTGCAGAAGGCAACCGATTCGATGATTGCCGAGGTCGAGAAGCTCCTCACCGCCAAAGAAAAGGAGATCATGACGGTTTGAGCGACGCAGCCATATCGACAAGCAAGGTTGCGGAGCCGCTCGCCGATGGCGGCGGCTTCGAGACGCCGCGCCATGTTGCCATTATCATGGACGGCAACGGACGGTGGGCCGCAGCGCGCGGTTTGCCGCGCGTGGAAGGACATCGCCGCGGGGTTGAGGCGTTGCGCAAGACCGTGCGCGCCGCCAGCGATCTCGGCATTTCGGTACTCACCATTTTTTCGTTCAGCTCGGAAAACTGGTCGCGACCGCAGTCGGAAATTCGCGACCTCTTGGCGCTGCTTCGCCGCTTCATCCGCAACGATCTTGCCGATTTGCACAAAAGCAATGTGCACGTGCGGGTTATCGGCGAGCGCGAGGACTTGCCGGCCGACATCCGGGCACTGCTTGAAGAAGCCGAAGAGCTCACCAAGCGCAATGACGGCCTAATGCTCGTCGTCGCTTTCAATTACGGCGCGCGGCAGGAAATCGCGCGCGCGGCGCGACGGCTTGCTGTCGAAGTGCGCGAGGGGCGGCTCGCCGCCGATGACATCACGCCCGAACTGTTGGCGCGCCATCTCGACCAGCCGGATCTGCCGGATCCCGACGTGATCATCCGCACCAGCGGCGAGCAGCGGCTGTCGAATTTCCTGCTCTGGCAAGCCGCCTATAGCGAGCTTGTCTTCGTGCCGATCAATTGGCCGGACTTCGACCACGCCGCGCTTGAAAGCGCGATCGCCGAATACCGCCGTCGCGAACGGCGCTTTGGCGGATTGATCGCGCAGACCGGATCGTGATCGCGCGGAGCGGCCCCGGGTCGGGCGAACACGAGCGGGCCGGACTATCGGACCGGCAGAACTTTCTCCGCCGTACCGCCTCAGCTTTGGTCTTGGCGCCGCTTGCGATTGGAGTGGCCTTTGTCGGCGGTTGGGTCTTCGCCGCAGCCTGCACTGTGGTCGCCGGGCTCGTGTTGTGGGAGTGGAGTCGGCTTGTTGCCAGTGCGGACGGAGAGTGCGTTACACGCACCTTAGTGTTCGGGCTGCCGGCTCTGATCGGCGCCGCGGTTCTTGCGCAGTTGGATATTCCGGCCGGCGCCATCGGCGTGATCGCGGCGGGCGCGGCGTTTGCGTGGCAGGGGACCCTAGGATTGGCATATCGCAGCAGCCGCCATTCCTGTCCTTGGGCTGCGGCCGGCATCCTTTATGCGGCGATCGTGGCAATCTGTCCCATCCTGCTCCGCAGCGACCGCGAAATGGGTTTCGCAGCACTTTTATTTCTCTTCGCAACTGTCTGGGCAACCGACATTTTTGCCTATTTGACCGGCCGCGGAATAGGCGGGCCGCTACTGGCGGCGCGGTTTAGTCCAAAGAAGACCTGGGCCGGCGCTGTAGGCGGCCTGGCTGGGGGGGTTGTCGCCGGTTCCGTCGTGGCCTATGCGAGCGCAGGGACCCATCCCGTCGTGGGTGGCGTTCTAGCTCTGGTTCTATCGACTGCCGCCCAGGGCGGTGACCTTCTGGAGTCTGCCGTCAAGCGGCGGTTTGGCGCCAAGGACGCGAGCGCGCTCATCCCCGGTCACGGTGGGGCTATGGATCGCGTCGATGGTCTTTTGCTCGCGGCCTTGGTCGCGGTTTTGATCGGCGCCTTGCGGTTTGGTGCGGCTGCATCCGCTCGGGGTCTCTTGCTATGGTAGCCGCTACATGGTTCGCGAAATGAAGCAAAAACGCGCGGTGGCGAAAGCCGCACCGGTGCCGCTGCCGCGGACAGTCACGCTTTTGGGCGCGACCGGCTCGATCGGCTCGAGCACGGCCGATTTGTTGCGACGAAATCCAGCGCACTATGCTGTCGAAGCGGTGACCGCGCATCGCGATGCCGCGGCGCTGGCGCGGCTTGCGCGCGAACTCGGCGCGCGCTTTGCGGCGGTCGCCGATCCCGCCGCTTACAAAGAACTCAAAGCCGAGCTTGCAGGCTCGGGTATCGAGGCTGCCGCCGGCGAAGCGGCGATGGTCGAGGCCGCACAGCGGCCGGCCGATTGGGTGATGGCGGCGATCACCGGAGCCGCGAGTCTGGCGCCGACGCTCGCTGCCGCCGAACGCGGCGCGACTGTCGCGCTGGCCAATAAGGAATGTCTGGTCTGCGCGGGTGGACTGTTCATGCGGCGCGCTGCCGCCAACGGCGCCACCGTGTTGCCGGTCGATTCCGAACACAATGCCATTTTCCAGGCGCTCAGCGCCGGCCGGCGTGAGGACATCCGGCGCATCGTGCTCACCGCCTCTGGCGGCCCGTTCCGCACTTGGCCGGCGGACGCCATCCGCAAGGTCACGGTCGAGCAGGCGCTGAAGCATCCGACCTGGTCGATGGGACCGAAAGTGACGATCGATTCGGCGACGCTGATGAACAAAGGTCTCGAACTGATCGAAGCGCATCACCTGTTTGCGCTCGCCCCCGAGGAGCTCGATGTTCTCGTGCATCCGCAGTCGATCATTCATGGGCTCGTCGAGTTTCGCGACGGCTCGGTGATCGCGCAACTCGGCTCGCCGGACATGCGCATACCGATTTCGCATTGCTTAGCTTGGCCGGTGCGGATGGGCACGCCCGCCCCCCGGCTAAATCTCGCGCAAATCGCGAAGTTAAGCTTCGAAGAGCCCGATTTGACGCGTTTTCCGGCGCTGGGGATCGCCTGGGGGGCCCTTGCCGCCGGTGGAGCGGCGCCAACCGTGCTCAATGCGGCCAATGAGGTCGCCGTTCACAAATTCGTCGATGGACAATTGGGTTTCTGTGGTATTCCGGCCTTGGTGGAGGCCACTCTTGAGGCGGCGGCGCGCCGGGGTGCGACCGGTGAGCCGGCCTCAGTCGAGGAGGCACTCCACATTGACCACACCGCCAGAAGGCTAGCCCTAGACCTCTTGCCCGAAATTGCCGCAATGGCATGTTAGCGCAAGCAAATCCGGCGGGGACACAGGAACGCGGATAGGGGATTTCGGCCACATCATGGGGTCTTATTTTCTGTCGCATATCCACGCTCTGGGGGGAGGGGTGGCTGGCTACGTCGTCCCTTTTCTATTCGTCCTCAGCCTGGTTGTTTTCTTTCATGAGCTCGGCCATTTCCTGGTCGCGCGCCTGTGCGGCGTTCGGGTCCTGACCTTTTCGATCGGCTTTGGTCCGGAGCTAGCCGGATTCAATGATCGCTACGGCACGCGTTGGAAGATCGCCGCGATTCCGCTGGGCGGCTACGTGAAGTTCTTCGGCGACGAAAATGCCGGCAGTGCGCCCGATGCCCCGCGATTGCAGACGATGAATGCCGGCGAACGCGCTGTAAGTTTCCATTTCCAGCGCGTGTGGAAAAGGGCGGCCATAGTCGTCGCCGGACCCTTGGCGAATTTCCTGTTGGCGATTGTGATCTTCGCCGCGATCTTCATGATCTACGGCAAGCAGACAATGAGCGCGCGGGTGGACAGCGTCCAGGCCGACAGTGCCGCCGCCGCGGCCGGTTTTGAGCCTGGCGACATCGTCCTGTCCATTGATGGTCAGACGATCGACAATTTTGCCGATATGCAGCGCGTCGTAAGCGACAGCGCCGGCCGCGCGCTCGCCATCAAGGTGGATCGTAACGGCGCGCAGCTCGTGCTCAAGGCGACGCCTGCGCTCAAGGAGGTCAAGGACAGTTTCGGTAATGTCCGCCGCATCGGGATTCTCGGCATCAGCCGCTCGATGGCGCCGGGCGATGTCAAATTCGAGCCGGTTTTCCCGGCTCAGGCGATTTGGCTAGGCGGACAGGAAACATGGTTCGTGGTCGACCGGACGCTGAGTTATATCGGCGGCGTCATCGTCGGCCGCGAAGCCGCCGATCAGCTCGGCGGACCGATTCGGATCGCTCAGATCTCGGGGCAGGTCGCGACCATCGGGTTTGCCGCGCTGGTGCATCTGGCTGCGGTGCTCTCGGTCTCAATCGGTCTCCTCAACCTGTTTCCAATCCCGCTACTGGATGGCGGCCACCTTCTGTTCTATGCGATCGAGGCCGTGCGCGGCCGGCCGCTGTCGGAACGCGCGCAAGAGGTCGGCTTTCGCATCGGGCTCGCGATCGTCGTCATGTTGATGATATTTGCAACTTTCAACGACATCGTTCATCTGACCACGTCCTAAACCGAAATTGGGGCACAGCAGAACGGCCATGGGGATGGTCGCGGTGGGGGAATGAAAATGGCGAAACAGGCAAGCAGAATTCGATCGCGCTCAAGGAGAACCGCGGAGCACTAACCCGCCACTGGGGGCGGCCACGAGGGGTAAGGGGCGCTTTGCGCATGGACATGTGTGTGCGGGTAAGACGGGGGCTGGTCGTGGCCGGCTTGCTCCTGGGGGGTATCCTCGCCTTGTCGGCCGCCTTTGGCGCGCCGGCCCGGGCGGAGACCGTCCTTACCGCAAGCTCCATTGTGGTCGAAGGCAATCGCCGCGTCGAAGCCGATACCGTCCGCTCTTACTTCAAGGTGGCGCCAGGGGAACGTCTCGACGCCGCTAAGATCGACGCGGCGCTCAAAGCACTCTACGGGACCGGCCTGTTTCAGGACGTCCGGATCAGCCAATCAGGCGGCAAGCTGATCGTCACCGTGGTCGAGGCGGCGGTGATCGACAAGATTGCGTTCGAAGGCAATCATCGGCTCAAGGACGAGCAACTGCTGCAGGAAATCCAGTCCAAGGAGCGCGGTGCGCTCTCGCGCGCCGCGGTGCAGGCCGACGTCCAGCGCATCATCGAAATTTATCAGCGCAACGGCCGTTTCGACGTTTCGGTGGTGCCCAAAATAATCGATCGGCCGAACAATCGCGTCGATCTCGTCTTTGAGATTAATGAGGGCGAAAAGACCGGCATCAAATCCCTTATTTTCGTCGGCAATAGTGCCTACTCGGCGTGGCGTTTGAAGGAGGTGATCAAGACCTCCGAATCCACATTCTTGAGCTTCCTGCAGACAACCGACGTTTACGATCCAGATCGCATCGAGGCCGACCGCGATCTGATCCGGCGCTTCTACCTCAAACACGGCTATGCCGACGTACAGGTGGTGTCGGCCGCCGGCGTGTACGATCCAAGCAAAAAGGGCTTCGTCGTAACCTTCACCATCGAGGAAGGACCGCTCTACCATTTCGGCGCCGTCGACATTCAGTCCAACGTCCGCGCCGTCAGCGGCCAGTCGCTGCGCCCGGTTTTGCGGATGGGTGCCGGGCAGATCTACAACGGCGAAGCGGTCGAAAAGACCGTCGAAGATATGACGATCGAGCTGGCGCGGCGCGGCTATCCGTTCGGCCAAGTGCGCCCGCGCGGCGATCGTAATCCCTCGGCCAGGACAATCGGCGTGCTGTTCCTCGTCGATGAGGGTACCCGTGCCTATATCGAACGCATCAATATCCGGGGCAATTACCGCACCCGCGACTACGTGATCCGTCGCGAATTCGATATCAATGAAGGCGATCCATACAATCGCGCATTGGTCGATCGCGCCGAACGGCGCATCAAGAATCTGAACTACTTCAAGAATGTGAAAATCACCAACGAGCCGGGCTCGGCGCCCGATCGCGTCGTAATCAATGTTGACGTCGAGGAGCAGCCGACGGGCGACTTCTCGGTGCAGGGCGGCTATTCGACCGCCAATGGCTGGCTGGCGGAAGTGTCGATCAGCGAACGCAACCTGTTGGGCACCGGCCGTTTCGCCAGGGGAAGCGTGACCTACGGCCAGTTCGTCCGCGGCGTCGAGCTCAGTTATGCGGAGCCGTATTTTCTCGACTATCGAACCAGCATGGGCGTCGATCTGTTCGCGAAACAGACGCTCGCCAGCAGCTTCCTTTCATACGGCACCGAATCGTATGGCGGCACGTTGAAATGGGGTTTGCCGCTGCGCGAAGACCTGGCGCTGCAATTGCGCTACTCGGCCTTCGAGCAAAAAATCACGCTACCGAGCCAGCTGGACAGCTGCAACAACCTCAATCCGGATCTGTTTACGACGTTTCCGGTGCCGAGTGCAATTGGCGTGCCTGGTTCACCATTCCTCTCGTTCGCAACCACCCCCAACTGCTTTGAGCTCGGGCAGGCTTCGCTCCCGGTTCGGGTCGAGCTGCAGCAAGGCGCCTATCTGACGTCAATCCTCGGCTATGGGCTCGTTTACAACTCGCTCGACAACAACAAGCTGCCGACCAGCGGTGTCTATGTCAGCTTCGGTCAGGATTTTGCGGGTCTCGGCGGCGCCGTGTCTTATTTGCGCACCACTGTGGACGTTCGCGCTTACTACGAAATCGTCTCCGATCTCGTCAGCATGTTGCACTTACAAGCCGGAGATATGTACAGTCTTAAGAGCTGCCCGATAGCGAATACCTGCGCTTCGAATAGCGACTACGTCCGTTTGCTCGACGACTTCAAGATGGGGCCGAATCTGGTGCGCGGATTCCAGCCCGCCGGCATCGGGCCACGGGACATCACGCCCGGAACCAGCAACGACGCACTCGGCGGCACGATGTACTGGGGCGCCAGCTGGGAAATGCAATATCCGCTGTATTTCCTGCCAAAGGACAGCGGCTTCCGCGGCGCCATTTTCGTCGATTCCGGTTCCTTGTGGGGCTATAGGGGTGAAACCTCAAGCCCGTCGACCGGGGAAATCAACGGTGTGATCACGGCGACCAATCCCGGCCCGCCAGTTACAACGGGCACCTTCTTCTGCCAGTGCGCGATGCAATTCGCCGACAGCCCGGCGGTGCGTGCCTCCGCCGGCGCCAGCATCATCTGGGATTCGCCGTTCGGGCCGCTGCGCTTCGACCTCGCCTATCCGTTCCTCAAGCAATCCTACGACCGCACCCAGTTTTTCTCGTTCGGCGGCGGCACGAAATTCTGATCGCGGCCTAAAACGACGCCGGCGACATGCGGGATTTTGTCATAGCCGATTGCGAGCTCACCGCCGGCGCGATCGCTGCGTTGACGGACGCTAAACTTCGCGCCGGCGACCCCGCCGATCGTGCGATCCGCAATATCGCGCCGCTCGATACCGCTGGCGCATCCGACCTCAGTTTCCTCGACAATTCGAAATATGCGGCCGCGCTGACGACGACTCGGGCCGGCGCCTGCTTGATCGCACCGCGCTTTGTCGAACAGGCGCCGCGCCATCTGGTGGTGCTGGAAACGCCGCAGCCGTACCCGGCCTTCGTCGCGGTCACGCGCAAATTGTTCGCAAACCTGCTCCGGCCCACCTCGCTGTTTGGCACGGCCGGGCGCGCGGCGAGCGCGCAAATCGATCCGACCGCCCGTCTCGAAGCCGGCGTGGTCGTCGATCCGCTTGCGGTGATCGGCGCGCGCGCCGAAATCGGAACCGGCACGCTGATCGGCCCGGGTGCCGTGATCGGGCCGGACGTTCGCATCGGCCGGGAATGCGCCGTCGGTGCGCATGCCTCGATCCTTCATGCCTTGCTCGGCGATCGTGTCATCATCCATCCCGGCGTCCGCATCGGTCAGGACGGATTTGGTTTTCTACCGTCGCCGCGGGGCCACCAGAAAATTCCGCAGACCCGCCGCGCCATCATTCAGGACGACGTCGAGATCGGCGCCAATAGCACCATCGACCGCGGCGCCACCCGCGATACCGTCATCGGCGAAGGGACCAAGATCGACAATCTCGTGCAAATCGGACACAACGTTTCGATCGGCCGGCACTGCCTGATCGTCTCACAAGTTGGCATATCGGGCAGCGTGACGGTCGGCGATTTCGCCGTCTTGGCCGGACAGGTCGGCGTTGCCGACCATGTGACGATTGGTGAGGGCGCGGTACTTGGAGCCAGGGCCGGAGTAATGTCCAACGTGCCCGCCGGGGCGCGTTGGGGCGGCTTTCCGGCCGAGTCCGCGATTGACTGGAAGCGCGGTCAGGCCATTGTTCGGCGGCTGGTCCGGCGCAGCAAGGCCGCGCGCAAGGACGACGGCGAAGGGGCGGAGGAATGAGCGGCGAGACCCTCGATAGCGCCGATATCCGCGAGATCCTGCGGCTCCTTCCGCATCGCTATCCCTTTGTCATGATCGACCGGATCATCGACATTCGTGGCGAGGACCACGGCATCGGAATCAAAAACGTCACTTTCAACGAGCCGCATTTCCTTGGTCATTTCCCGGATAACCCGGTGATGCCGGGCGTGCTCCTGATCGAGGGCATGGCGCAGACTGCGGGCGTGTTGTGCTTGCGCCAGATGAATGAGGCCACGCGGAAAAACGCGGTGTTCTACTTTCTCACGATCGACAAAGCCAAATTTCGCAAACCCGCAGTGCCCGGCGATACCGTCGCCTACCACGTCGACAAGATCGCGCACCGCCGCAATATGTGGTGGTATCGCGCCGAGGCCAAAATCGGCGATGTGCTCATTGCCGAAGCCGAAGTCGGCGCCGTCATCACCGAGGCATAGATGGCGATCGATCCGACGGCGCGCGTGGCCGACAGCGCGCATATTGGCGCCTCCGTTGAGATCGGACCTTATTGTCTGGTCGGCCCGCAGGTCGAACTCAAGAGCGGCGTGCGGCTCGTCGGCCACGTCAACGTCACCGGCGCGACCACGATTGGCGAGGAGACGATCGTTTACCCGTTCTCCTCGCTCGGAACGCCGCCGCAATCGGTCAACTATCGCGGCGGCGAGACCAAGCTCGTGATCGGCGCGGCTTGCGAACTACGCGAAGGCGTCACCATGAATACCGGGACCGAAGACGGCGGCGGCGTCACGCAGATCGGCGATCGCTGTTCGTTCATGGTCGGCTCGCATGTCGGCCACGATTGCACCGTCGGCAACGACGTCACTTTCGCCAATAACGTGGTGCTCGGCGGCCATGTCAGCGTTGGCGATTACACGTTCCTCGGCGGCCATGTCGCCATCCATCAATTTGTGCGGATCGGCGAGGGCGTGATGATGGCCGGAATGTCGGCCGCGCGCGATGATATTATTCCGTTTGGCTTCGCGCTCGGCCAAACCGGGGCGCTGGTCGGACTCAATGTCGTCGGCTTGCGCCGGCGCGGCGCTACGCGGGCCGACATGCATCGGCTGCGCCGCGCCTATCGCCTGTTGTTCTTTACCGACGGGCGACTTGCCGAACGCGTTGAGACGCTGGCACGCGAATTTGCCGACGACCCGCTGGTCGGCAAGATCGTCGCCTTTGTGCGCGCGGGCGGCAAGCGTCCGCTGATGCGCCCGCGGGCAAGAGGCGACGTCCCGGGCGGCGATGCGGAGGGTTGATGAACCAAGCCGACGAAATCGATCATGGCTGACGCGCCCGGCGGTGCTCCGCTTGCCATCATTTGCGGCGGCGGCAGCTTTCCCAGCGCGGTCGCCGATGCCGTGGCGGCGCGTGGACGCCGGCCGGTTATGTTCGGCATCAAGGGCTGGGCTGACCCAGTCGTCATCGGCCGCTACGTGCACCACTGGATAGCGCTCGGTCAGGCCGGACGTTTCTTTCGCCTCGCCAAGGCTGAGAATTGCCGCGAAGTGCTGTTCATCGGCACAGTGTTGCGGCCGCCGCTCACTGCGCTCCGGCTCGATTGGCACACAATCAAGCTGATGCCGCGGGTCATTCGTTTCTTTCGTGGCGGCGACGACAAGCTATTGTCGGGCGTTGCCGGCGTTGCGGAAAGCGGCGGCCTGCGCGTTGTCGGCGTCAAAGATGTGGCGCCCGAATTGTTCGTGCCCGAAGGCGTGCTCGGCCGGGAGCAGCCGTCGCCGCGCGACTACGGCGATATCCAGCACGCGCTCAAGCTTATTGCCACGCTCGGGCCGTTCGATGTCGGTCAGGCTACCGTAGTGGCGGATGGCAACGTCGTCGCCGTCGAGGCCGCCGAAGGCACCGATCACATGCTGGCGCGGATCGCCGAATTGCGCCGGCTCGGCCGCGTCAGCGTGCCCCGCGGCGTCGGTGTGTTGGTCAAGGCGCCGAAGCCCGGACAAGACCGCCGCTTCGATCTGCCATCGATCGGTCCGCGCACGATCGAACTCGTTGCGGGCGCCGGGCTTGCCGGGTTAGCGGTCACCGCCGGCTCAACGATGATTGCGCAAGCCGAAGCGGCGATTGCCGCGGCCGACGGGGAAAAGATTTTCGTGATCGGAGTGCGCGAGTCTAATCCGGGCGGCGGTGCGCAATGACGCCCGCTCCGCTGCGCACCGCCCAACCGTTCGCGATTGCGATCGTGGCCGCGGAAGAGTCCGGCGACGCTCTTGGCGCCGCCCTGGCGCGCGCGCTCGTGCAGGCCGAAAACACCGTGCAGCTATCGGGCGTGGGCGGCAGCGCCATGAGAGCGGCCGGGATCGTAAGCCCGTTTCCGATCGACGAACTCGCGATCATCGGGCTCACCGCCATACCGCGGCGGCTGCCGACGATTCTGCGACGCATCCGCGAGACCGCCGACGCGATCGTCAAAGCACGCCCGCAGGCGCTCGTCATCATCGACAGTCCGGACTTTA
>DATAYT010000231.1:0-6216 GCA_036272395.1 Xanthobacteraceae bacterium
CGCCATTCCAAACCAGACCATCCAACTATCGTTTGGCACTGGAATGCGAGAAAATTCCATTCGCTCACGCTGTGGCGTGGCGAGGGTCGTCAGATCGAAAAACTCTATTACCATCGTGAACATCATCGACCACGCCGCGAGTATTTTGTGATCGGCCTCGGTCAGCGATATGTATTGACCGCGTACAAGCGGGAGCAGTCGGCTCTTCGCGTTGTTCTGCAACCGGCTCATCCAGCCCGTGTTGCAGCGCTCACAGACGATCCGCAATCTCCTGCTTTCAATGCTGCCGGCGCGGTGCGTGATAGTACGCATCCTGCCAAATCCGGTGGTGTGGTAAAAATGGCGGGACGTCGCGAGTGAGGGATCAAGGACGCTGCGCAGCCATTTCGGCCAGACGTGCTCCTTGGTTAAACCGCGACCACCGCAAAATATGCATCGGCCAACTTGCTGAGGCATCGGGAACCGCTATTACCGCCCCCAATCTTCCTCGGCCTCGCGCGTGACCGCTGGCGCTTTCGGATTCTTGACCTTGAGCCAATGCGGCGAACGGCCAGAGCGATACAGCGAGCCAAGCCGCTTTGACACGATGTCCTCACAGCCGAGCTTGCAGGCGTGCTTAAAGATAATTTCGCCGTCGCCCTCGTAATGCTCATTGAGCACAATGCCGAGCTCGGCACTGCGCACCAGCTTGGCCAGCTTACGCTTGCGATACTCAATGGACGAGCGGCGCAGATCCTCGCCGTCTAGTTCGATCAGATCGAAAGCGCAGAGCACCGCGGCGCCGCCATGTCGCTTGTGGCGAATGAGGTCGAACACGGCGAGACCGTCACCGTTGGTGACGATTGCTTCGCCGTCGATCAGGAATGACCGCGCTGGCAGGGCCGTGACCGCCGCAACAATGATCGGAAAGCGATTGGTAAAGTCATTGCCGTGGCGGGTAATCAGCCGGATACCGGCACCATCGCGACGGGCCATGATGCGGAAGCCGTCATGCTTAATTTCGTGCAGCCAACCTGGCCCGGATGGCGGGCGCTCGGCAGGCGACGGCAGACATGGTTCGATAATGCCCAGCCCGGGGCGGGTACGCTCACGCAACGACATGGGCGCTTATTAGGAACAGAAAAGCACAAGATCGAGTCGATTGCCGGACTAAGGTGAAAGGCGCGGTCGGCCTTATGGCCTGGGCGCTATGATCCGGGGAGTCCTTAGTCGTATAGGAAGCATTCCAGCTTCATAGTCGCGAACCAGCTTAGAGAAGGATCGTTCATCCAACTTCGCGAGGACGTCGCTCAACTTCTCGCCGTCAGCACAACCCTGCGCGAATCTGCTGCGGTAGCTGACCCGCAATCTTCCGATTAATGTGTTGCCGTGCTTGCGGCTGATCTCGCCGTCCTTGTCGCGGTAGCGGGCATCGACTGCCACTGGGATCACCTCGCATGGGCAAGAAGTGTGGCCCCGGAGTAACGCGCTGGGTTTGGGGGACAGAGCGGTCCAGGGCCACTGGCGCGGCCGGGTCTTAGGCCTGGTCGCCGGCCTGCCTTCTGGAAAACGAGGGGGCGCTTGGCATTGTTCCGCTTGACAGCCCGGTGCGGCAATCGAGCATGGAGCCATGGGCTTCAACCGCCGCAAGCTTGAGGATCAACGCCGCGATGCCGCTGAGAAGGAAGCGGCTAACCGGCGCGCGACCGATGCCCAAGTCCTTGAAGATGCCGAGCGTCTAATGGGCGCCTGGAACGAGCGGCAGGCCAAGCGAATGCCGATGCTGTTCTCGCCGACCATCGGCGCTGCGATCACGGCGGGCTATTGGTTCTTGTGGGTGTGCTGCCCGGCCTGCCGGACCACCAACGCAATTGACTTGCGCACGCTCGACCGTCACCGGGATGCGGCAGTCACGAGCCTCATTCCCGCGCTGTCGTGCCGGTCATGCCGGCCGAACGCGCCATTCGCCGAGCTCGTGCGCTTATCGCGGACGAGCATCGCCGACGAAATGCGCGAGGAGCATCGGCGGCGAGTGCTGGGTGAATGACCGACAAATCATCTGCATAAGCCGGATCTGATGACGTTCTCGCTCATTTCGCGCTTCCGAATAGTTTTTGTTGGTGATCAATTCCGTCATCGGTTGGTGCAATTGGTTGTGCGGCTCCGTTTAAGCGCTCGCGCCATTCCAGCAGTTGCGACATGTGATTTTCTCGCGGATTGTTGCAAGCTTCCCATGTGCTTCCCGCAGGCAATTTCTGGGAAGCAGTGAATAGCTAATGCTTTGTAGTAGCTAATGATTATAGCACAACGGCGCCCCAGGTGTGCTGTAAGTTAAACAGTGTTAAATCGATGCGGAATTCGACGGCGCTATCGTTAAGGGATTGTATATTTGAAAGCGGAGGCGGGCGCCGCCGGGGGTTGAAGCGGACGATGGCTGCACCTTCCCACCCGCCATATGGCTTTCCCTGGCGATAGGCCTACATGCACGAGCATGAGCAGCGTTCCCAAACCAGATCTCGCTCCGGAAGCGGAGATCGTCGAAGAGGACGAAGAGCAGTCGCTGCCGCTGCCAGAAGAGCAAGCGGGCAAGCTTCGCTTTGACGAAGACGAGGGTTCGCTCGCGGCCGGCCGCGCCGCAATACTCCATTATGCCAAAGTCGCGCCGTCGCGCCCTGGCGTCTATCGCATGCTCGACGGCCGCGGCGACGTGCTTTACGTCGGCAAAGCGAAGAACGTTAAAAAGCGCGTTGCGGCCTATGCCCGCCCGACCGGACTCGACACCCGGATCGAACGGATGATTGCGGCGACGCGCACGATAGAATTCGTCGTCACCCGCACCGAAACCGAAGCGCTGCTGCTTGAGGCCAATCTGATCAAGCGGCTGCGGCCGCGCTTCAACGTGGTGCTGCGCGATGATAAATCGTTCCCCTATATTTTGATCACGTCAGACCATTGGGCGCCGCAAATTCTCAAGCATCGCGGCGCACGGACGCGGCCGGGCCATTATTACGGCCCGTTTGCGTCGGTCTGGGCGGTCAATCGCACCATCAACGCGCTGCAGCGCGCGTTTTTACTGCGCTCGTGCAGCGATCCGTTTTTTGAAGGTCGCACGCGACCGTGTCTGCTTTATCAAATCAAGCGCTGTTCGGCTCCATGCACCAGGGAAATCGACTTTCCCGATTATTCGGGCTTGGTAGGCGAAGCGAACGACTTCCTGTCCGGGCGAAGCAAGAAGGTCAAGGACCAACTCGCCGATGAGATGGAAAAGGCTTCGGTCGCGCTCGACTTCGAGCGCGCGGCGATTTACCGCGACCGCCTCGCCGCGCTTTCCGCGATTCAATCGCATCAAGGAGTCAATCCGCGCGGCGTCGAGGAGGCCGACGTGTTCGCCGTCTATCAGCAGGGCGGATTCTCCTGTGTCGAGGTCTTCTTCTTCCGCACCGGCCAAAATTGGGGCAACCGCGCCTATTTTCCCAAAGCGGATCGGTCGCTCTCGGCAGAAGAAGTCTTGTCCGCTTTTCTCGCGCAGTTCTACGACGACAGGCCGCTGCCGCGCTTGATCCTGGTGTCACATGCGATTGCGGACCGGGCGCTGCTGGCCGAGGCTCTGTGCACCAAGGTTGGCCACAAGATCGAAATCATGCAGCCGCTGCGCGGCGAGAAGAAGGATCTGGTTGAGCACGCGCTCGCCAATGCGCGCGAAGCTCTGGGCCGTAAGCTGGCGGAAACCTCCTCGCAGGAAAAACTGTTGCGCCAGCTCGCCGATACGTTCGTCCTGCCGAAAGTGCCGCGGCGCATCGAAGTTTACGACAACAGCCACATCCAAGGCTCGAACGCCGTCGGCGCCATGATCGTCGCGGGACCGGAAGGCTTTCGCAAAAATCAATATCGCAAATTCAACATACGCTCCGCCGAGCTCACGCCGGGCGACGATTTCGCCATGATGCGCGAAGTCTTGACCCGCCGCTTCAAGCGGCTGCTCGCGGAGGCGCCGCTGAAACAGGGCGGTGACGTTGCGCACCCTCTCCTCAATGGGGAGAGAGGTGGGGTGAGGCGGGTCGACGCTGGAGGCGAAAGCTCCGACCGCGGCACCCCCTCACTCGGGGCGCTTCGCACGCCGACCTCTCCCCACCGGGGAGAGGTCAATGGCGGCGAAGCCTCGCATGACGATTCACCCTGGCCCGATCTCCTGCTGATCGACGGCGGGCAGGGGCAGCTTACCGCCGCGCGTGAGGTTTTGGCCGGGCTAGGGATCGAAGTTCCGGTCGTGGCCATCGCCAAAGGGCCAGACCGAGATGCCGGCCGGGAAACGTTCTTTGTTCCAGGCCGGGACTCGTTCAAGCTGCCGCCACGCGATCCGGTGCTGTACTTCGTGGAACGCCTGCGCGACGAGGCGCATCGCTTTGCCATAGGCTCGCACCGCGCGCGCCGTAAGCGCGATCTCCGCGAAGCCGGTCTTCAGGAAATCGCGGGCATCGGACCGACCCGTAAACGCGCGCTACTCCTGCATTTCGGCACGCTCAAAACGATCGAACGAGCCTCGCTGACTGATCTCATGAAGGTCGAGGGCATCAGCGCCGAAACCGCCCGGCGCATCTATGCCTTCTTCCATGATGGGGCGACCTGACCGTGATCCCCAGACAGTCATCCCCATATACGCACAAGTGAGGCGCGCGGGGCCTGTCGGCCGGGCCGTCGCGGCGCTATGGTGGGGCGGGACATTGGCCATGAATTCGACCACGACCAGCACGCCTGGGCACGCCCACGGACACGCGCCGGCACACGGTCCGGCCCATGTTTCGACGCATGTTCCGCCGCAGGGGCCGATACGATCGCGTGCGAATCCTATGGCGCTGCCGAATATTTTGACTTATGGCCGCATTGTCGCCGTGCCGGTCGTGGTCGGCTGCCTGTTCTGGCAGAACATCCTTCATGGTGGGCTTTGGCTGCGCTGGTTCGCGCTCGTCGTCTTTATCGCGGCCGGCGTCTCGGATTTTCTTGACGGCTATTTTGCCCGCATTTGGGGCCAGCAGTCCTCGCTCGGCCGCATGCTCGACCCGATCGCCGACAAGCTTCTGGTTGCGTCTTGCCTTTTGATCCTTGGCGCCGAGAAGACCATCCATGGCTGGTCGCTCTTGGCGGCGATCGTCATTCTGTGCCGCGAAATTCTGGTCTCGGGCCTGCGCGAATATCTTGCGGAGCTGCGGGTCAGCGTGCCCGTTACCCGGCTCGCCAAATGGAAGACAACGCTGCAACTCGTCGCGGTCGGCTTTTTGATCTGCGGCGAAGCCGGCGACGCGATAGTGCCGGTGGTTACCGAGATTGGCATCATTCTGTTGTGGCTCTCCGCACTGCTGACGCTCTACACCGGCTGGGATTATTTGCAGGCCGGATTACATCACCTGACGCAGGAGGATGCGTGAAGGTTCGTTATTTCGCCTGGGTGCGTGAGCGCGTCGGCAAAACCGAAGAGGATATCGATCCGCCTGCAGGCGTCGCCACCATCGGCGATTTGGTGGACTGGCTCGCGCGTCAAGGCGAGGGCTACGCCTATGCTTTCGAAAATCCGAACGTCGTTCGCAGCGCGATCGACAAGCGGCACGTGCGCTCTGATGCGCGGATCGCAGGGGCGAGCGAGATCGCATTTTTCCCGCCGATGACCGGCGGTTGAGCCCTGTTTGCCAAGCCCAAAGTGAGTGAAATGAGCGTCATTGTCCGTCTGCAGCGCGAAGCATTCGACGCCGCCAGCGAGGTAGCGGCACTCAAGCGCAGCCGCACCGATATTGGCGCGGTGGTCATATTTACCGGAATCTGCCGCGCGGACGAAGACGGCGAGCCGATCGCGGCGCTTAATCTCGAACATTATCCGGATATGGCCGAAGCCGAGATCGGCCGCCATATCGAGGCGGCGCGCCAGCGCTGGCCGCTCCTTGGCGTCACGGTCATCCATCGCTACGGCCGCATCGTGCCCGGCGAGGGCATCGTGCTGGTGGTGACGGCATCGACCCACCGCCAAGCGGCCTTCGCCGCCGCGGAATTCTTGATGGACTATCTCAAAACCCGCGCGCCGTTCTGGAAGCAGGTTGAAAAGCCCGGCGGCAAAACAAGTGACAAAATCTGGGTCGAAGCCAGGGCCAGCGACGACACCGCCGCCGAACGGTGGAAGCCGGCGCCGACGAAACGCGAACCGGCGAATTGACCCAATTATTCCGCAGCGACGCGGGGAGTCGACGCGGC
>DATAYT010000232.1:0-1753 GCA_036272395.1 Xanthobacteraceae bacterium
GGCGCCGGCGCAGTCGCGGCCCAAGGTGAGCCACATCAAACCGCGCGCCGCCTGGCGTGGCACGACCTGTCCCTGAAATAAGAGATCGCCAAGCGCAACTTCGGCGCGGCAATGGCCCTTGGTCGCGGCGAGCTGTAACCAGCGCGCCGCCTGGTGCGGATCAGCCGGCGCACCGGTGAGATAAAGCCGCCCGAGCTCATACTGCGCGTCCGCATCACCGAAATAGGTCGCGGCATAGCCGAACATGTCACGCGCGCGGGTGCGATCGGCCACGATTTTCGAATTCGGTATGCCGCTCAGATAATAGTGCCCAAGGGCAACGAAGGCATTGGCGACAAACCGCGCTTGCGGCGTGCCGGGCGCCTCATCGGGATGACTGTTGGCGACCTGGCTGAAATAGTTGAACGCGCGCACATCATCGCGCGGTACGCCATCGCCGTCGGCGTACATACGGCCGAGCTTCCATTGCGCCACCGGCTGACCTTGCTCGGCGGCGTATTGGAGCGCGGTGAGCGCGCTGGATTTGCCCGGCGTGGTTTCCGGCGGATGGGCGCTCGTGCGCAATCCGTCGCCGGGCGCCAATGCAGCTGTGCTTGGAGTCGTGGTGCCGTCGAAGGCGTAAGCCGGTACGGCGCCGAGGATGCGGCCCATCCCCTGATGCCGCGCGTCCGAGCAGACCACAATTGAGATCCCGAATACGAGACCGGCGAGAGCAGCGCCGGTTGCGACGCGGGCCATTTTGCTAGATGTCCGCATAGCACACCATCTCGGCCGCTCCGCCAGGATGGGTCAGTGCGCCGTAGCGCGCCGGTCCAACCTGCTGGGCGTATTTCCACAAGTAACCGGAAGTGAATTCATTGCCGCGCGGCTTCCATTCCTTCGCGCGCCGATCAAGCTCAGCCTTGCTGAGCTTGACGTCGAGCGTGCCGCGCTCCGCATCGAGTGTGATGATGTCACCATCGCGAACGAGCGCGATCGGGCCGCCGACCGCCGCCTCCGGACCGATATGGCCGACGCAGAAGCCGCGCGTGGCACCGGAAAACCGGCCATCGGTGACCAGCGCGACCTTGGCGCCCATGCCTTGCCCATACAGAGCGGCCGTGGTTGACAGCATTTCGCGCATGCCGGGTCCGCCCTTGGGACCCTCGTAGCGGATGACGAGCACGTCGCCTTCGGCATATTGCCGGTTCTTCACCGCCTCGAAGCAGGCCTCTTCGCCGTCAAAGCACCGCGCCGGACCGGAGAATTGCAAGCGCTCCATACCCGCCACTTTCACGATCGCACCTTCAGGCGCGAGATTGCCTTTCAATCCGACGACGCCGCCGGTCGGCAAAATCGGCTTATTGGCAGGCCAGATAACGGCCTGATCGGGATTCCATTTCACCGACTTCAAATTCTCGGCGATGGTCCGGCCGGTGACGGTGAGGCAGTCGCCATGGAGAAAGCCATGGTCGAGCAGCGTCCTCATCAACAGCGGCACGCCGCCAGCTTCGAACATGTCTTTGGCGACATAGCGGCCGGATGGTTTTAAATCCGCGATATATGGTGTCTTTTTCAGGACTTCGGCGACATCAAAAAGGTCCAATTTGACGCCGCATTCATTGGCGATGGCCGGCAGGTGCAAGGCGGCATTGGTGGAGCCGCCCGTCGCCGCGACGACGGCCGCCGCGTTTTCCAGCGCCTTGCGGGTAACGATATCCCGCGGCCGAATATTCTTGGCGAGGAGATCCATGATCATCTCGCCGGCGAGCAC
>DATAYT010000233.1:0-4865 GCA_036272395.1 Xanthobacteraceae bacterium
GCGCCTTGGCGTAGGCGATGAACGAGCCGATGTCGGTCGGCGAAATCGCGTTCGACAGCGCGAGCCCATAATAATATTTGGCGATCAGGGAAATGGGCGCCAAATCGCTGAGCTTGAAGCCGGGGTCTTTGTAGGCGGCGATGTTGATCGGCTCGAAATGTGTACACAGAAGGAGCGTGTAGCCGTCGGCAGGCCGGGCGATCACGTCGCGCGTGGCGACAATGCCGCCTGAGGCCGGCTTATTCTCGACAAAGACACGTCGGCCGAGCGTCTCGCTGAGCTTGTCGGCGATGAAGCGGGCAGGAATATCGGTCGGCCCGCCGACTCCAAAACCGACCACGAGCCTGATCGGCCGGTCAGGATAGCTACCGCCGCGGCTCACGCCCGGCGACAGACTCAGAATCAAGCTCAAAATCAACAGGCCGACGCGGCGCATATTGCCCCTTGCGAGTCCGTCGCATTTCCGCTGCCACGATGGTATCACCTATGGCCATAGGATGAAATCGCTACCGCCGTAACGTCGTGTCGGTCGACGAACAGAGCCTCGACGATGATCAATATTCGGGTACTGCGTATTGCTATGACCCTCACCGGGGTTTTGCTCGTTGTGGGAGCCGTTGCGCCTGTCGGCCTTGCCTCGGCCGCGGCAAGTCAGGCTCTCGCGCTGACAACAACACAATCCGATGCGATGAATTCATACAACGAGGCCGTAAGCCGCTTTAAATCTGTCTTGCGGCAGCGGCGCGCGCAGATCGAGTCAAAACAAAAGCTGCCGGATCTGCCGGGGCAGGCGCTCTACCTCGCGCGCAACGACATGCTCAGTACCTACAAGGACCTCACCGACGTTTTGCCATCGAAAATCGGACGACCCAACAAATTCAAGATTCCTCCGGCCTATTTCGATGCCGACAATGAGCCGCTGCTCGACGAGTATGGCGCACTCTTTAAAATCATGCAGGCGCCGCCTGCGAACGCGCAAAACTCCGACACGCCATTTAAAGACGTGGTCGATCTCGGCGCCGCGATTGCAAGAGCGAAGGGCCTCGACCAAGCGAACGCCGAAGCGGCGGGTCGCATCGGTCTCGGGCTTTTTTTTGCCGAGACCAACGGCAATCAAAATATCGGCAATGCGCGGTCAAATACCTACAAGGGAAGTTTGCAAACCGGGATATCGGAAGATCAAATCGGCCAGCGAAAATGGGCGGCGATTAAAAATTCAATCGCCGCTTTTGATCCAGCACTGATTGCGCGCGACAGCGAAGAAGAGAAGCGCGCCGCCAATTTCGATCACCGCTTCAATCACTGGACCGCGGTACGGGATGGCCTGATGAGCGCGCACGCCGATCTGTTCCTGCAAATACCGGCGCTCACGAAAGCTTTGCCCGATCCGATCGATCAAATGAAGGTCTTTGAACTGATCCAGATCGTTCCCAGCCCGACGCGAGCTGCGCTTCAATCAGCTAACTTGTTGAATTACCGAATTTCCGAGCCGACGATCATGGGCTATTTACGCAACAACAGCATCTTCACCTTCGGACATGCCGACAGATCGAAGACTTCGGCGACGTTCCGCGAAATTCTCGATGCGATGTGGCTGTTCAACGATAAATTTGAACGCGCCGCCATGAAATTCGACGAGATCAGGGCGCAGCGGGTGCGCTGAGCTTCCCGCGTCCTACGCCCTCGCCCGCTCCACATTCGCAATCCGCGCCGGCACGCCGAATTCGCGCCGGCACACTTCGGCGAGAGCCGCAACGCCTTCCCGGATCGCCTCATGCGAGGGATTGGCGAAACACAGCCGCGTTCGGCTTCGGCCGTGGTTCTTGTCGGTCGACCATTCGGCGCCCGGATTGATGGCGACGCCGGCGGCCAGCGCCGGCGCGAACAGCTTTTGCGTATCGACCTGATCCGGCAATTTGACCCAGAGAAAAATACCGCCTTTGGGATCCTCGAATTCGGCCGTGGTGCCGAATTGCTCGTTGAGCGCATCCATCAGCGTTTCGAGCTTGGCCCGCAGCGCGCGGGTGAGTGCCGGCACATGGGCGTCGAAATACCGAGGGCAAAACTCGCCCAGCACCATCTGCTCCAGCGCGCCGGAACCGGCATCGGTCTTGAGCGCGAGCATCCGCGCCAATAACGGCCACGGCGCGACGATGTAGCCGACGCGCAATGCCGGAGCGACCGATTTGGAAAACGAGCCGATATGAATGACGCCGCCGTGTTGGCTCATCGCGTAGAGCGCCGGCGGCCGCTTGCCGTCCCAGATCAGATCCGAATAGCAATCGTCCTCGAAGATCGGCACGCCATATTGCGCGGCGAGCCTAAGCATCTCGTGCCGACGCGTCTCGCTCAAGATCGTTCCGGTCGGATTTTGCACGGTCGGCACCGTGTAGATGTATTTCGGCCGCACCCCGCGGTGCTTGAGATTATCGAGCGCGGCAGCAAGCGAATCCATGCGCATACCTTCCCCGTCGAGCGGAATGCCGATCGCTTCGACACCGAGGCGTTGCAGACGGGTCAGCGCGCCTTGATAGGTCGCCTGCTCGATGATGACGGTGTCGCCGCGCGCCAGGAGGATTCCGTTCACCAGATCGAGCGCCTGCAGAGACCCGGAGGTGATGAGGATTTCATCGGCGTCGCAGCGAATGCCGGCGGCGCTTTCGAGCTTGCGCGCCAGAAATTCACGCAACGGACGATAGCCGAGCGGGCCGCTGGCAAGCCCGTAAGTCGCGAGCGTGCGGCCCTCGCGGGTGAGCACGTCGTTCGCCGCCTTGATCAGCGCCTCGAGCGGCACCTGATTGGCGTCATTATGGCCGCCAATGAAATTGTACTTGGCAAAACCATTCCATTTGACCGCCGGCGGCGGCAGGCCAAGCGCAAACAGCGACGTGAAGTCCAAGGCCATGGACATTTCTCCCTTACCCCCGGACATTAGCGTGTCATGGCCGGGCTTGTCCCCGGCCATCTCGATTCAACTGGGATGGCGTCCCGCAACCCGCAACGAGCACGATGCGCCGCGCTCAATTGATTCTGTTCTTCATTGCTTGTGCGTTCGCAACGCCGGCCGCGGCCGAATATCCGGACCGCCCGATCCGCATGATTGTGCCGCAGGCCGCCGGCAGTTCGACCGATACCGTCACGCGCGTGCTTGCCGCCGCCTTGTCCGACGAGTTGCATCAGCAGGTCGTGGTCGACGATCGGCCGGGCGGCGCGCTCACGCTCGGCCTCGATCTCACCGCGAAGTCGCCGCCGGATGGGTACATGTTATGCATGGGTCCGATTGGCGCGTTGGCCATCACCCGGCATCTGGTGGTGCCGCTACCCTATGACATTCAACGCGACTTCCAACCGATCGCACTGGTGGCGCGCGGCCAGCTTCTGCTCGCGGTGTCGCCGATGACCTCTTTTCATTCCGTGGCGGAGCTGATCGACTACGCCAAAGCAAATCCCGGCAAGCTCCTGAACGCCTCGTCAAGCAATGGATCGCCCGGCCATGTCGGCGGCGAGTTATTCAAATTCATGACCGGCACTGATATCGTCCATGTCCCCTATAAAGGTGGCGCGCTGGCAATCAATGACCTGATGGCTGGGCGCGTGCAGATGATGTTCGAAAGCCTTAATTCGATCGCGCCGTTCGCGCGTTCCGGCGCGGTGCGGGCGCTTGCCGTCAGCGGCGATCACCGCTCGACCGCATTCCCCGATTTGCCGACAGTCGCCGAGGCCGGCGTTGCCGGCTACTCGGCGCCGACCTGGTCGGGTGTGATCGGGCCCGCGGGCGTGCCGCGGCCGATCGTCGATCGGCTCAACGCCGCCATCAATCGCGCGATCCAGTCGCAGGCCATGCGCCAATTCCAGGCCAGCATCGGCGATGAGCCCGCCGGCGGAACGCCTGAGGAGTTTGCGGCGCTGATTGGCGCCGATTCGCAGAAATGGGGCGAGGTCATCAAGCGCTCCGGAATCAGGCTGGAGTAGCAGCTGCTCCGAGGGCCTGCCCTCTCCCTTTGCGGCAGAGGGCGCAATGACGCGCGCTCACGTGATGAGCGCTTCCACCGCCGCCAGACTCGACCCATATTGTGACGATGGCGAAAAGCCCTGATCGGCCGCGGGCGCCGCACCGGCGCGATCCGGCTAAACATTCGAAGAAGGACCCGGCGAAACCGACCCGCGCCAAAGCGGCGCGGCCGGACACGCCGGCGCTCGACCCGTCGTTAGCCGACCTGCTCAATCCCGGCATTGGCCAGGGCCGCGCCGGCATCGGCGCGCAGACGGGCAATACCTCGCCCCAGCGCGCGAGCGGGCTGCAGCCGCCGCCCGATAATTCCTGGGACCGCCGCGCCGACTTCGCGCAAGCCCACCGCGCCCGTGCCTCGGTGGCGCGCGGCTTCGCCGAGCCGCCGCAGCAAGGCTATGTCGGCCGCACGCCGGTCTCGCCCGGCGAACTCGATCCCGATCTCGCCCGCACGCTGGGCATCGACGAGGACGAACAGTCGCCAGCCGCAGACGAGCGCGGTGGCGCGATCAAATATGGCGAAGAGACAACCTCCCGATCGCGCTTTGCGCGCCCACGGGGAGAGGAAGGAGGCGTAAGCGCATTCGGCAGCGCGGCCAGTCAGCAATCGTTGGAGCGCCTGCTCCGGGAAGGCCGTCCGGAATTTCGCGAGCATTTGTGGACACCGCACCGGCCGCCGCGGCCGGACAAATCCGAGGGCGGCTTTCGGCTCGCGATCAAATCCGACTTCGACCCCAAGGGCGATCAGCCGCAGGCGATCAGAGAATTGGTCGAAGGCGTGCGCCGCAACGACCGCAGCCAGGTGCTGCTCGGCGTCACTGGCTCGGGCAAGACCTTCACCATGGCCAAGGTGATC
>DATAYT010000234.1:0-1875 GCA_036272395.1 Xanthobacteraceae bacterium
TCAAAATCGCGGCGCCGCGCGTTAAGGAGGTCCCGATCCATTTCGAGTGCAAGCTCGAGCGCGTGCTTGAGCTTGGGCCGAACCGGCATCCTTTGGTGATCGGCGAAGTGGTGTACATGGACGTCGATCCAACACGCATGACGAATGGCTATATCGACATGAAGAAACTCAATCCAATCGGAAGGCTCAATGGCTTTTCTTACGCGACGCTTGGCAAAATTTTCGAGCGCGAGTTTTTCGATGGACAAGCGCGCTAGCGGCTGGAGTGGACGGTCGGCTAAAGCGCGCAGTCTTCCGCGCCGCAATCAGGTATTCGGCCCCTTGCCGGCGACCTGCCGCGCAAAAGCCAGCATCAGATCCCAGGCATTGCGAATATTGACCGCGAGGAGAAGGAGTAGCGCCGCGGCCAGGATATCGGCGGCAAGTGAGGCGCGCGAAATGACAAGGCCCGCCGCGGCGAGCATCGCGACATAAGACACCAGCGGAAGAATTCCATAACCGAATCGATCGGCAACATCGCTGATCGAGGCGCGGGCAAGGCCAACCAGAACAACGGTCGTGTAGCCGAGGCCGGCGATGGCGACTGCCGCAATGCCGATCACCAGCGAGAGCGCGGTGTGGGACGGCACCATCGCTATGAGGCTGATGATCAGGAGCGTACTGAAATGAAAAACGACCGGGCTCATGAAAGTCCGCGTCGCGGTGCTGCGTTCAGGGCTGAGAAAACTCGCTCCGATCGACACCGCTACGAACAACAGCGCAACCAGCGCAGCCGAGGCGGTGCCGAGCAGCATGTAAAAATCATGCCAGTCGTGCCATTCGCTCGGCATCAAGTCATCCGCGGCCGACATAGGGCATCAAATTGGCCATCACGGTCATGAACAGCACATTGGTGTCGAGCGGCAGGCTCGCCATGTAGACCACGGCGCGGCCGACATCTTCCGCGGCCATACGCGACTCGATCATTTTACGGCCGTCGGGCTGCAACACGCCTTCGCCCTGCACCATGCGCTCGGTGAGCGGCGTCGCGGCATTGCCGATGTCGATCTGGCCGCAGCAGATGTCATGACCGCGGCAGTCGAGCGCGGTCTGTTTGGTCAGCCCGGTGACCGCGTGCTTGGTCGCGGTGTAGGCAGCCGAATGCGGCCGTGGCGTATGCGCCGAGATCGAGCCGTTATTGATGATGCGGCCGCCGCGCGGGCGCTGCGCTTTCATGATTTTGATGGCTTCCTGCGTGCACAGGAAGACCCCGGTGAGATTGGTGGCGACCACCGCCTGCCATTTGTCGAGCGGCAAGTCTTCAATCGGCACTGCCGGCGCGCCGATGCCGGCATTGTTGAAAAGCACGTCGAGCCGGCCGTAACTGTCCTTGGCCTTGGCGAACAGCGCCTTGATCGAAGCCGGATCGGCAACGTCGGCGGCAACGGTGAGCGCTTCGCCGGCCGTTTGCGCCCCTTCTTTGGCGACCGCGTCCAACAGTTCCTTGCGCCGTCCGGCCAGCACCACGGCATAACCCTCGCGCATCAAGGCGAGCGTCACGGCGCGCCCGACCCCGGTACCGGCGCCCGTCACCAATGCAACTTTCCGCTCCGCCATGGCTGTCCTCCCTCCGGTTTGCGCCGGGCGGATAGTGGCGAAGGCGACGCGCGGCGGCAATAGATTCCCTCTCGCCGCGTGCGGGGAGAGGGTTGGGGTGAGGGGGATTAGCCGTTGCAAATCGCGGCCGCGCTCCCTCACCCGGATTGCTCTCGCAATCCGACCTCTCCCCGTGCGATGGGGAGAGGTGGTGCTCGATGGTGAAATGACTGTCGTGACGAACGACAGGTCAGCTCGCGACCGCGATTTCCTGATCGGGACTTGCAACCGAGTAGGCCT
>DATAYT010000235.1:0-5201 GCA_036272395.1 Xanthobacteraceae bacterium
ATGTGAACACCAAGGATAACCAAAGGTCCAACCAGCGGCTCGACGGCTGGGGTGTTGATGCGCGAGCCTTAGGCGGCCTCGGCAAACCGATCGGGCGTGCGGGTCCTTTCCGGCATATCCATCAACTGACGCAGCGCGTCGGCGCGCGCCGACCGTGCTCGGTGTCGTCGGGTCGGCCCGTCCGACCCTCAAGCTCCTGCTCGACCGGGTCGCGCCCAAGACGGACACCCGCTTTTGGGACAAGGTCGCTCACGAGCGCCAGCAGTGGGATGACATGCTCGACAAGCAGGCCGATCCGGCGCGAAGCAAGGATCGGATCCATCCGCAGTCCGTGGCCAGAGCCGTCAGCGACCTCGCCAAGTCCGATGCGGTATTCGTCCTCGACACCGGCCTGAACACGCTTTGGTCGGGCAACTGGATCCGGCAAAGCGGATCGCAGCGGATTATCGGCTCCTTTAACAATGCGGCCGTGGGAACAGCGCTTGGACAGGCCAATGGGGTGCAAGCGCTGGAGCACTCGCGCCAGGTGATCGCTCTCTGCGGCGATGGCGGATTCAACATGCTGATGTGCGAATTTCTGACCGCGGTGCATCACAAGCTGCCGGTGAAGGTGGTGATCTTCAATAACTCCGCCTTTGGCTTGATCACGCTGGAGGCGGAGAGCGTGGGCCTGCCTCCCTTTCGGAAAGGCATCGAATTTCCCAATCCTGATTTTGCGGCCCTGGCTCGCTCCTGCGGCGGTGACGGATTTACAGCCAGGGAGCCAGGTGCATTGAAGGCGGCGATCGGCGAGGCCTTCGCCATCGATGGGCCGGCGATGGTTGACGCCGTGGTCGTTCCAGACGAACTGCCGAACCTGCCGCATCTCGAGCTGGATATGATCGGACACTTCGCCCTGGCCAAGATCAAGGAAGCGGTTCTAGCCGTAACCGGTGGCTGACGATAAAGGAGGGTGTCAAATTCTGCCGCTGCAGGTCGACGGCGGCTATGCGAATTCGATGCACAATTCTGATACATTATGACATAACCCATCGCTCGGCCCGAATAAGTTCCAGTAGGCCCATACACGGACGCATGCCAAAGGCAGTGCAAACGTCAGGAATATTCGGCCGCTGCAAATTGCCTGACGGTTTTTCTTCCGTGACAATTTGCACGTGCGTGACCCGAGCGAGCGCAATCACGAAAGGATCGGCAGAGGTGCGCAATCGCCGCTCGCCGACCAGCCGGGGAAAGCGCGCCAGCACATTTGCCGCCTCGACCTGAATCGCATCCTCCAGCTCGCGGAACATCTCCTTGCGGGCATTGAGCCAGGAGTGCAGCTCATCCGACCGCCTTCCGGTCTCGCGCAACACTTCGACAGGTGCGGTTAGCCGGCCGGCGCCAATCAAGCCGTCAAGGCGGTCCCAAAAGGGCGGGAAATTATCGATTGGATATCGCTCTTGCCATGCCGCGATGAGGGCGCTTGTGTCGATGCAGTAGACAACCATGCCGCCCTAATCTGCCGGCTGAAACGCGGCATGCTCCAGCGCGGGGATATGTTTGACCTTTGCCCCCAAGTAGCTCGACACGTCATTGAGCGTAATTCGTTGATCGTAGTAGCTGCGCAGCACGAGCCGCGTGAAACCGCGGCCGTTCCAGCTCATCACCATGGTGTGCCGTTTGATCCGCACTGATTTTTTTTCTTTCGCTCGATCCTCGGCGCGCTGCCTGTATTCAGCCTCGAATCTTTCGGCCCATTCTTGATAGTGATCCCAACTGGCGCGCTTCAGCGTCACAAACCGCAACAGCAGGGCTTGACGGCTCGCGCCGAGCGCGCCGCCGATGCGCCGCAGTTGGTCATCGTCCCACTCGCGTATGCCCGGCCGGGCTACCTCGGCGAACGACATGAGCAGATCGCGCGGCATCAAGGTCGCTGCGGCGACGGCATCGCAAAACCGCTCTATCAGTCGGTCAGTGGGCGCCAAGGTCGGATAGTCGCCGGTTTCATTGGAAATGGCGCTTTCGCCAAGCAGGACGTGGCACAGCTCATGAAGGAGCGTGAATGCCTTGCCCCCCTGGCTTTCGTCTTTCCCATTGACGACGATCACCGGCAGATCGGGCATTGCAATCGCGAAACCCCGCATCTCCTGTAGATCGACGCTGAAATGCGGACCGCTGACGACGAACACAAGAACATCTTTCTCCTCAAGCCGCCGCCGCCAGTAGTCGAACGCGCGGCCCTGGCGCGCGGCGCGCTTCTGGCTTTCGCTATCGACTTCGAGAAATTGCCGGATCGCGCGGCCGACCTCTTCGGGATCGTCGCGCAAGCTGGCGGTGAGCGGGAACCGCCGCGGCGTGCTGTTCATTTCCTGGAACAGCTCTAGCGCCAGCTCGCGCCGGTCATACGCGCTGCGAATATGGAACGCCAGATCGGCCGAGAGCGGTTCTTCGGCCGCATCCCGCAGCCGTCGAAAATCGCGCAGCGGCGCAAAATCCTGCGGCGGTTCCGGCAAATAAAAAACCGCGAGCGGAAAATGGTATTTGGTCGCCAGCTGGCGCAGTTGCCCAAGCGTCGGCGCGTCTTCGCGGTCGTCGCGCTCCCATGCGTCCAGTCTGTCGGGCGAAACATGCGCCGCCTTTGCCGCGTCTTCGAGTTTTACCTTCGCGCGGTTTCGCGCCCATCGCAGCAGCGCGGGTTTGACCAATGCTCTAATGGCCGGCATTTCGACCACCCCCCACGGCCGACGCTATCCTGTCCTTCGCGCGAAGACTATCCATTTCCGACTGCTTAAATCGCGATGCGCTCGACCTCATCGAGCGTAATGTCGCCGCCGGTGCGGTCATAAAGCTTGGTTGTGCGCGGACGTTCGTGTGCGGCCATGGCTTGCGCGTTTTCGAGTGTGTCGCCAGCTTCAAGATAGGCGGTGATGCCGGTCGCGCGGAAGACGTGGCAGCCAAGCTTCATCTTGAAGCCGGCCGCCGCCGTGCGCCGCCGCACGATCTCGTAGACATGGACCCGGTCCATTCGCCTCTCGGTCAGCATGCCGGTTTTGCCGGCGGCCGAGCGGAAGAGGGGAGACTTGCCGCCCTCGCGGATGCCGGCGACCGAAAGATATTCGTCGAGAAACGCTTCGAGCTTGTGGTGCGCCGCCATCTCGTGGCGCTTGCCGCCTTTTTCGAAGGCGCACCCCCCGCGGGTAATAATCCTCGACCGCTATCGTGACGACGGCACTGACGCGCGCGAAGGTGTAGGTCATGACGCCGATCAGCGCACGATCACGCAAGCCGATGAGCGTATCCGGCGCGCCGAGCGCGCCTACGTGTAAGGTTCCTGGCGACCTTCGGCCGATCTCGCCGAGTGCAGCAATAGACCGCGCGCACGTCCGCCCTAATTTGTCCTGCCGACCCGGCCGCCGAATTGGTTTCCGTTTCCGTTATGATCGCCGTCGAAAATGGCCCTTATCGGCCTCCGGTCCTTATTCCTGCGCTTCACAGCGATACCGTCGCAAGTGGGACCGGGAGTTCGAATCCGGCTTGCTCCAGCGGGGAGTCTAATGCGAACCTGAATTCCCGAGCCGGATGAGCAGAGGCGCGGTACTTTTGGCAGGATCAATTCGTCGCCGAACCCTCATAATGAAGGTCAATGGCTTCGGGCCTGTCATGTAGCCGGTTTCGGGAATGACCTACACGGCCGGTTCGCCGTGGTCCCGGCCATCGCAGCCCGTCGCAAGGTTCCTATTGCAGATCGGCGACCGGCTCCTTTACGCCTTCGAGGAAATGGGCGAGCAGAGCATCAAGAGCGCCGCCGGCGGCGCAGCGCAAAGTCTGCTGCGCGATCTCGCCACTTCAACGCAATGACCACCACTGTCAACTAGGCTTACAGCTTCATCCTGCTTGCCGCGAGTAACCCAGCACGCCCAGCAAGACTTTCCCCGAGGATGTCCAGGAAGCCGTGCTCGGCGTTCTCTTCGAAATACCGAAGTAGCGCGGTTCGCACTGGACTCGCTGTTGGAGAGAGCCGAATTCGAACGCCGTTGAGAGACGCGCCACATTAGTTTCCACGTGTGGCTCTACCAGCTCGGAGCGGCGCCTATTCCGAGCGGGCCCAAGGGTTTCGAATCCGCTTCCCTCCAGCGGCGAGTCTCATGCGAACCTGAATTCCTCGGCCTCCGGCGTTCGCGCATCGTACGCGATTTGTATGAAGCTCTCGGCGTCCCGAACGACCGAGCTGTTCGAGATTCTGACACTGGTACAGACGCACAAGATGCGCAAGCGCATTCCGATCGTACTCTTTGGCAGCGAATACGCCCTCGACTCACCGCAAATTACCGGAATTTACCTCACTTCACTCGACCGCTGCACAATGGGAATGCGATGTAATGGCTACCCAACGCGCTCACTGCGGAGGGCGCATATGTTGAGAAGAAGCAGATAAGGTAATTCCAGCGATGATCTTTGCTCGTTTCGCGATCGCAGCCGTACTCTTGCTCAGTGGCGGCGCGTTTACGGCGTCGGCGTCGGAAGCAGACAGGGTCGACGCGCGCTTTGAGGTTTTCGGGCTTGCCGGCTTGCACGTGTTGACAAACCGCACCAGCGTCGCGGAAGCCGGAAACCAGTATGCGATCGCGATGGATCTCGATACCCGCGGCCTCGCCAGCGTTTTTGTTGATCTTACGAGCCACTCGGAGGCTAACGGAGCACTTGCCGGAGAGACGCTTCGTCCCGAAGCCTACCGCGCCGATGTTCGGCGCAACAGCGTCGATCGTCATTACGGTCTCGATTACCAGGGCGACGGTACTGTGATCAACTCTTCGACGCCATCCTCGGCCAAGAACCTTCTTTTGGTCGCGGCGCAACAGGTGCGCGGTAGCGTCGATCAGCTGACGGCGTATCTCCTACTGGAACGTCAGCTCGCCAGTCGCGGCACTTGTGGACTCGTGGTTTCGGTATTCGATGGCAGCGGCCTCTACAATCTTCGCTTCACCGACATTAACCGAGACCTTCTGACAGCGGACGGCCATCAGAATTTCGCCGGTCCAGCTCAACTGTGCGAGGTCGTCCGCGAAGAGATCGCGGCCAATCCAAACAAAAACGAGGACACCTACCGGCGGGGCAAGATTTGGTATGCCCGGCTGGTGGCAGGCGATCGCATGATCCCGGTCCGGATGGAATTCGATACCGCCTTCGGTGGGGTGAAGGGTTATCTCGCCGAATTGCGCGGT
>DATAYT010000236.1:0-2427 GCA_036272395.1 Xanthobacteraceae bacterium
GATGCAGACTAGAGACCAGCCCACTGCGGACCGGATCCGTTGCACGTTGCGACCTTCAACAAAACCGGTGTCATTCAACCCCTGTCGAATGACTGCGAGCAGGAGTGCATCGGTCGCTCGCGAACGGCTGCTCAGGACTCCGATAACTGGAAGCTGCTGCTGGGCGAGCGTTGGAGGGGAAAAGCCGGCGACAGTGCCGCTCAGCAGGGCGCTAAGCGGCCGCGCCGCCGTGCCACTGAGCAGGGTGACGAAGTCACGCCGCCTCATGGGGCGTACCCCAAGGCCAGGGATCACGGGCTAAGTATAGCAGGTCAGCCCCATGCATCGCAGCAAAAGCGACCCGCTAATGATGCCAATAGCGGACATGGTGACACTTTATTCGATCACCTCACCGGCGCGGGCGAGCGCTCGGCTTGACGGTCAAAGGATTTTCCTCGTGGTTACGCGGATGGTTATTTTGTTGACGCCATCAAGTATAATGACCTCAAGTCGAAATCAGCGTTTTTTGGCGCGCGAGAGCATGTAAACATCATGCGTGACCTCGACGCTCTTCTGAATTCGCTCGTTAATATCGATCGAGATAGCCTCGTCGCGATTCTAACTTCAGAGGCCGAGGGCGCCGAACGATTGGCGAATTCTATTCGCACGCGCACCAGCACGCAGCGCCTAAAACGACAGCAAGCGGTCGAGCTCGCCGCGCGGATCAACCGGATTTTGCTTTTTTTCCGGCATGACGAAACCGGGCCGCACATGTCGGACGCCGATCTCGCTCTTTGCAAATCTCTTGAGCGCAAGCTGATCATCCGTGGGTAACTCTGTCCTCGTTGCGACCAACTCGGTCAATTATTCGGGCGCCAAGAAGCGACATCGACTTGCTGGTCACCTGTGCGCGCTCTATCCAGGTCTAAACGCTGCCCTTCGTGTCGCCAGCTAACTAGGGTGCCAGCTCTTCGAGCCAGATGAATTCGAGCGGCGCCGTCGACATCGCGTTAACACGCCAAAGTGGCCACCAATTGATAAGTGGCCACCGTGTCGAATTTTTGTACGATGGTCAGGCTGTGTAAGCGACGCACCGCTGGGATTGAGCTTCAACGGCAGATCTTTGGCTCCGCCAAGCGGGTTCGGCCTAGGAGGCATCAGTGAATGAACTGCTCATCGTCCGACGCGAGACCCAGATCGCCGCGCCGCCTGCTACGGTTTTCGCCTTCCTCACCGATCCGGAAAAGATCATCAGCTGGATGAGCGCCGAGGCAACAACCGAGGCGTATCCGGGCGGGCTCTATCTCCTCAAAGGCGTCGGCGGCGACGACGCCCGTGTGGCGCGCGGCGCGTTCCGGGAGGTCGTGCCGGTCCACCGTCTCGCCTACACCTTCGGTTGGGAGGGTGGCCAAGAGGTGCCGCCGGGATCGAGCTTGATCGAGATCGATCTGATCGAACGAAACGGCGGCACGTTATTGCGCATGACCCATAGCGGTCTTCCCAACGAGGCGCAGTGCGCCAGCCACAATAGGGGCTGGGCGCATTACCTGGATCGGCTGACCATTGCAGCCGGCGGCGGAAATCCCGGCATCGATCGTGGACCAGCGCAGCGCTGATGAGTTTGAGTCACTTGCTCTGAGCGGCGGACTGCCAACGCGTCGGATCATTTCTGAAGCAAAACTGCATTGACGCACATCTTCAGGGATGGGTCGTGACAAGAATGGTGCGTCAACCCATGATCGCTCCATGGTGCTTTCTTCGACGCTTTCTTGGCTTGTCGATGCCGCCGCCGAGGCGGCGGGCGCCGACCGGGTGTTGGCCGAACTCGGCGCACATCTGGTCGCCGATGGCCTGCCGCTCGCGGGTGGCGCTCTGACGCTCGCCGTTCCGCACCCGCTCATTGCCAGACGTACATGGTTGTGGCGTGCCGACAGCAGGGAAGTCATTGAAGCTTTGGGGTTTGCGCCTAGCGCGCCTGTGGCGGTGCAGGAGTCAGGTTCGCCGAACAATGCCGGCCGGCGCTGGCTGGCAACAATCGCGGCGGGCGTGGTGCACGAGGACGCTATCGGACCAAAGAACGATGGGCCTTTGTTGAGCTGGATCGGGCCGCGTGCGTTCACGCCGAGCGAGATCGATAATCTGCGTCAGGCGGCGCGCTTTGCCGCCGCGCCGCTCGCCGCCCTCGCGGCACGCGCTACGTTGACGGCGGCCCTGGAAGCCTATCTGGGCCGGCGCAGCGCGGCGCGGGTGCTGGCGGCACCCTTACGCCGCGATATCGGCGAGACCATCCCGGCGGCACTCCTCTACGCCGATCTGCGCGGATTCACGGCGCTATCAGATAACAATCCTCCCGCCGTGGTCATCGCAGCGCTGAATACCTGGTTCGATCGCATCGCGGGCGCGGTTCATGCTTTCGGCGGCGAGGTGCTAAAATTTATCGGCGATGGC
>DATAYT010000237.1:0-18443 GCA_036272395.1 Xanthobacteraceae bacterium
ACGCGAACGGGCACGGTCCCCAAGAGATTTGCCAATGGCCAACAAAATGCTCATCGACGCGACCCATCCGGAGGAGACCCGGGTGGTGGTTTTGCGCGGCAACCGCGTCGAGGAATTCGACTTTGAATCTGCGCACCGCAAACAATTAAGGGGCAACATTTATCTGGCGAAAGTGACGCGCGTTGAGCCGTCACTGCAAGCCGCTTTTGTCGATTACGGCGGCAACCGCCACGGTTTCCTGGCTTTCAGCGAAATCCATCCGGACTATTATCAGATCCCGATCGCCGATCGGCAGGCTCTGATCGCCGAGGACGAGCGCGCGCAGCGCGCCGCTGCGGACGATGTCGAGCGTGTCCCTCGACGGATCCGCGACGCTGCCCCGTCGCGCCGCGATGACGATTTGATCCGGAGCGACACTGCCGAGCCGCTCGCCGGCGACATAGTTGAACCGGATCAGTCCGGGCCAGAACCGGCCGGCACCGGGGAATCGAGCTCTGAAACCGAGTTCCTGACCGCTGCGCCGGTGGACGAGACGACTGCGCCGGGCTTCGAAAGTGCGGCGCCGATAGCGCCCGCGGGCGGAGCCTCGGCCGGCGAGGTCGAGGCCGGCAGCGCACATGGGGGCGGCAGCGAAGAGGAACGCGACGCGTTCGAAGAAGTTGAGGTCGCCCCATCTGCGCCGGCAGACGAGAACGGCGAAGGCGCGGTTACCACCGAGGCGCGCTCGCTGGAAGGCAATGGCGAGGAAGAAGAGGCGGCCGAAGAGATCGTAGAATCCGTCGGCGGCGCGGATGCATTGGAAGAGGTTCCGGATCGCGCGCCGCGTTTTCGGCGCCAATATAAGATTCAGGAAGTCATCAAGCGCCGGCAGGTCATGCTGGTGCAGGTGGTCAAGGAAGAACGCGGCACCAAAGGCGCGGCACTGACCACCTATCTGTCGCTGGCTGGACGCTACTCGGTGCTGATGCCAAATACCGCCCGGGGCGGCGGCATCAGTCGCAAAATCACAAGTCCGGACGACCGCGCGCGGCTGCGGGAAGCAGCCGCCGAACTCGAAGTGCCGGAAGGCATGGGCGTGATTCTGCGCACCGCCGGCGCAAGCCGTACCAAGATCGAGATCAAGCGCGATTTCGAATATCTCTTACGGATGTGGGAGACGGTGCGCGACCTGACGCTCAAATCGACGGCTCCGAAGCTCGTTTATGAGGAAGGCTCGCTGGTCAAGCGCTCGCTTCGCGATCTTTATACCAAGGATGTCGATGAGGTCTTGGTCGCGGGCGCGGACGCCTATCATGAAGCCAAGGATTTCATGCGCATGCTCATGCCGAGCCATGCCAAGAACGTGAAGCTTTACGCCGATAGCCAGCCACTATTGTCGCGATACGGGGTCGAGAACCAGCTTGACGCGATGTTCTCGCCCGTCGTGCAGCTGCGGTCAGGCGGTTATGTCGTGCTCAACCAGGCCGAAGCCTTGGTAGCGATTGACGTCAATTCCGGGCGCGCAACCCGCGAGCATCATATCGAGGACACCGCGTTCAAAACCAATTTGGAGGCGGCGGACGAGATTGCACGGCAACTGCGTTTGCGCGATCTCGCCGGACTAATCGTCATTGACTTCATCGACATGGATGAAAAACGCAACAATCGCGCGGTGGAACGGCGCCTTAAGGACTGTCTCAAGCACGATCGAGCGCGCATCCAGGTCGGCCGGATCTCCCATTTCGGTCTGCTCGAAATGTCGCGCCAGCGCATCCGCACCAGCGTGCTCGAAAGCTCAACCGAGAAATGCCCTTATTGCGGCGGCAGTGGCCATGTCCGCTCGGTCTCGTCGCTGGCCTTGCAGGTGCTGCGCGCACTCGAAGATCAGCTGATAAGAGGCGCAACACATAATCTCATCGCACGCACGCGTCCCGACGTCGCGCTCTATGTGCTCAACCAAAAGCGTGCGCATTTGCGGGGGTTGGAAGATCGGTTCGCCATTACCATTACGATCACCGCGGATGAAACGGTTCGCGCGCCACAGACCTTTGTGATCGATCGTGGCGAACAGGTGCATACGCCCGAGGCGGCAAAAGCGATTGCCGAACGGGCTCAAGCCCCGGTCGCGCCGCTGGAAGAAGAGGATGATCTCGAAGAGATCGGCGGCGCGACAGGCGAGGCGGAAGAAGCCGAGACTGAGGCCGAGATCGGCATCCCCGCGGTCGCTGAACCGGGCGAAGGCGGATCGCGCCGGCGACGCCGGCGTCGCCGCCGCGGGCGCGGCGGTGGTGAGCCTATGCGTGACCACGCCAGGCCCAACGTCGAGCAGATCGCGATCACCGAACCGGCCCATGACCAGACCTATGACCAGGCCTATGACCAGACCCATGGCGAGACCGCGGAGGCTCACGACGCCCCGCCGGATGAAGCCATGGCCGAAACAACCGGTGGCTTTGTAACCGAGCCGGATGAGGGGCGCGAAGCGCCGCGCCGTGATGAGCGCCGCCGACGTCGCGGCCGCCGCGGCGGGCGCCGCAATCGGCAGCGCAATGGCGAGAGCGGGTATACCGGGCCCGATCAATCCGCGCACTACGCGCAACAAGAGTTCGCGCCCGCCGAACAGTTCATTGCGCCCGCGGCGACCGAACCTGCCCTCTCTCATGCCGTTGCCGACCTCGATTCGCCGCCGACCGAGCGTGCGGCCCCGCCTGACATGTCGCCGGCGATGTCACCTACCGCAGCCGGACAGTCGGAAGCGGGGCGTCGGCGCTCGACGGTTCGCGAACCCGCGCCGACAGCGGGAGGCGAAGCCGAGAGGACCGATCCGGCGGCGCCCGCGCCCTCGCAGGGAGCGGAGCCAGTGATTACCGAAACCGGCGACGCTTCCAAAGGCGAACGGCCGCGCCGTACCGGCTGGTGGTCCCGCCGCTTCGCTGGCGGCTAGCGCATGATCCCGAAAAGTGGACGCCGGTTTTCGGATAAGATCATGCGCAGACAAGTGTAGTCGCCGATGAAGAGCGGCTGGGTCGATCGCGACGCGAACGCCATCGTAGCTGACGGCGACAAAGCTGGGATCGACCCCAATCTGTCATTGCGCATCTACACGACGCGCCTGTTGGGCCGCGATCCCAAACTTGTGCTTCACGGCGGCGGCAACACGTCGCTCAAGACCAAGATGAGCGACCTTCTCGGCAAGGAAGTCGAGGTGGTGCGCGTCAAAGCCTCCGGCGCCGACATGGCGTCCATCGGCCCGGCCGACTTTCCCGCGCTGCGGCTTGAACCGATGCGTGAACTGCGCGCGCTCGCGATGATCGGCGACGAAGAGCTCCTTGGTATCGAGCGAGCCAACCTGATCGATCCGCGCGCGCCAAATCCGTCGGTCGAGGTGATGCTGCACGCCTTTCTGCCGCACAAATTCATCGACCACGCCCACGCGACCGCGGTGTTGAGCGTGATCGATCAACCGCGTGGCGAACAGATTTGCGCGGAAGTTTTTGGCGACCGGATGGCTTTCGTTCCCTACCTGATGCCGGGATTTGGTCTTGCTAAAAAGGCCATCGAGGTTTTCGAGCGGGCGCCCGCCTGCGAAGGCCTGATCTTGAGCAAACACGGGCTTGTCACCTTCGGCAAAACGGCGCGTGAGGCTTACGAGCGTATGACCGCCGTTGTCTCGCGTGCCGAGGATTTCATCGCGCGCAACCGAAAATCCGTCGCCGCCGCGCAAGTCGCGCACCGATCACCGACGGTGGCGGATGTTGCGCCGATCGTACGCGGCGCGTGCAGCGAGAAAGACGACAAAATCGAGGGCGCTTGGCGTCGTTTAGTGCTCGAATTCCGCACCGGCAACGCGATTCTGGATTTTCTTAATGGCAAGGACCTGCAGCGATTGAGCCAAGCTGGCGTGATCACGCCAGATCACACGATCCGCACCAAGAATTGGCCGCTGGTTCTAAACGCGCCCGAGCCGAAACGCATGGGCGAATTTGCGCTGGGTGCGCGCGAAAAAGCCCACGAATTCACAACGCGTTACCGCGATTATTTCGCGCGCCACAATAAGCGTGCTGGTGGCAACAAAAGCCCGCTTGATCCCCTGCCCCGGGTTGCCCTGGTGCCTGGGCTCGGCCTGTTCGGCCTGGGCCGCGCCAGGCAAGACGCCGTCATTGCCGCCGACATCGCCGAGGCCTGGATCGAATGTTTGGCCGATGCCGAAGCGATCGGGCGGTTTGAATCGATCTCCGAAGCCGACATGTTCAATTGCGAATATTGGCCGCTTGAGCAGGCAAAGCTTGGCGCACGCAAAGAGCCGCCGCTCGCCGGACAAGTTGCCGCGATAACCGGCGCCGGCGGCGCCATTGGAGCTGCGACCGCCAAGTGCTTCGCCGCGGCTGGCGCCGAGGTTGCATTGCTTGACGTCGATCGAGCCGCCGCGCGTGAGCAAGCCAATGCGGTCGGCGGACATGCACTGGCGCTCGCCTGCGATGTCACCGATGGTGCATCGGTCAGCGCAGCATTCGCCAAGATCGCGGAGCATTTCGGCGGCGTGGATATCCTCGTCTCCAATGCCGGCGCCGCCTGGCAGGGCCGCATCGGCGAGGTCGACGAGGACATTCTGCACCAGAGCTTTGAGCTGAATTTCTACGGTCACCAGCGTGTCGCCCAAGCCGCGGTCCGGATCATGCGCGCGCAGGGCACCGGCGGCTGCCTGCTCTTCAATATTTCCAAGCAAGCGGTCAATCCCGGCCCAAATTTTGGGCCGTACGGAATTCCCAAAGCCGCGGCGCTCGCTTTGATGCGGCAATACGCGCTCGATTACGGCGTCGACGGCATTCGCGCCAATGCAGTCAATGCCGACCGTATCCGTTCTGGTCTGCTCACCCCGGAGATGATTGCGTCGCGCGCCAAGGCGCGCGGGGTGAGCGAGAAAGATTACATGACCGGCAATCTGCTCGGCCGCGAAGTGGATGCCGAAGATGTCGCGCAGGCCTTCTTGCACCTGGCACTGGCGCTGAAAACCACGGCTGACGTCACCACGGTCGACGGTGGCAATATCGCCGCGGCGTTACGCTAAAGCCGGTACGCGTTGCACGGCAAAGTCGGCGCTCGGTCCGGCACTGGGTTTGTCATTCCTTCACGATGGCGCCCGCATTTGGCTGAAGTGATTAAGTCCGGATTAAACCTAGCCAGGAAGATTATCGCCCAACATTCTGCGTAAAACCTGCCGAAAACCAGTCCGACGATAAGCACGCCCACGCTAGCGCGAAGAATGCGACAGGCGCAGATGGGCTGCCCGATGCTGTTACGCACAATACGATCGCGCTTGTTGGGGCTGGTGGTTGCCGCCGTATTTCCCTTCTTTGCCGTAATCTGCATTGGCCTGTGGAGCCAATTGCGCGACGATCAAAATCAGGCGCTTGAACGCGCCCTCGATGAGGCGCGGCTGCTTGCGATTCAAGTCGATGACCACATCGGCAGCCTCGAAAATCTGCTGACCGGCCTAAGCCGCGCCGTGTCAACGCGTTTGGCAGACGCCGACGCAAACAACGCTCTGCTGCGGCAAGTGAAGGAGGAATTGCCGGACTACATCAGCAACATCCTGCTGTTTGCCCCGGACGGCTCCAATATCGGAATTTCGTGGAACTCGGACAGGCGGTTTTACGCGGGCGACAGAGCCTATTTTCAGCAGGTGATTGCCGGTCAGCGCCTGGCGATTGGCGATGTGATCCGCACCAAGCTGAAGGGCGAATGGGTTGTCACGTTAGCCTCCCCGGTAAAGGATCAAACCGGCCGACTTCGCGCGGTTATCGCCATCGGCACCAAGCTCGATCGTTTTCAGGATGCGCTGCGAACGCAGACGCTCCCCGCCGGCAGCATCGTGCGGATCATCAACGAAAAGGGAATTGTCGTCGCGCAAAGCGAGAACGGTCCAAGAGTGGATCGGCCGCAATCTTAGCGGGTCAGACGACGTGGCCGCGATGCTGGCCCAAAAAGAATCATCGGCGATAACGCCCTGGCCCGATCGCGTCAAACGCATAACCGGATCGGCCAAGGCGCCCCGCATTCCGTGGGTGGTGTCGGTTGGATTTCCGACCAATGCGGGCCAGGACGCGATGATGACTCACTTGACCTTGGGCGGGATCTTCAGCGGTTTTTCTCTCCTGGCAGGGATCGCGATCGCGTGGATGCTGTCGGGCCGCATTGTTGGGCCATTGCAGCAACTGCAACGCGATGCACTCTCGCTCGCGAGCGGCGATCTTACCCACCGAACCACGGTGAAGACAGACGACGAGGTCGGCAACCTCGCCGAGGCATTCAACCGCATGGCGGCGTCGATAGAACGGCGGCAATTCGAACTGCAGGAGTCCAAAAACACGCTTGCCGCGGTCATCGATGCATCGCCGGTAGGCATCGTCTGTTCCGATCTCGACCGCCGGATCGTTCTCTGGAATCCCGCAGCAGAGAATCTCTACGGATATAGCGCTGCGGAAGCGATCGGCACGGCGGTTCAGATCGTGCCCTCGGAGGGACAAGGGGAATCCTTCGAGATGTAGCGGAAAAAAGCCCAGGCACAACTGGAACGGCTTGCGCATTTCGGCCCGCTGACCGGCCTACCTAACCGGTTGTCGCTGCAGAAAGTCCTCGGCCGGTTACTCGCCGGCGAGCGCTCGAAGCGGCCGATCTCGGTCGCGCTGTTCGATCTCGACAGTTTCAAAGATGTCAACGACACGCTCGGCCACTCGGTTGGCGATCAGCTCTTGGTCGAGGTCGGACAGCGATTCATCGAAGCCACCAGCGCGCGCGCCAACGTTCAGGTATTCCGGCTGGGCGGCGATGAGTTTGTTTTGGTTGTTCCTGAATGTGGCGATCCACGCGTGATCGGCGAGATCGTGGACATAGTGCTCGATCGGCTGGCGCGGAATTTCGAGATCAATGAGCACTCCGTGCGTGCCGGCGGCAGCGCTGGCATCGTCGATCGCGCCGAATGACGGCACGACCGTCGACGAGCTGCTCGCCAATGCTGATCTCGCGCTGTACCAGGCAAAATCGAATGGCGGCCGCACCCGCCGCTTTTTTCTGCCCGTACATCGCGCGCAAGTTCAGGCGCGCCGCGCGCTCGATCTCGAATTGACGCGGGCCTACGCGCAAAAAGAGCTTGAGATCTACTTCCAGCCCGAGATCCGTCTCATCGACGGCGCCGTTGTCGGCGCGGAGGCGTTGCTGCGCTGGCGGCATCCCGAGCGCGGGATCCTCATGCCGGGCGCATTCATCGACACCCTTGCGACCAACGCCGTCGCACTGGACGTCGGCAGGTGGATCATTCTCACCGCTTGCCAGAAGGCCACTTCCTGGCGGGGGATGGGACTATCGCCCGGGCGAATCGGCATCAATGTGTTCCCTCCGCAATTCCAGGGCGATGTGCTTTTGAAGGCGATCGACGACGTGTTGCGCGAGACCAATTTGCCGCCGGAAAGCATTGAGCTCGAAATCACTGAAAACAGCACTCTTAACTATGAGGGCGCTGCCGAGACGCTGCAAAAGTTGCACGAAAAACGCGTCAGCATTGCCTTTGACGATTTCGGCACCGGTTATGCGTCGCTGAGTTATTTGACCCGATTCCCGCTCTCAAGGATCAAAATCGATCGCAGTTTCGTGCGCAAAATCATTGACGACACCGACGCCGCCGCGATCGTACGTTCATTGATCGTGATGGCGCACAATCTCGGGCTTAAGGTGATCGCCGAAGGTGTTGAGACGCAAGCGCAAGCCGAGTTTCTGCTCGGCGAAGGCTGCGAGGAAGCGCAGGGCTTTCTCTACGGCGAGCCGCTCTCCGCGGTCGATTTTGAAGAATATTTGCGAGCGCGGCAGCTCACCAACAAAACGGGCCGCGTTGGCGACGCCGATCCAAGGGCGCCGCGCCCAGGCGCATGCCGCAATCCTCAGCGCGCTGAGGGTTCAAAAACGGATGATTCTGCCGAGAGCAATCGGCCGCATAGAAAAAAGACGCCTCAATCGCACTGCGAGCGGCCGGAATAGGACCAATCGACGATACGGCCATCGCGGTGCGCCAGCCCCGCGATCTCCCGCATTTCCGCCGCGCTCAGCGCAAAATCGAAAATCGCCGCATTTTCAGATAAGCGCTGTTCTTTGCTGGTGCGCGGGATCACGACAATGTCCTGCTGCACCAGATAACGCAGGCAGACCTGCGCCGCGGTCTTGCCATGCGCGGCGCCGATGCGCGCCAACAGTTTATCGTTGCGCGCGCTCCCGCGCGCGATGGGACTATAGGCGACGACCGCCATGTCATGCTTGCGGCAGGCGGCGATCACCTTCGATTGGTCGAGAAAGGGGTGGCATTCGATCTGATTGCAGACCAGCGGCTCGGTCGAAAGCCGAACGGCTTCCTCGAGAAGCTTCACCGTGAAATTGGATACGCCGATATGGCGGGCGAGCCCGTCGCGCTTGACCTTGCACAGCGCGCCGAGCGTGTCGGCAAGCGGAATTTGCGGATTGAGCCAGTGCAGCAGCAACAGATCGACCTCGCGCAGACGCAGCCGCGCGAGCGAATCGCGCGCCGCACGCTCAAGCTCGCGCGGCGCAAAATGCGACGGCCAGACTTTGGTGGTCACAAAGACATCGCCGCGCTTGATGCCGGAGGCGCGCAGGCCCTCGCCCACTTCGCGCTCATTATCGTACATTTCCGCGGTATCGATGTGCCGGTATCCGAGCCGCAACGCCTGTTCCACCATGCGCACGCAGGTCCGCCCGCGCAGATCCCAGGTGCCGAGCCCAAGGAGCGGAATCTTGGCGCCGTTTGCGCTGACGCTCGCGATGGATCCAGCCGCGCTCATGCGTCCCACTTCGGCGCCTGCGGTGGACTGACGATCCGCGAATCCGAGCGCTTGAGCTTTGCGATCTCTGCCGTTTCCGCCTCGCTCAGCTTGAAATCCAGGCTACCGAGGTTTTCGGCAAGCCGCTCACGCTTGGATGTGCGCGGGATGGGAATGATCTGTTGCTGCTCGAGGAAACGCAGCGCCACTTGTGCCGGCGTTTTTCCATGTGCTTTGCCGATCTGCTGCAGCGTCGGGTCGGCGGGCACTTTGCCGCGCGCCAGAGGACAATAGCCGACGACCGCCATGCCATGGCGGCGCGCCGCCGCGATCACCTTGCTCTGATCCAGATAGGGATGCGTTTCGATCTGCAACACGGCGATCGGTTCGCTTGCGAGTTCGACCGCCCGTTCAATCAGGGCGATGTTGAAATTGGCGACGCCGATATGCTTGGTCAGTCCCGCTTTCTTCATCTTGCACAACGAGGCAATCGATTCCGAAAGTGGCACCTGCGTGTTCGGCCAATGAATCATCAACAGGTCGACCCACGGCAGCGCCAAGCGCTGCAGGCTTTCGTCCACGGAACGCTCAAAATCGCCGGCAGCCAAGCGCGTGAACCAGACTTTGGTAGTGAGGAAAATATCTTCGCGCTTAAGCCCCGAGCCGCGCATGCCGGACCCGACCTCGCGCTCATTGCCGTACATTTGCGCGGTGTCGAGATGCCGGTAGCCTAGCTTGAGCGATGCTTCGACCAATTGCACGCATACATCCTCCTTCAGCGTCATCGTGCCAAAGCCGAGGATCGGAATACGCGCGCCACCATTTTCGATAACGTCCATGCGGGCAATAACCTCCACGAAATGCCGCGGGCGGGCCGCAGCATCGGCGATTGCCGGCGGCAATTCCAGTCCTTGCCGAGCGAGGGTGTTATGCGGCCTTAACGCGCTTTAGCGAACACCGCGAAGGCGGCGTCGGGCGCTTCTTCGATGACTTTGAGGAGCGCGCGGGCGGGACCGCGCGGCGAGCGCTTGCCTTGCTCCCAATTACGAACGGTCTCGACCGGTACGCCGATCCGCGCCGCGAAGGCGGCCTGCGTGAGGCCGGTCCGCCCCCGCACATTGCGCGCATAGCGGGCTTCTTCGGCACGGGCGGCATGGTGCGCGGCGCTGGCAATTGCGCGTGGATCGCTGGCGATCGGGCGTTCGCTGCCGTCCGGCAACACCTCGACCAAGCGTCCGTCCGCTTTCAACCGCACGCGCAGCATGGCGCTTGCTCCCGCGCTTTCCCAGCGCCCCATCATAGCTGATTCGTCGTGGATTCAATGAGTTAGTACGCCAGCAGCCGCCCTAATCTAGGCCGATGGCAGACTAATGCGATGGCCTAGTCGGCCAATGGCCGCTATCACGGAGTCTCGCCCTCCCCACGCCTGATGGAGTTTTGGACGTGAAGCCTCTGCAGATCGATGCCCAGCGGCTGTGGGACTCGCTGATGAAGACCGCGCAGATCGGCGCCACCGCAAAAGGCGGCATTTGCCGTCTCACGCTGTCCGACCTCGATCGGCAAGTCCGCGATTGGCTTAAGGCGCAGTGTACCGCGCTTGGCTGCACCGTGACCGTCGATGAGGTGGGCAACATGTTCGCGCGGCGGGCGGGCAAAAATTCCAACCTGCCCCCGATCGCGATCGGCTCGCATCTCGACACCCAGCCGACCGGCGGCAAATTCGACGGCCCGCTTGGGGTCCTCGCCGGGCTCGAAGCGCTGCGGACGCTCCACGACAACGACCGGACGACAAACGCGCCGATCGAGCTCGTCAACTGGACCAACGAAGAAGGGGCGCGCTTTGCCCCAGCTATGTTGGCCTCCGGCGTTTTCGCCGGCGTTTTTTCGCCGGACTTCGCTTATTCCCGCAGCGACCGCGAGGGCAAAACCTTCGGCGAGGAGCTGGCGCGCATCGGTTATCGCGGCATGGAGAAAGCGGGCGCCCGCAAATTCTCCGGCATGTTCGAGCTGCACATCGAGCAAGGACCGATCCTGGAGCACGAAGGCCGGATGATCGGCATTGTACAGGGTGCGCAGGGGGCACGTTGGTACGAGGTGACGATTGCCGGAGAGGAAGCCCATGCCGGCGCGATGCCGATGCGGCTGCGCAAAGATGCGTTGGTCGGCGCCGCACGAATGATCGAGCGCGTCGATGCGATCGCGCGAGATGTTCCTGATGCGGTGGGTACCGTCGGTCTGATCGAGAGCCGGCCAAACAGCCGCAATGTCATTCCCGGCCAGGTATTCTTCACCGTCGATTTCCGCTATCCGGACGAAAAAGTTCTCGACTTCATGGAAATGCAATTACGCGAAGCGCTGGCCGAAGTCCTGCCGCCGCTGCAGCTTACCTATCGCGAGACCCGAATCTGGGCTTCGCCGCCGGTGCACTTTTCGCCTGACTTGATCGATTGCGTGCGCGTCGCGGTCGAAGCGGCCGGTTTTCCCTCCCGCGATATTGTCTCCGGCGCCGCCCACGACTCCGTCTACGTTGCCCGTGTGGCGCCGACGACCATGATCTTCGTGCCGAGCCGCGGCGGCATCTCGCACAACGAAGCGGAGTGGTCGAGTTTTGAGCAATGCGCCGCCGGCGCTCAGGTCCTCCTCAATGCGGTGCTGGAATATGATCGGCGGCTAGGCTGAACGGTAGAAGCGCGCGCGGTCCGCACCCTAGATTTGATCGAAAAACCGGAGAAGCAGCGCCCGGCGGGCGGTTTCGCGCGCCGCGCAAGCCGCTCCCATCGGGATCGCCATCGAGCCCTGAATTTTATCCATATAAAAATTGCAGGTGGTGTCGCGGTAGGTGATCCACGCTTGCCGCATGGCGCGCAGCTTTGCGGTCTGCTGGTTATCCAGCGCGCCCATCAGATTCTTGAAGTTCTCGTTGAGAAGATTGTCCCAGATCACCCATTCGACGCGATAGCAGTCTGCTGTGCTGAAATTGGAAGAACCTTCCCGCGTATTGGTGCACGGCGTGGCGACAAGATTGAACACACAGTGCCGCTCGCCCTCGTCCACGTCATCCTGATATTTCGCCGCGCAATTTCGGATTGCCGCCACCTCTTCCGCGGTCGGCTTGCGCGTTTGCGCGTTGGCGGATGATATTGCCAGCGCCGACAAAACGATTGCGAGTCCCAGCAATCTCCGAGCCGTCATCCGCTTCACCGCGTCTTCTCGAAAATTTCCCGCCCGATCAGCATGCGGCGGATTTCGCTGGTCCCGGCGCCGATCTCGTAAAGCTTCGCATCGCGCAGAAGCCGGCCGGCCGGATAATCATTGATGTAACCGTTGCCGCCCAAACACTGGATAGTTTCGAGCGCCATCCAGGTGGCGCGCTCCGCGGCATAAAGGATGGCGCCGGCGGCGTCCTCGCGCGTGGTCTCCCCGTTGTCGCAAGCCCTGGCGACCGCGTAGACGTAAGCCTTCGCGGCGTTGAGCGTGACATACATGTCTGCGAGCTTGGCCTGCATCAGCTGGAAACGGCCGATCGGCTGACCGAATTGCGTGCGCTGATGGAGATAGGGAATGACGAGATCGAGACACGCCTGCATCACACCGAGCGGCCCCGCGGCCAGCACCGCACGCTCGTAATCCAAACCGGACATCAACACATTGACCCCGTTACCGACGACCCCGAGCACGTTATGTGCGGGCACCTCACAGTCGGTGAAAACGATCTCGCTGGTGTCGGAGCCGCGCATGCCGAGCTTGTCGAGCTTCTTGCCGGTTGAGAATCCCTTGGACGCCTTCTCGACGATCAAGGCGGTAATGCCGCGCGCGCCGGCGGTTCGGTCGGTCTTGGCGTAAACCACGATGGTGTCGGCGAGCGGCCCGTTGGTGATCCACATTTTCGAGCCGTTGAGGATGTAGCGATCGCCCTTGCGGTCGGCGCGCGTGCGCATGGAAACGACGTCCGAGCCGGCGCCGGGCTCCGACATCGCCAAGGCGCCTACGTGCTCGCCGGAAATGAGCTTCGGCAGATAGCGCCGCCGCTGCTCGTCACTGCCGTTACGGCGGATCTGGTTGACGCACAGATTTGAATGCGCGCCATAGGAAAGACCGACGGAGGCGGAGGACCGCGAAATTTCCTCCATGGCCACGCAATGCGCGAGATAGCCGAGCCCGGCGCCACCCCATTCCTCTTCGACTGTGATCCCGAGAAGACCAAGCGCCCCGAGCTGTGGCCACAAGTCGCGAGGAAAACTGTTGGACCTGTCGATCTCGTCGGCACGCGGCGCGATCTTTTCCTGCGCGAAGTCGCGCACCGTGTCGCGAAGCATTTCAATGTCACTGCCTAGCCCGAAGTCGAGACCCGGCAGGCTGTTCGATAGCATCACTCGCTCCCAGGCCGGCTAATCACAAAAGTCTGGTCTTAAAGATAACGGCGCGAACCCCCGATACAAAGCCCGGTAAACTGGCCCCGTCGCGGCCCGTAAACCACGGATTTATCAGATTTATTAACAGTCCAGGCAGTGATCGGGCGGTACCGTTCAGGCGCCGTTAATGTGGGCCAATTGTAAGATTAGACTGAATTCGTGAGTTTGGAGATTTGTGTTGGATCGAGTGTTTGGCGCTATTGCCGGGGTTCGCGTGTCGGGGCTGGGAATGAGCAAAGCCGGGGCAGCTTTGTTGGCGGTGGCGCTTGCGGTGGCGAGCGCGGCGCCGCTGTGCGCCGAATTGGCTTTGGCGCAGGAATCCCCAGCCCACCTTGCCGCTTCCCAACCCGAAGCCAATGCGCAAACCGCCACTCCGCAAGCTGCGCAAGAGGCCGGCGGCCAAGCAGACGCCAATTGTCCCGGGCACCCGGACGCCCTGGGCACGAGCCGGGTGCTGGCGCTTGATCCGGCGCAAAATCCGCGGATCGGCCGCATGCAATATCCCGATTCGCTCCCGCTCAACGACAAGGAAGTCGTGCTGACCTTCGATGACGGTCCGCTGCCTCCCTATTCGACCCAGATCCTCGATATTCTTGCCGCGCAATGCGTGAAGGTCACTTACTTCCTCGTCGGCGAAATGGCCCGCGCTTTCCCAGCGATGGTGCGCCGCATCTACGAGGAAGGACACACCATCGGCACCCACAGCGAGGATCACCCGATCCGGTTCGGCCAATTGCCGGTCGAGAAAATACGCCAAGAGATCGACTGGGGCATTTCCGACGTTAGTGCGGCCTTGGGAGATCCGAAATATCTCGCACCGTTCTTCCGCATTCCCGGCCTGGCGCGATCCGACCTCCTCGAGAGCGAACTTGCGGTGCGCGGGCTGATCGTTTTTTCTTCCGACACCGTGGCCGACGACTGGCATCACCGCATCGGCGGGAAAAAGATCATTGCCCTGGCAATGCAGCGGCTCGAAGCATACGGCAAAGGCATGTTGCTCCTGCACGACATCCATCCAGCGACGGTCGCCGCTCTGCCCGGCCTCCTCAAAGAGCTCAAGGACAAAGGCTTCCATATCGTGCAAGTGGTGCCGGCCCCGTCTTACGTGATCGCAATGGCGGATAAACCCAAAGCGGGGATGACTGCTTCGGCATTCGCGGCCGAGCCGTCGATCAGCGATGGCAACCGTGGCGCGCCGCGCTGGCCGCAGGCCGTTGCTAGTGGTGCCGCGGAAGGCCCTGCGCTTCCCGTCCCGGATGTCGGGGCGTTCGAGCCCGACGCGGTGCCGAGCGAAGACGTTGCCGATGTGCAATGGCCGATCCAGACCCAATTAGCGACGCCCGCCGCGGCCAAGTCCAAGGCCACCCGCAAGCACAAATTCGCGCGCTCGTCAGAAAAACGAAAGCAGCGGCTCGCCCACGACGCCAAGCCGGAACCGCGGGCGGAACGCGTGCACCGAAATCGGCACGAGCATGTCCATGCCAGGACCGCCGGCCATCATGCTAGCAGCATGGCGTCGCGGTGAATGCCTTCACCGCCATGTTCACGCCGGCGCAAGCGGCGGCGCATTAAAGGTCACCAAAGCACCGGGACCGACATTGTTAAAAATGTCGTGTAATCGCTCGGCTCTTACTCAGCTTTGATGTTCGCAAACTTGATCACCTTGGCCCATTTTTCGGTGTCGTCGGCGATGCGTTTTCCGAATTCGGCAGGCGTCATCGACAGCGGCTCGACGCCCAAGGTAATGAAACGCGTCTTCATGGCGGGATCCCGCACAATGGCGCTGATCTCTTTGTTGAGCTTTTCGATGATTGCCGCGGGCGTTCCCCTGGGCGCGCCAATGCCATTCCAACCAGTTGCATCATAGCCTGGAAGAAACTCGCTTAGGGTGGGAAGATCAGGCAGAAGCTCGGCCCGCTTTGCAGTGGTTACAGCAAGCGGGCGCAGCCGACCGTCTCCGATGTACTCGATCACATTGGTTATCGGAACGAACGCGACTTGCATCTGGCCGCTGAGGAGATCGGCTGTAAAATTACCAGCGTACGGCACGTGAACCAGGTTTACGCCGGCCATCATTTTGAAAAGTTCACCCATGAGATGGGACGCAAGCCCGGTACCCTGTGACGCCATATTGATCTTGCCAGGATTGGCTTTGGCATAAGCGATGAACTCGGGAACGGTTTTGGCCGGCAGCTTAGGATTGATCACCATGACAAAGGGACCAAGGCCTATCATCGCAACCGGCGCAATGTCGCGGACAAAGTTGAAACTGAGATTTGAATAGAGCGTCGCGTTGATGGCTCCTGACGAGATGGCAAGAAGAAGCGTGTAGCCATCCGGAGGCGCCCTGACGACGACTTCGGTGCCGATATTGCTGCCGGCGCCCGGCCGGTTCTCGATGACGAATTGCTGACCGAACCGTTCCGACAGTGCCTGGCCGATGACCCGCGCGACGATGTCCGGAGCAACTCCGGCGGGAAAACCGACGATGACCCGCACCGGCCGTGTCGGATAGGCTTGCGCCCAGACTTGGCGCGAAGCGAACGGTAGCGTGACAGCGACGGCGGCCAGATGAAGGAATTTGCGGCGGCGAAATTTCATGGGTTGCCCAATACCTTTAATACGCCCTTCGGCAAACGCGCGGCAGATGTGGTCTATGGTAGTACTAGCCGGATCGGCGGCGCTGTGAGAATATTTCAGACCTCATACTTGACCCGTTAATCCATGCAGGCACGCATCGGGGATTCGGCACGTCGCAAGGAGGATTTGCGCCTCCTTACCGGTCGCGGCTGTTACAGTGACGATTTCAATTTTCCCGGACAGGCCTATGCCGCCGCGCTGCGGGCGCCGCACGCACATGCATTAATTCGCGGCATCGATTCCACGCCGGCGCGCGCAATGCCCGGCGTGATCGCGGTACTGACCGGCGAGGATGCTCGCGCTGACGGGCTCAACGTCATTCCCCATCGCGCGACGCCGGGGACACCGCCGGACATCGTCCTCCACAACCGCGACGGCTCCCCGGTACCGGTGGCGCCGCACCACGTATTGCCCACCGACCGCGTACGTCATGTCGGCACCGCCGTCGCCTTCGTCATCGCCGAATCGCCTGCCGCGGCAAAGGATGCCGCCGAACGCATTGCCGTCGACTACGACGTGTTGCCTGCGGTGACCGACGCAAAGGGCGCGCTCGCGCCCGACGCGCCACGGCTTTACGACGATATCCGCAATGTCGTGATCGACGCCGAAGTCGGCGACGCCGCGGCCGTCGACCGAGCGTTCGACAAGGCTGCGCACGTCACGCGGCTCGATACCTGGATCAATCGCGTCACCGGTGTGCCGATGGAGCCACGCGCCGCGGTCGGCATCTACGATGCGACGAGCGGACGCTACACGCTCTATGCCGGTTCAGGCGGCATCGTGCGTCAAAAGCGCGAGCTCGCGCACATTCTCGGCGTGCCTAACGAAGCAGTCCGTGTCATCGCGCGAGAGATCGGCGGCAACTTTGGCACGCGCAACAGCTTCTTTCCCGAATTCGCGCTCGTGGCCTGGGGCTCCAAGCGCGTCGGGCGGCCAGTTAAATGGACAGCCGAACGCCACGAAGCGTTCCTCAGCGATTATATGGGCCGCGATCTCACGGTCTCCGCCGAACTCGCGCTGGATGCCGACGGCCGCTTTCTCGCTTTGCGCACCTCTAATCTCAGTAATGTCGGCGCTCACTCGGGATCCTACGTTCCGCTAGTCAAAGGCGTCGGGCTGGTGACCGCTGGCTATCGCATTCCGTTATCGCATGTGCGCGCGCGCGCCGTGCTCTCGACCACGATGCCGACAACCCCTTATCGCAGTGCCGGCCGGCCGGAAGTCATTTACGTCATCGAGAGGTTGATCGACAAAGCGGCGTTTGAGCACGGGTTCGACCGCGTCGCGCTCAGGCGGCGCAACCTCATTCCGCCATCGGCTTTTCCCTACAAGAATGCGCAAGGCGTCACCTACGACAACGGCACATATCGCGCGGTAATGGAGCGCGCGATGGAGCTCGGCGACTGGAAAGGCATCAAGCGGCGGCGCATCGAAGCACGTAAACGCAAGCGGCTGCGCGGCATTGGGCTCTGCTGCTATCTCGAAACGACCGGCGGCTACCCGCGCGAGCGCGCCGACATCACGGTGCAGCCTCAGGGGAAGGTTGATGTCGTGGTCGGCACGCTTTCCAGTGGACAAAGCCACGAGACGACGTTCGCGCAATGCGTGGCAGAGTGGCTCGGCGTCCCGTTCGACGGCGTATCCGTGTTTGAAAACGACACCGACATCGTCAAAGAGGGTGGCGGCTCACACTCGGCCCGATCGATGCGGCTCGCTGGCACCGTAATGGGCAAAGCCACTGACGCCATTATCGAGAAGGGCAAGCGAATTGCGGTCCATATGCTCGAAACCGCCGAAGATGACATCGTATTCGCGGGCGGCCGCTATACTGTCAAAGGCACCGATCGTTCGGTCGGAATCTTTGACGTGGCGGCGGCGGCGGAAAGCGGCAAAGATCTGCCGGAAAACTTGCGCGGAGCGCTCGAGGCCACTTGCGACGAAACCATTCTGCAGCTCGGTTTCCCCTATGGCGCCCATGTCTGCGAGGTCGAAATCGATCGCGAGACCGGCGCACTCGAACTCGTCCGCTATACCGCGGTCGACGATGTCGGCCGAGCCATCAACCCTCTCATCGTCGACGGACAGACCCATGGCGGCGCCGCTCAAGGAATTGGCCAGGCGTTGTGGGAGCTCTGCGCCTACGATGCCCAGGGACAACTATTGTCCGCTTCGTTGATGGATTACGCCATGCCCCGCGCCGATCTTCTGCCATTGTTCGTCACTGACATCAGCGAGGTGCCAACACCGACCAATCGGCTGGGCGTGCGCGGCGCCGGCGAAGGCGGCACGACCGGCGCGCTCGGCGCCGTCGCCAATGCTGTGCTCGACGCGCTCGCCGAATTCGGCGTCAGCCAGATCGACATGCCACTGACCGCGGAAAAAATCTGGTGGGCAATTCACACCGCAAGGAGAGATGTCGCGGTCAATTGAGCTGGCGAGACTCACGAAGAGTTCGCGTTCCGGGAAGCAGCCTTCAATTGACTCGCGCCGTGATGGGTGATGTCATTTCACCAAAGAGGTATTTCAGAGATTGGCCATTGAACGATGCTCCATGCAAACACCAAGCTGAATTTTGACAAATACCGCT
>DATAYT010000238.1:0-8831 GCA_036272395.1 Xanthobacteraceae bacterium
AAATGCGGCATTGAGAAAACCAAGAACAAGATGGTCGGCCGCGGCGTCTTTCTCGACGTCGCCCGCGCGCTCGGCAAGGAGTATTTAGACGACGGCTGTGGCATTACCTGCGCCGATCTGGAACTGACGGCGAAAAAACAGAAGGTCGAATTCAAGCGTGGCGATTACATCGTCGTGCGCACCGGGCAAATGGAGCGCTGCCTTAACGCCAAAAGCTGGGACGGCTATCCCGGCGGCGATGCGCCGGGCTTCGCCTTCGAGACGCTGGAATTCGTCGCCCGCACCGAGCTTGCCGCGCTCGCCAGCGACACCTGGGGCTGCGAAGTGCGGCCGAACAATACCGAAGGCGGCATCAATCAGCCGTGGCACTGGATCACGATCCCGATCATGGGCATGACCATGGGCGAGATTTTTTATGTCAAAGACCTCGCCGAGGATTGCGCCGCCGACGGAACTTACGAATTCATGTTCGTGGCGCCGGCGATTCCGATCACCGGCGCGGTCGGCTCGCCGACCAATCCGCTGGCGATCAAGTAACCCTTTTAGGGGTTATCCCGGACCGGCGAAGCCGGATCCGGGATCACGTGCCGCTTGCTCACTTCTCCGGCGGAAATTTCAAGCCGGTCAGCAGCGCAACACCGGCAAGCACGGTGAGCACCGTGGCGAAGACCACGTGCGCGGTGAGCGCGGTTGCGGCGGCAGCGAGGAATCCGATGCCGATCACGGGCACCGAATTGCCGGCAAACAGCGCGATCATATAGCTGGAAACGGTTTCGCTGCGCCGGTCGCCAGGCGCGATGCGATTGATCACTTCCAGGCTGCCACGATAGCCAAGACCGCCGGCAATCCCGCCGAGCGCCGCGGCGAACACAAGCAACGCGAGCGAATGGGCGACTTCCGCTCCGACCAGTATCCACACGCTTGGCGGCAACAGCAGCAAGGCAGCGAGCGTAGCGGTTTGGCTTGCGAACATGCCGCTCGCCAGAATGGCCACCGCGGCAACCAGAAACAATTCGCAGACGACGAGGCCGGCGACAAGCGGCGCGGATTGATGTAGCGTTTCGCCAAGGAGACTCGGAATGAGTGCCGAATAGAATCCGATCAGCGAAAAGGTGGCGAAGCCGGTCACGGCGGGTGAAATGAATTGCAGCCGGATTCCCGGCGGGACGCCGATGCGCGGGTGAAGCTCGACGTCACCAAGGGGTTTCGGCCGCGTCACGGTTTCGCGCGGCAAGAAGACCACGCCGGCGGCGCCGCACAAAAAAACCAGATAGGCCAGGTAAGAAAGCCGCAACGGCGCAAAAGCAAATTGCGCGAACACGCCGCCGATCAGCGGCCCGGCGGCGCAGCCGAAGAAATTCGCCGCCGAGGCGACGCGGGCGGCGCGGCTTTTGTCGCTCCCGGCATAAAGTTCGGCGATCCATGCGGTGGCCGCACCGGAGGCGAGACCGGTGGAAAATCCGCTCACCCCGCGCGCCACGAACAGCCATGCTGTGCCTTGCGCCGCCGCAAAAATAACGGCGCTGGCCATGCCGACCGCGACGGCCGGCAAGCTCGCCGGGCGCCGTCCGATCTGATCGGCGAGGCGGCCGAAGAACAGGAGAGCGGTGAGATTGCCGAGAACATAGGTCGCATAGATCAGCGTTAATGTGACGCCAGAAAAGCCAAAAGCTTCGCGGTACAGCGGATAAAGTGGCGTCGGCAGGATCGCGCCGATGAACATGATGCCGAGCTGGGTGGCGACCGCGGTCAGCGCGATGCGACTACGACCGGTCGATGTGGGATTGCGCATTGCCATACATCGATTACGTTTATGACGATCTAGATCGAGTACGGCATATCGCTATGAGCGCCCACCCGGAAACCAAGCAATATCCTGTCAGCCATACCGAAGCGGAATGGCGCAAAATCCTCACTCCCGAGCAGTATCACATCATGCGCGAGCACGGCACCGAGCGGCCGGGCAGTTGCGCGCTCAATTACGAAAAGCGCGCCGGCACGTTCTATTGCGCTGGCTGCGGCCAGAAACTGTTCGTATCCAAGACCAAGTTCGAGAGCGGCACTGGCTGGCCGAGCTTTAACGATCCCGAGCCCGGCGCGGTGGAGACCTCGACCGACAGCAGCTACGGCATGGTCCGCACCGAAGTGCATTGCAACCGCTGCGGCAGTCATCTCGGCCATGTCTTTGAGGATGGTCCGCCGCCGACCCATCTGCGTTATTGCATCAATGGTGTGGCGATGAACTTCAAGCCGCAATAAGCCGCGAAGCGGCGAAAACGCCAAGGGGGGAGCATGCGGATCGTCGATCTCAGCCGCGAGCTTTATCATCGCACGCCGTCCTATCCTGGACAGCCGCCGATCATTCACGGCGTCTGGAAAACGCACGAAGAATCCTTCGTCGATTCCGGCAATGTCCACGGCAATATGGTGATGTTTTTCTCCATGCCGGATCATGGCGGCACGCATATCGACGCGCCGCGCCATTTCGGCAAAACCGGCACGCCGATCGATAAATATCCGCTGGAGAACTGCATCGTGCGCGGCATCTGTATCGATCTGCGCCACATCGCGCCGCGCGCCGAGGTCACGCCGGCGGATCTGCAAGCCGCGGTCAAGAAGGCGGGCGTGCCGATTCCGAAAAAGGGCACCGTGCTCCTTTGCACCGGGCATCACGCCCGCACGTTCCCGACGCCGGCCTATTCGACCGACAATCCCGGCGTCAATGTTGCGGCGACCGAATGGCTTGCTCGCCAGGGCATCGTGCATTTCGGTATCGATTCGATGCGGCCGGGGCCGGAAGGCAAAATCAACGCGCTCGTGCACAAAGCCTGCCTCGAGCTCGACATCACGCATATGGAAAGCCTGTGCAATCTCGAAGCGCTGCTCGGGCTGGGCGAATTCCAGTTCATCGGCCTGCCGCTGAAATGGCGCGAGGGCACCGGCTCGCCGATCCGCGCCGTCGCGGTGTTCGACGATTAGTGGGGCCCAGACACCGCCGTTGCGAGGAGCGAAGCGACGAAGCAATCCAGCTCCAACCGCCGACTGGATTGCTTCGCTTCGCTCGCAATGACGCGCTTTGTGTGAGTAGTTGTGCAAAAAAGGGGCTGAGTAAGAGGGACGAATGCAGCTCGGACACAATCGCAAAATGAGCGGGGCGCAATGCCTCGCCGACATGCTCAAAGGTTATGGCGTCACGCATGTGTTTCATGTGCCCGCGGTCCTGCGGACAACCTTTGCCGAAATGGAGCGCCGCACCGACATCAAGCGCCTGCACGTGCATGGCGAGAAAGCTGCCGCCTACATGGCCGACGGCTACGCCCGCGCTTCGGGCAAACCCGGCATCTGTATGGCGCAGGTGATCGGCGCGCTCAATCTCGCCGCCGGATTGCGCGATGCGTGGCTTGCGCATGCGCCGGTGATCGCAATGACCGGCGGCCGCGAACCGAAAACAAAATTCCGCAAGGTCTTTCAGGAGATCGATGACATGCCGGCGTTCGAGCCGGTGACCAAGTTCAACGCGACTGTCGATGATGTCGCGCGCTTTCCGGACATGGTGCGCCAGGCCTTCCGCGCGGCGGTGACCGGCTGTCCAGGTCCGGTGCACCTACAATTTCGCGGCAATGAGGGCCAGATCGATGCCGAGGAAGCGGACATGGAGCCGCTGGTCGAGCCGCAATTTGCCCGCGCGCCCGCCTTTCGTCCGCGGGCCGATGAAGCAAGCGTGGGCGCGGCGCAAAAGATCCTGCAGGACGCCAAGCGGCCGGTAATCGTTGCCGGCGGTGGGGTGCGCGCTTCCGGCGCGGCTGCCGAACTCGTTGCGCTCGCCGAGGCGCTGCAGATTCCGGTCGCCGCCTCGCTCAACGGCAAGGATTCAATTCCGGGCGATCATCCGCTTGCGGTCGGCGTGGTCGGCACCTATTCACGCGAGAGCGCCAACCGCGTCGTCAATGCCGCCGATCTCGTGTGCTTCGTCGGCACCGAGACCGGCGGCATGACGACCCATTTCTGGGCGGTGCCGAAGATCGGCACGCCGGCGATTCAGATCGACATCGAGCCCGAAGCGCTCGGCCGCAATTATCCGCTGCTCGCCGCCGTTAACGGCGACGCCAAAGTGACACTTACCCGCATGCTGGCGCAGGTTGATCATGCCAGCGCCGCCAAACGCAAAAACTGGATCGCCGAAGCGCAAACGATTTGCGGCGAGTGGCAGAAGAAATATCAGCCGGCGCTCACATCGGACGCGGTGCCGATCCGGCCGGAGCGGCTGTGTCATGAACTCACCCGTCACGTTCCCGACGATGCCATTGTTGTCGTCGACACCGGGCACGCCGGCATGTGGATGGGCGGCATGTTCGACCTGACCTCGCCGCGGCAAAGCTATATGCGCAGCGCCGGCCATCTCGGCTGGGCGTTCCCGGCCGGGCTCGGCGCCAAATGCGCTTGTCCGGAGCGCCCGGTGGTCATTTTCACCGGCGATGCCGGCTTCTGGTACCACATCGCCGAAGTGGAAACCGCGGCGCGCTGGAACATCAATGCGGTGACGGTTGTGAACAACAATGGCGGCGGCAACCAGTCGAAACGCGGCTTCGACCGGGTCTATGGCGGGCAGCAGACCGCGAAAGCCCGCGAATTGTGGACCTTCAGCAAGGTCGATTTCGCGCGCATCGCGCAGGATATGGGCGCGCTCGGCATTCGCGTCGAACAGGCTTCCGCGTTTCCGGCGGCGCTCGCTCAGGCGCTCGCGGCGGAACGGCCCGCCGTGATCGATGTTGTGACCGATATTGACGCTTTGGCGCCGACTGCGGTGATCTGAGCCAAAGGCCGCGATCCGCTCAAATTTTGCGCGCTTGGTCTCGGGCGGAACTAAACACACACGCGGAACTAAACGCACAATTGGCAAGTTGGTGCGACGACGAGTTGCGATCCAAATCGCAATCCAAAGATTTCGTGAGGCAGCATGTTCCAGTATCGCACATCGGATTTCGCTCCCAGCGTTGCCGCCATCCAGAAGCATCTTGGCGCTGTCGAGAAGGAACTGGAGCGGGTCGGCCGGATGGCCGGGCGCCAAACCTCGGCGGCCGCGGCTACCGCGAGCGATCAAATCGGCGACGCCATCTCCACGATCTTGAACGAGATGGTGGACCGTTTTCGCAAAGGCGGCCAAGCCGCCGGCGATCAAGCTGGCCGCTTGAGCAATCAAGCGCTCGATCTCGGCGCCAAATACGGCAGCGATGCGTTGGCGCGCGTCGCCAGCCAAGCGGAGAAGCGGCCGTTGCTCACCGTCGGTGTGGCGCTTGGCATCGGCATCCTGATCGGCGCGGCACTATTGGGCGGCGCCAGTAGCGCCCGCAGCGGCAGCGGCAGCCGGCGGCGGCGTTAGGTCCCGCGCGATCAAGCTTCGCCGATCTCGCGCAAAATCTCGGCGGTGTCTTCGCCTAACCGCGGCGATGGCCGCTCCGAAGCTGTTGGCGCCCCGTCCAGCATGATCGGCGTGCGAATGCCGGGAATGATGCCGCCCTTTGCCGCCGGGCTTTTCAGCTCGAGCCGCATGCCGCGATGAACGACCTGCGGATCGGCGAACACCTGTTGCAGATCGTTGATCGGACCCGCCGGTATGCCGGCGGCTTCCAGCTTGTCCAGAAGCTCTTCGCGCTTCATCCGCGAGGTCAGCGCGCACAGTTTGCCGACAAGTTCGGCCCGATGCTCGACCCGGCCTTTATTGTCTTTGTAGGCCTCGGCTTGGGCGAGCTCCGGCGCGCCGAGAATGCCGCACAGCTTGACGAATTGTCCATCGTTGCCGGTCGCGATGATGACGCGGCCGTCGGTAACCGGAAACTCCTGATAAGGAACGAGGTTCGGATGCGCATTGCCGATGCGTTTGGGAAGTTCTCCCGAGACGAGATAGTTGAGCGCCTGGAAGGCCAGTGTACCGACCGTGGAATCGACAAGTGCCGCGTCGACGTAACCGCCGCGTCCGGTTTTCTCCCGCCGCACCAAAGCCGCAAGAATGCCGATCGTGGCGTAGACGCCGGAGAAGATATCGGAAATCGGCACGCCGACGCGCGTCGGCGGGCCGTCGGCCGCGCCGGTCATGCCCATGATGCCGCCGATGCCCTGCGCCATCAGATCGTAACCGGCGCGCGCGGACGACGGTCCGGTCTGGCCGAAACCGGTCACCGAGCAATAGATCAATCGCGGATTGGCCGGGCCGAGGCTTTTGTAGTCGAGACCGAATTTGACCAGGCCGCCGACCTTGAAATTCTCGATCAGCACATCGGAGCGCGCGGCGAGCTTCTTGACGAGCCGCAGGTCCTCCGCGGTGGTGAAATCCAATTCGATCGAGCGCTTGCCGCGGTTGGTGCAATGAAAATAGGCCGCATCGAGGTGGCCGCCATCGGCCGCGGGTACGAAGGGCGGGCCCCAGGCCCTGGTATCGTCGCCTGCGCCTGTGCGTTCGACCTTGATGACGTCGGCGCCGAGGTCGGCGAGGATCTGCCCGGCCCAGGGGCCGGCCAAAATGCGGGCAAGTTCGAGGACGCGCAATCCAGCCAAGGGGCCCGGCATGATTAACTCCACAAGCCGCGGTCAAAGCCGCGCCGGCGCTTACCTGCCCAAGCGGCGCCGCTTTGTCTACAGGGCTTTAACCAGCTTGTTATAAGAGTGTCGCAGCATTAGCTAAGTCTTGCCGGACGGAATGACGCGGTGAACACCACCTTCTTCAGCGAAATGCTGCAAAGCATCGCCGACCGCAGTCGCGCCCTGATCAAGCGCGAGCGGCGCGAGCCGGCTCATGAACGTTCGGCGGGCCTGATCGAATTGTGCGAGGACTTGCTGTCCGGCCGCGGCGAGGCTTCCGGCGTGGCGCTGGCGCAGGAAATTTTGGCGCGTTACGGCGAGATGACGACCGGGCCGCGCATCGCCTTCTTCGAATCGCTGGCCAGAACGTTTGGTCACGATCAGCCGCGGATCGATCGCGCTATCGCCGCCTGGCGGCAATCGCCGTCGGATGTAACCGCGGCCAATCTTCACGCCGCCAGCGAACCGCGGCGGCTCGAATTGTTTCGCCGGCTCAATCTCGCTCCTGGCGGTACCGCCGCGCTGGTGCGCATGCGTGAGCAATTGCTCGACGCCATGGACCATCGCGACGATCTCGCGGTTGTCGACAACGATTTCGTCCATTTGTTCTCGTCATGGTTCAATCGCGGCTTTCTGGTCCTGCGCCGCATCGATTGGTCGACTTCGGCATCGATCCTGGAAAAGATCATTCGCTACGAAGCGGTGCACGAGATCAGGGACTGGGCCGATTTGCGCCGGCGCATCGACCCGCCGGATCGCCGCTGCTATGCCTTCTTTCATCCGGCGCTCGTCGATGAGCCGTTGATCTTCGTGGAAGTGGCGCTCACTCGCGCGATTCCCGGCGCGATCGCGCCGATCCTCTCCGACAAGCGCGATCCGGTCGAACCGAAGCGCGCCAACACGGCGGTATTCTATTCGATCACCAATTGTCAGCGCGGCCTGACCGGCGTGACGTTCGGTCATTTTCTGATCAAGCAGGTGGTCGAGGAGGTCTCGCGCGACATTCCAAGCGTCGGTGCGTTTGTAACGCTGTCGCCGGCGCCGAATTTCGCCGAATGGCTCAACCGCGAGCGTGCCAAAAGCGCTTCCGCCGCGATCGACGATGCCGACCGCGGAGCGCTTGCCGCACTCGACACCGATGGTTGGTGGCGCGCGCCCGATATCGCCGAACGCGTGCGCGAGCCGTTCCTGCGCGCCGCCGCCTGGTATTATCTGCGCGCCCGCAACGGCCGCAGCTTGCCGGCCGACGCGGTAGCGCGGTTCCATCTCGGCAATGGCGCCCGGCTCGAGCGGCTCGATTGGCTCGCCGACACATCGGAGCGGGCGCTCAAGCAATCCTACGGCTTGATGGTGAATTATCTATACGACCTCGATTATATCGAGCGCAATCACGAAGCCTATGCGCAGCACCGCGCGGTGGTGGCCGCCAGCGCCGTGACCCGACTGGTGACCATGCCGGAGCACGAAATCGTTCCGGTCGCGGGATAGCTTGAATTATTTCCTCACGCCGGCGCCGGCAGATACGGCGCATGGGGAAACGGAAACGGCAAATGCCCTCTCTCCTCGGCGTGTTGGAAACCGTTCTCTACGTCGAGGCATTCGAGCGCGCCTGTCCGTTTTATGAACAGGTTCTCGGCCTGAACAGCATTTATCGCGATCCGCGGCTTTGCGCTTACGATGTCGGTCATCGCGGCGTGCTGCTGCTGTTTCTGCGCGGCCACTCGTTGCAAACCGTGCATCTTCCTGGCGGCACTATTCCGCCGCACGACGGGCATGGTCCGGTGCATGTGGCTTTTTCAATCGCCGCGGATGAACGGCAGGCCTGGGAAAACCGCCTCAACGAGGCCGGTGTCGCGATTGAAGGCCGCACCCATTGGCCGCGCGGTGGCGACAGCATTTATTTCCGCGATCCGGACGGTCACCTGCTCGAACTGGCAACGCCGGGCCTGTGGGCGGGATATTAGGAACACAAAGATCATCAAGCGGCCTCGCATGTTCGTTTGGTTAGTTTGTTTTTGCGCCAGGCGTTGACGCGATCAGCGCGCTGCGGATGAAATGGAGCGAATACCCTGCGATGAAACGTTGTCGCTCAACCTCGAGACGAAAAATGGCTCCCGCGTGGAAACGGGAGCCATAAAAGTGTCATTTCGAAAGCGAGATTGTTTGGTTAGTTTGATCTCGCCATGACCTTCAGCCTACCTACGTAGTTTGACCGTGATTGGTCATACAGGCTGTGTACCTGGCGGATTTAGTTG
>DATAYT010000239.1:0-12900 GCA_036272395.1 Xanthobacteraceae bacterium
CCGGAACTGCGCCGCGGGCTTGAGGCACTCGGCATCCGGCTTGCCGTGGCCGAGCGTGCCGAGCAGCGAAAAGCCGAGCGTGTTGGTCCACATGTCGAGGCCGCCCGCCCCGATGCCGACCATGGTTCCGAGCCGCGACCACAGCGGCTTGGCGTTGCGCACCTTGTAGAGATCGCGGCCGATCGCGGAGGAGCGCCACGCCGCCTCGTAGCTCGCGAGCTCGTCGTTGGCGCGGCCGGCCGCGAGCGCTTCCGCGACGTGCTCGGCCGCGAGCTTGCCGGACAGCACCGCATTGTGCGTGCCCTTGATGCGCGGCACGTTGATGAAGCCGGCCGCGCAGCCGATCAGCGCGCCGCCCGGGAACGACAGCTTCGGCACCGACTGCCACCCGCCCTCGGTGATGGCGCGCGCGCCGTAGCAAATCCGTTTTCCGCCGGCGAATGTATCCCTGATCAGCGGATGCGTTTTGAAGCGCTGAAATTCCTCGAACGGCGAGAGATAGGGGTTACGATAATTCAGGTGCACGACGAAGCCGACCGCAACCAGATTGTCGTCGAAATGATAGACGAACGAACCGCCGCCGGTGCGGTTATCGAGCGGCCAGCCGAGCGTGTGTTGCACCAGCCCGCTGTTGTGCTTGTCAGGCGCAACCTGCCAAAGCTCCTTGAGTCCGATGCCGAATTTCTGCGGTTCGCGGTTCCCCCGCAGCCCGAAATGCTCGATCAGTAGCTTGGACAGGCTGCCGCGCGCGCCTTCGGCGAACAGCGTATATTTGCCGCGCAGCTCCATGCCGCGCGCAAAGCCGGATTTGTGATGGCCGTCCTTGGCGAGGCCCATATCGCCGGTGGCGATGCCGGCGACCGCGCCGTTTTCAAATAAAGTTTCGGCGGCGGCGAAGCCCGGATAGATCTCCACCCCGAGCGCTTCCGCCTTGCGCGCCAAATAACGGCAGACCTCGCCCAGCGAGACAATGAAGTTGCCATGATTGCTCATCAGCGGCGGCATCAGCAATGTCGGCAGCCGCAGCGCGCCGGAGGCGCCGAGGACATAGAAACGGTCGGAAGTCACCGCGGTTTTGATCGGCGTGTCCTCGCCGCGCCATTCCGGGATGAGCCGGTCGAGCCCGATCGGATCGATCACCGCGCCGGAGAGGATGTGCGCGCCGACCTCGGATCCTTTTTCCACGATGACGACGGACTTTTCCGGCGCCAGTTGTTTGAGCCGGATCGCGGCGGCAAGCCCGGCCGGCCCCGCCCCGACGATCACGACGTCAAACTCCATCGCTTCACGCGGCGGAAGGTTCGATGTATTCATGCGTTGAGGCCTAACTCTAAATCCGGTACGCCGATGGCCGATTGTTCACGAATCTCGCGCGCTGACAATCGGTGCGCGCCGGCAAGGCCGGCGCTGCGACGATCGCTTCTTGAGCTTGCCGCATGATGTCCCGACCCAAAGCCGCGCGCGAACTGATTGCGTTTTACCTCGATGCCGGGGTCGATGCGCTTCTCGGCGAGGAGCCGGTCAACCGCATGGCCGACGATGTCGCTGCGGCGCGGCCCGGCGCGGCCGCGTCGGCGGCGGAGGAGGAAAAGACGGCACGGCGGGTCCGCAGTGAATCGCCGTTGCCAATCGCGGGCTCACAAGCCGCGCCGCAACGGCCGGCATCAGCCGCCGCTCCGGTCTCACCCGAGACCGCGGTGATGGCGGCCCGCGAAGCGGCCAAGAACGCAACGACGCTTGACGAATTGCGTGCGCTCCTTGCCGATTTCGAGGGCTGCGCGCTGCGCACGACCGCGACGCAACTCGTTTTCGCCGACGGCAATCCGCAAAGCCGCGTCATGTTCGTCGGCGAGGCGCCGGGTTACGACGAAGATATCGTCGGCCGGCCGTTTGTCGGACGTTCTGGCAAATTGCTCGACCGCATGATGGCGGCGATCGGTCTCGACCGCACGTCTTCCTACATCGCCAATGTCGTGCCGTGGCGGCCGCCCGGCAACCGCACGCCGACCCCGCAGGAAACCGCGATCTGCCTGCCGTTCATCCGCCGCCAGATCGAGCTCGCCAATCCCGACATTTTGGTCTGCCTTGGCGGGCCGGCGATGCAGACGCTGCTTGGCATCAAGGACGGGATTACGCGTTCGCGCGGGCGCTGGTTTTCCTACGACACCGGGCCGCGCGAAATCCGCGCCTTGGCCACGTTCCATCCGGCTTTTCTACTGCGCAGCCCATTACAGAAGCGCTTCGCCTGGCGCGATTTTCTCGCGCTCAAGAAAGCGCTCGCGGGCGGCGCTTAGCGTTAGCCGAGCGCGAATTTCACCGCGAAGATCAGCGCCAGCACCAGCACCGCCGGCTTGGCGTCAGCGAACCGGCCGGCGATGAGCTTGATCAGCGCATAGGTGATGAAGCCAAGGCCGATGCCGGTTGCGATCGAATAAGTCAGCGGCATGGTCACGGCCGCGACCACCGCCGGCGCGGTTTCGGTAATGTCGTCCCAATCCATCTCCGCCAGTCCGCGCGCCATCACGCACGCGACGTAAAGCAGCGCCGCCGAGGATGCATAGGCCGGCACCATTCCGGCGAGCGGGGCGAAAAACAGCGCCGCCACGAAGAGTAGCGCGACGAAAACCGCGGTCAGCCCGGTGCGCCCGCCGGCGGCGACGCCCGCAGCGCTTTCGATGTAGCTGGTGGTGGTCGAGGTGCCGATCAGCGCGCCGAACATCGCGGCGAAGCTGTCGGCGACCAGTGCCTGTTTCATCCGCGGCAGATCGCCGTCGGCGTCGGCCAGGCCGGCCTGATGCGTAACGCCGATCAATGTGCCGGCATTGTCGAACACATCGACGAACAGAAAGCTGAAGACCACGATCAGGAACGACGGCTCGTGCAGGCCAGAGAAATCGAGCTGCAGCAAAGTCGGGCTCAGCGAGGGCTGCGCCGACACTACCCCGCTGAAGTCGACAGCCCCAAGGGAATGCCGATTACGGTGACGGCAAGAATGCCGATCAACGTGCCGCCGGACAAGCCCAAACAGGCAAAGCGCCGCCGCCGGATTGCGCAGATTGTCGAGCGTCACCAGCGTCGCCGGGCTCGTCACCACGATTTTTGCTTCTTCGAGCGCAATGATGCCGAGGAACAGCCCGACGCCGGCCGATATCGCCAGTTTCAGATTCCGCGGGATCGCATTGATGATGTATTCGCGAATGCGGAAGATCGAGATGAAAAAGAAGATCACGCCCGAGCAGAACACCACGGCGAGCGCCTGCTGCCAGGTATATTTCATCGTCAAGACGACGGTGAAAGCGAAGAACGCGTTGAGCCCCATGCCCGGCGCGAGCGCGATCGTATAATTGGCGTATAACGCCATCACCAGCGTCGACACCGCTGCGGCGATACAAGTAGCGACGAACACCGCGCCCTTGTCCATACCGGTATTGCCGATATTGACGAAGACGATGTAGACCATCGTCAGGAATGTGGTCAGTCCAGCGACGAATTCGGTGCGCGGATCGGTGCCGGCCGTACTCAGACCAAAAATGCGCTCCAGCAGCGGCGCCGAACTTTTTGGATTGCCAGCGGTCGTCTGCTCCATGGTGCCCTCACCCTGGAGCCATATACTACAGAAGATTTCCGCCAGGCAGACCAGATTGCGCGCGCGATGACGCGCGATCCCGTTCTACGGTCGCGCCGCTGCGGCTGTGGCAGGCGCGGGCGCCGCGGCCACGCTGCCGGGCCTGATCACCGCCCACCCTATCCGCAATGGCGCCATGCGTCCCTGCACTGGACGGTCGAAAGTGCGCGGCACTTCGGGCACGAGGTCCGGGAAATAGCCTTTGATGTCTGGCGGCGGCGTCGGCGTGGTGTCGGCGGCGAGCCAGACCACGATGGCGCCTTTGTTACGGATATCGTCCACCGTCACCCAGGGCGAACGTTCCGGCGCGGCATCGAACAGCACGCTGGGCCGGCTCGGCGCCGCAAGCGCAATCAGCGCCGCGGTGTGCGGATCACCGGTGACGATCGCCAGCGGCCGGCCGGTGCGGCGCTCGAAGCTTTCGCCGAACAACCGGCCCATCGTGCGCGCCGGCTGCGAGATTTTCAGATCCGTCGCCGCCGCCCAGGGCAACAAGAAGATCAAAAGCGGTACGAAAACCGCCGGCACCAGCAACAATCCGCCCCAGGCGAAGCCGAGCACGCGCTGGTGATAGAGCGCAATGCTGTCGCCCGCGGCCATCACCACGGCAAGCCCGGAAAGCACGACGAGTGGCGCCGCGCCTCCGATCGGCACCGAACGTCCGACCACGACCGCGATGGCGGTGGCGAGTAACGCCGGAATCACCGCGAGCACGGTGACGAAAGTCCGGGCAAACGCATCCACCGGCTGACGCTGTAATGGCGGCGCCGGCGTCGCGCGGCTTCGCGGCCAGCCCACCGCGAGCACGACCAGGATGGCGAGCCCGGCATGGGCGAGCGCAAGCGCGATCAGGATCCGCAGCCAAGCGACCGTGTTGTCGCCGCCCCTCGCCGCGCGCCGCAATGCTCGCACGATCGGAACGAATCCGTCGCCGATTCCCTCCAGCCACAACAGATTCAGAAACAAAAAGAAAGCGAGCCCGACGGCAACAATCCACGGCTCGGTCGATTGCAGCGCGGCGCGTCCGCGCTCGGTCAGCAGGGTGAAAACGACAAGCGCGCCCAACAGGATCAGCGCCGCATCGCTGGTCAGAAGAAGAAGCGCCGCCGCGGTCCCCGCGACATACCAGGAACGCTTGTTTTCCTGCACAAGTGCTTGCCAGTAATGCAAGAGCGTCACCGCCCAGAGCGCCATCGCCAGGATCGCCGGACCAAAGTCGGGCGTTGGCACAGTCAACAGCGCGATGCCGATCATCAAGAGCACGGCGATCGTCGCGTGCACTGGTCCGAGCAGCGCGCGGCCAAGTGTGAACACGCACCAATAGGTGACGACCACGCAGATTTGCGACAAGAGATAAACGCCGAACAACCCGGCGATGCGAAACGCGATTTCGCCGAGCCAATAAGCGAGCGGCGGGCCGACACCGCTGGCAAGCCGGAATTCATGACCGATGGCGAGAAGCTGCGCCAAGTCGCCCGGCGGCGCGAAATAGAACAATGCCGGCACCGCGAGCCAGACGAAGGCCTGCGTCAATGCCGCAAACCAAAACAAGAGCTGTGGCCGCGAGCGCAGGAGTTCGACATAGAGCGGTACGAAAAACATCGTGGAGAACCCAATCGCGCTAAAGCGAAAATGATTTCAGGTTGATTCGGTATTTCGCTTTAGCTTGTTGTTTGAGCATGATCTTTTCCGACCTGGCTTCGCCCGCCGAAGCGTGACACGGGAAAGCTAGCAGTTAGCATGGCTTCGCGCAGGCGGGAAACCGATGTCCATCCTCGGATCAAGTCCGGGGACAAGCTTTTTCGGGATCATGCCTTAGAGCGGCAATACGTCGGCGATGACATCGTCGGCGTCGGCGCCCAAATGGCTCAGGCCCAGTTCGCCGAGCGCGATGGCCACCGGCGAAAACGACCGGCGATGGTGGATCGTCGGACCGAGCCGGTCGAGCGCTTCGAAATGTTCGGGCACGCTGTAGCCCATATGCCGTTCGAAGCCATAACCAGGATGCGCGGCGCCGAGACAGGCCATCAGCCGGTCGCGCGTGACCTTGGCAACGATCGAGGCGGCGGCGATCGAGGCAACGAGACCATCGCCGCCGATCACGGCCTGGCAATCGCAGCCGGCAGCGATGCGATCGCGGCCGTCGACAAAGACGAGCGCCGGCTTCACCGGCAGCGCCGCCACGGCGCGCGCCAGCGCCCACAACGACGCGCGCAGAATATTGTCGCGGTCGATGCGAGCCGGCGGCGCCAGCGCCACCGCGACCTGGGCGCGCGCGCAAATGCGCTCGTAGAGCACGGCACGCCGTTCCGGCGTGAGCCGTTTGGAATCATCGAGACCGCGCGGAATATTGTCGGGATCGAGAATGACGGCGGCGGCAACCACCGGGCCGGCGAGCGGTCCCCGGCCCGCTTCGTCGCAACCGGCAATCGGCCATACGCCGCGCTTGAGCGCCGCGCGTTCGCGCCGGAAGGTCGGCCGGGTAATAATCTCTTCGCCCAGCGGCAAGCGCGGCGCGGCGTCCTTGCCCGGCGCTTTACCCCCGTCTTTGCGGGCATCCTTGCGGACGGCGCCTGTGCTTGCCGGCTGCTTGCCGCCATTTTGCGCGCGACCGGATGCTTGCCGGGTTTGGCGATTCATACCCGGCATGATGAGCATGCGCGGCGGCACCGCGCAATGCGGGATCTGTGCCTAAATCGATCGGCTTTCTTTCGTCGCTAGAACAGATCGAGCTGCTCGGCGGACGGTCGCGGCGGCCGGAAATGCTCGGTGGTCATTTTCACGCTGGTCGAATTGAAGCCCAGCCGCTCGCAGGCCACTTCGAATCGCCGGCCGATCATCCAGGCGATCGGACCGGTGCCGGTCTGGCGCTTGCCGAAAGTGGAATCGTAATCCTTGCCGCCGCGGGTCTCGCGGATGAGATTAATGACATGGCGGTAGCGGTCGGGAAAATTCTCGATCAGCCATTCGCGGAACAAATCCTTCAACTCGAGCGGCAGCCGAAGGAGCACATAGCCGGCGTGGCGCACGCCGGTCTCGGCGACTGCTTCGAGGATGCGCTCGATCTCGGCATCGTTGATCGCGGGAATAATCGGCGCGACCAGGGCCGAGGCCGGCACGCCGGCTTTGACCAATTCGCGCAACGCGCCGAGCCGGCGCGGTGGCGTCGAGGCGCGCGGCTCCATCACCCGCGCCAGTTTCAGATCGAGCGTGGTCACCGAAATCGCCACCTTGACCAGATCGCGCTTGGCCATGCGGGTGAGGATGTCGAGATCGCGCAGCACCAAAGCCGATTTGGTGACAATGCCGACCGGATGGCCGGCGCGGTCGAGAACCTCGAGGATGCGCCGCATGATCTGATAGCGCCGCTCAATCGGCTGATACGGATCGGTATTGGTCCCGATCGCGATCGTCTTTGGCGAATAATCCGGCGCCGATAATTCGCGCTCGAGTAGTTCGGGCGCATTCGGCTTCATGAACAATTTGGATTCGAAATCAAGCCCGGGCGACAGACCGAGATAGGCATGCGTCGGCCGGGCAAAACAATAGACGCAGCCGTGCTCGCAGCCACGATAGGGATTGATCGAACGATCGAAGGAAATGTCGGGCGAATCGTTGTGGGTGATGATCTTGCGGGTGGCGTCGATCGTCACGGCCGTCTTAAACGGCGGCAATTGCTCAAGGCCCTGCCAGCCGTCGTCGAAGGCGACCCGCGCCAATGGTTCGTAACGGCCCGACGCGTTCGACGCCGTGCCGCGGCCGCGCCTGCGGTCGCGATCGACCGCGGCGCCCATTTCGCCCGCCGGCGCGGAGGGCATTGCCGGCGGGCGTTTCAACGCAGATGTACGACTCATCGTTACAGCTCCAGGCAGAACGCTAACGGAGGGGTTAGAACAAAACAAGAACAATTATTCGTGATCGTCGGGGCTGACAGCGCCAGGGCTGCCATTTGCCCGGGTGGCGCAGCGAGCCAAATACTTGACTTAGTCAAGTATTTGCCCGACGCTTGGCGCCATGACGAGCGCGACAGTGGAAAACGCCGATGCGCGGATCGCTGCGGTGCGCCGCTTCAACCGCTATTACACCCGGCAGATCGGGGTGTTGCGGAAGACATTTCTCGACAGCCCCTACTCGCTCGGCGAAGCGCGCGTCCTTTACGAGATCGCAAGCCAAGGCTCGCCAACTGCGAGCGACATCGCGCGGCGTCTCGATCTCGATGCCGGCTATCTCAGCCGCGTGCTGCGCAATTTTGAAAAGCGCGGCTTGATCCGCCGGCGCACCTCGCCGAAAGACGGCCGGCAAAGCCATCTGACGCTAACCCCGCGCGGGCGGAAATCCTTCATGCCGCTCGACGCCCGCTCGCAACACGCCACCGCAGCGATGCTGGAAAAGCTCAAGCCTGCCGATCAGGCGCGATTGATCGCGGCGATGGCCTCCATCGAGACGCTGCTGGAGGGACAAAATCAGGAAGCCACGCCGCGGCGACACTATATTTTGCGCGTGCCGCAGCCTGGAGATTTCGGCTGGATCGTCAAGCGCAACGCCGAACTCTACGCGCTGGATTATGGTTGGGTAGCGCCGTTCGAAGGCGTTTGCGCGCAAATCGTTGCCGATTTCGTCAATAAGTTCGACGAAAGCCGGGAGCGTTGCTGGATTGCCGAGGTCGACGGCGAAAATGTTGGCGCGGTAATGCTCGCCAATGACGGCGGCGGCGTTGCGCGGGTACGGCTCCTTCTGGTCGAACCGAAAGCGCGCGGGCTTGGCATCGGCGCCCGGCTGATCGACGAACTCATTCGCTTCGCCCGCGGTGCCGGCTATCGCAAGATCACACTATGGACTCACAGCGTGCTCACCGCCGCGCGGCACATCTATCAGAAAGCCGGCTTCAAGCTGATGCGCAGCGAAGAGCATCAAAGCTGGGGCCAGCCGGTTGTAAGCGAACACTGGGATTTGGAGTTGTAGTGTGTGCATCCTCCCCCACTTTCGTGGGGGGAGGAAGAATCAAATCGTCGCGCCCTTCGCCTTCTCGCGCCGCAAATGCTCGTCGAGCCGTGGCATGATCTCGACGAAGTTGCATGGGCCGTGCCGGTAATCGAGCTGGTGCACCAATATCTCGTCCCAGGCGTCCTTGCAGGCGCCTGGCGAGCCGGGCAGACAGAAAATGTAAGTCGAGCCGGCGACACCGGCGGTGGCGCGCGATTGGATCGCCGAAGTGCCGATCTTCGGGAAACTGACCACCAGAAACAGCGCCGAAAACGCGTCCATCTTCTTTTCGAACAGCGGCTCGATCGCTTCCGGCGTGACGTCGCGGCCGGTGAACCCGGTGCCGCCGGTGGTGATGATGACCTCGATCATCGGATCGGCGATCCAGGCTTTGACTCGGGCGCGGATCGCCTCGACGTCGTCGGGCACCAGGCTGCGTTCGGAGACGACGTGTCCGGCAGCGACGATGTGCTGCACCAAGAGCGCGCCCGATTTGTCGTCCTTGAGCGAGCGCGTGTCGGAGATCGTCAGCACTGCGAATTTCAGCGGCACGAATTGTTTTGATTCATCGATTCCCGGCATCGATGGTCCCACATGTTTGCGGTCCTGATTAGAGCACCTTTCGCGCCGATTAACAAAGCGTTTCCCCGGCATTTATTGCCTAGCGCGCGCGCTGTTCAATTAAGCCGTTTTTTACCTTGCACCGGCATCATCGCGACCGTCGGTTTGTAGGTCCCGCGTCGCCGACCGCGTCGCCAGAGTCAGAGTTCTGAGTCATGGTTGTGTCGCGTCGCGGGGCGTCCATCAGGACGCCCCGCGTCAGTTTTGAGTCCACGCGCTTTGAGTCCCGTGCGTCCGCGCGCGTCCTCGTTGGCGATTGCGTCGCCGAACTGAAGAAGCTTCCCGCGTCCTGCGTCGATCTCGTCTTTGCCGATCCGCCCTATAACCTGCAGCTCCAAGGCGACCTTAAGCGGCCGGACGATTCCCGCGTCGATGCCGTCGACGACGCCTGGGACAAATTTGCCAGTTTCGAGGCCTACGACGATTTCACCCGCGCCTGGCTCCTGGCCTGCCGCCGCGTGATGAAGCCGAATGCGACGCTATGGGTGATCGGCTCGTATCACAACATCTTTCGCGTCGGCGCGCTCTTGCAGAACCTCGGCTTCTGGATCCTCAACGACATCGTCTGGCGCAAATCCAATCCGATGCCCAATTTCCGCGGCCGCCGCTTCACCAATGCGCATGAGACGCTGATCTGGGCCGCGCGGGAGTTCGCCAACCGCAACTACACGTTCAATTACGAAGCGCTCAAGGCCGGCAACGACGACATCCAGGTGCGCTCGGATTGGTTCATTCCGCTGTGCACAGGCGACGAGCGGCTCAAAGGCCGGGACGGCAAGAAGCTGCATCCGACGCAGAAACCGGAAGCGCTGTTGGCTCGCGTCATCCTTTCCGCCTCGCGCCCGGACGATCTGGTGCTCGATCCGTTTTGCGGCAGCGGCACCACCGGAGCCGTCGCCCACCGTCTGCGCCGCCGTTTCATCGGCATCGAGCGGGACGCCGCCTATGCCAGCGCGGCGCGCAAGCGCATCGATGCGGTCACGCCGCTGCCGGAGCCGGCGCTGGCGTCATTTTTGACCGCGCGTGAAGCGCCGCGCGTGCCGTTCGCCGCACTGGTCGAGCGCGGTCTGGTCTCGCCCGGCGCGAGCCTCGTTGACGCCAAGCGTCGGCACCGCGCCTTGGTCCGCGCCGACGGCGCGCTGACCTTCGGCGAGGCGGTCGGTTCGATTCACCGCATCGGCGCGCTGGCGCAGGGGCTGGAAGCCTGCAACGGCTGGACCTATTGGCACGTGGAAACGCCGCAAGGCCTCACTTTGATCGACGTCTTGCGCGCGCAAGTGCGCGCCGAAATGACCTAGCGTTAAAGTCCTAATCCGTACGCCACGACTTTGCGCATGAGGCTTGGTAAAGCTTCGTCGCCAAGCTGCGCGATTGCAATCCAGCGGGTGCCGGCCGGCGCTGCGGCCCGGCGCGGAAGCTCGCTCCGGTACACCGTGAGTTCGAGCGGAAAATGCGTGAAGACGTGGCGCACCACGCCAGCCATTTTCCGCCATGCCACGCGTTTTTGCGAAGCACCGAACCGCGGCGCTTGCGCGAGCGCTTGGCTGTCGTCAAAGTTCGCCGCCCAGGCGGTGGTCGGCACCTCGGCCATGCCGCCCAAAAGCCCGCGCGCGGGGCGGGTGCGCAACAGCACGCAATTATCGGCGCGTCGCGCGACAAAGGCGGCGCCCCGGCGCAACTGCCCTTCACGTTTAGGCGTACGGCGCGGAAACAGTTCGGCCTCACCGCGCGCATGCGCGGCACAGCTTCGGATCCACGGGCACAGTGCGCAGGCCGGTTTCTTCGGCGTGCAGATCGTAGCGCCGAGATCCATCAGCGCTTGGGCAAAATCGCCGGCGCGCGTGGTGGGCGTCAGTGCGCGCGCCTGCCGCGCGATTTCCGCTTTGCCGGCCGGCAACGGCGTCGTCACCGCATAGAGCCGCGCGATGACGCGCTCGATATTCCCGTCGACCGGGGTGGCGGCCTGGTCGAAAGCGATTGCGGCAATGGCGGCGGCCGTATAAGCGCCGATCCCCGGTAAGTCGCGTAACGCGCCCTCGCTCGTGGGGAATTGCCCGCCGTAGCGCTCCACCAGCACGCGGACACAAGCATGCATGTTGCGGGCACGGGCGTAATAGCCGAGCCCCGCCCACGCCGCGAGGACCTCGTCAAGCGACGCCGCCGCAAGCGCATTGAGATCGGGCCACCGCGCTAAAAAGCGAGCGTAATAGGGCGCGACCGCCTTGACGGTGGTCTGCTGCAGCATGGTTTCGGACAGCCAGACGCGATAAGGATCGCTGCGCTCGCCGGGCCGTGCCCGCCATGGCAGCGCGCGCCGGTGCCGGTCGTACCAGGCAAGGAGTTCGGCAGCCTGCGGCGGGCATATTTGTCCCCGCTGCTCAATCGAGCTGGAAGCCGGAGACTTCTTTCTGCGCGCCTTGGCTGCTAGCGTGGTCATCGCCCGATCAATGGCGGAGCGTCACGCCGTGAACAAGCCCTCCCGTCCCGTAGGCAAGCCGCTGCGCGAGCTTCTCAACAAGCTGGTCGGCGACGCCTTCGCGCGGGAGGGTTTTGCCTCCGCCGAATTGGTCACGCGCTGGGACGATATTGTCGGCCACGAGATCGCGGCCCACAGCGAGCCGATCAAGCTGCGGTGGCCGCGGCGGACCGATGATGACGGTGAAGCCGGAACCCTGGTGCTGCGCGTCGAAGGCCCCGCCGCGATCGAAATTCAGCACCTCGCAGCGCTGATTTGTGAGCGGGTCAACCGCTTTCTCGGCTGGCGCGCGGTCGAGCGGCTGGCTTTGCGCCAAGCGCCGCTGCGGCGGCGGCAGCCGCGAGCGGCCCGCACGGAGGACCCGGCCGCTGCCGCGCCGATCGCCGAAACGCTTTCCGACATCAAGGACGACGAATTAAAGGAGGCGCTGGCGCGGCTCGGGGCCGCCGTCAGCCGCGCCGACCGGCGCTAAAGCGAAATGATTTCAGGTTGGCTCCCGCCCTTGGCGTGATGGCGCGCTAATGCCACATTGCTACTGCAGGACACGCTAATCGCTAGATCTGGAGCCAGCTTTGCCGTTCACTCGCCGCCGATTTGTTACTCGCACCGCAGCTTGGGCTACGCCATTTGCACTTGCCTTTACCGGGCTAGGCAGTGGCTTTCCCTTATCGTTTTCAGGTCTCGCCAGGGCCGACGACACCCCCTCGCCCGCCGATCTGGCCGATGCCGGACCGGAGGGCGACTTCATGATCGGGTCCGACAAGGCGCCGGTGACCATCATCGAATATGCCTCGATGACCTGCCCGCACTGCGCGCATTTCTCCGAGACCACGTTTCCCGAGCTGCAAAAGCGCTACATCGACACCGGCAAGGTGCGCTTCACCTTGCGTCCGTTCCCGCTCGATGCGCTCGCTGCCGCGGGATTCATGCTGGCGCGCTGCGGCGGCAAGGACAAATACATGCCCATGGTGGAGACCCTGTTCGCCAAGCAACCCGAATGGCTCGTCAAGGAGCCGTTGCCGCCTTTGAAGGAGATCGCCAAGCAGTTCGGCATCGGCGAGAGCGAATTCAATGACTGTCTGGCGAATCAAAAGCTCCTCGACGGCATCCAAGCGGTCCGCGACCACGCCGCGCAGAAGCTCGGCGTCAATTCGACGCCCACTTTTTTCGTCAATGGCAAGAAGCTGGTCGGCGA
>DATAYT010000240.1:0-1578 GCA_036272395.1 Xanthobacteraceae bacterium
GATTTTGCCGGCTACATCGCCTCGTCCGACGGCGATCTTGCCCGCAATCGCGAAGTCTTTGCCGCGGCAGGAATTGCCGGCGGGCTTGTCTATTGGCTCATTGCCGGCCGCCGCGCCGGGGCATGGAAATGAGAGCGTGAGTTAAGAGCATGACCCGTGCCGCCCTGATCACGGCGCTTGCCATCGGCTTTGTGTTCGGACTCCTCTGCGCCGTCGATCCGCAGCTCGATCTCGACCTCGCCGCACTCAGCTTCGATACGGCGCGGCACCTGTTCGTCGTCAATGCGCAGCCATGGGTGCAGCACGCGCGCATCGCGGCGCGAATCCTGATCGCGCTGTTGGCGCTGCCGGCGTTTCTCGCTGTTGTCCTGAAATTGATCCGGCCACATCGGCCTATGCTGATCGAGGCGCGCGCCGCGTTGTTTTTGATCGCGACATTGGCGCTCGGCCCCGGACTTCTGACCAATGTCGTCTTGAAGGACCATTGGGGGCGGCCGCGGCCGATCGACGTCCAGCAATTCGGCGGCGACTATCGCTTCGAGCCATGGTGGGACCCCCGCGGCGATTGCCCGGACAATTGCTCCTTTGTCGCCGGCGAGCCGTCCGGCGCGTTCTGGACACTGGCGCCCGCGGCGCTGGCGCCGCCGCCGTTGCAAGCCATCGCTTATGGTGCGGCGCTGGTGTTTGGCGTAGCGCTCGGCGCCTTTCGCATGGCCGCCGGCGCGCATTTTTTCTCCGACGTCGTCTTTGCCGGCGTGCTGATCTACCTCGTGGTCTGGACCGCGCACGGGCTGATCTATCGCTGGCCGGCCACCCGGCTGGATGAAAAGGCGCTGGAGAATTGGCTCGGCCAAAAGGGCGAGTGGCTGTCCGCTCTGGCCGGACGGCTCGGCGGCCGATGGAAAAAAGCCTCTTGATGAGACAGTGCTTGCGCGCAAGCGGCCGGCGCCTATAGTCCGCGCGCGTTGGGCGGTCAACACGAAACGGCGTTAACTTTATCGGTTTTCCCATGCCCGCGGACGGCGTGAGCAAGAAAGACGTGCGGAAAGTGGTGCTGGCCTATTCCGGCGGGCTGGACACGTCGATCATTCTCAAATGGCTGCAGACGACCTATGGCTGTGAGGTCGTCACCTTCACCGCCGATCTCGGCCAGGGCGACGAGCTTGAGCCGGCGCGCCAGAAAGCGCTCACGCTCGGCATCAAGCCGCAAAACATCTTCATCGAGGACCTGCGCGAAGAGTTCGTGCGCGACTACGTATTCCCGATGTTCCGGGCCAATGCGCTCTATGAGGGCCAATATCTGCTCGGCACCTCGATTGCCCGGCCGCTCATCGCCAAACGGCAGATCGAAATCGCCGAGAAGGTCGGCGCCGACGCGGTTGCCCACGGCGCGACCGGCAAGGGCAACGACCAGGTGCGCTTTGAGCTGTCTTATTACGCGCTCAAGCCCGACGTCACAGTCATCGCGCCGTGGCGCGAATGGGATTTCAAGTCGCGCGAGGCGCTGATCGCGTTCGCCGAAAAAAATCAAATCCCGATCGCCAAAGACAAACGCGGCGAAGCGCCGTTTTCGACCGA
>DATAYT010000241.1:0-2984 GCA_036272395.1 Xanthobacteraceae bacterium
TGTCGTCCGCATCAAGGGCAATGGCACCAAGGAGCAGTTTGCCGAAATCCACAAAGCGGTGATGGCGACTTCACCCAATTTTCACAACGTGTCCCGGCCCGTGGATCTCAAGCCGACCCTCGTCGTCGAGTAGTTGGCGGCGGGAGGGGTGCGGCGGCCGCAGACGGTGCGGCCGCTGCGTCGATTGTAAGGTGATCTATTAATTGCCGCGAACAATGTGCGGCGGCGTCGGCAGCGTCGCCCGCTGCGTCGATTGCGTGATGATCTGCGTCGCGTCGTTCTCGGCGGCCGACGGCCACGTCAGTTCGGGGCAGGCCGACGTCGCGTGCGTCGCGCAGTTCAGCCTCGCGGTGTCAATTCGTTTCAGGCCCCGCACGCCGCCGTCTTGGTAGAACAGGCTCGACAGCTTTTTGATGTTGCGACGGACTTCATCCGCCGTCACGCGCATCGGTTGTCCTGGCGGCGATTCTCGATCGGCGACGCGCACGGTATAGCCCGGCTGGGATACGACCGTCGTGCCGGCGGCGTTGGTCAGCGTGATCGTGCGGTACTGATTGGTAATTTGCGTGCCGTTGGCGCCATGCGTGATGGTGACGGTGCCGCCGCGGATGCCGACGGCCACCGCCGGCGTGTTGATCGTCACAGCGCCCTGATGACTGAGCTGGCCGCCGATATATTGCAGCGTGCCCTGGGTCAGTCTGGTCAGCATGTGACCGCGGTTCGCCGCCGGATCATAAACGAATTCATCGATCACGAGATTGGTGTTGCCCGCGATGCTCAGCGAGCTTTTATCGAGAAACAGAAGCTGCGCGGACCCGGACGGCGAGGTGTGGATGCGTTCGTTGTGCATCACGCGCGCGCCGACGGTGAGCTTGTCCGTCGCGCCGCCGGGCGGCGTGCTTTCGCTCACCGGGTTGACCGCCGTCGCGGTGCCGACCTGTTGCGCCAGCGCGGGTGCGGCCGCCATCAGCGCGGCGGCGAGCGACGCTATGATGAATTTCTTGCTCATGACGTGACCTCGAACGCTTAGCGAATGACTGGCATTTGTCCGCTGATCAGGTTGGCGCCGCCGGCCTTGACCAAAGGCGCGGTGCCGAGATCGAGGTGGCCGACATGCGCAAACACGCCGACGATCAGAACAAAACATGCGCACAACAGGCCAATGACCACGATCTTCAAGTGCGTGTGACGATCAGCGCTATAGATCGAATGATTCATGGCTGCCGCCGATTCTTGAATTGAGTAAAGCGCGGTTTCCGGCCGGCGCCTGTGATCTGCGGCACAAACCGGAGCTTTCGGCTAAGTGGCTTGAATGTTGTGGCTTTTGGCGCTTTCGCGCCGGCGCAAGCGACGGGGCTAGAGCATGATCCCGAAAAGTGGACACCGGTTTCCCGTCTGCGCGAAGCCGTGCAAGCGGCTTGCCTGTTTCGTTTGACGCTTCGGCGGGCGAAGCCAGGTCGGAAAAGATCATGCTCAAACAACAGGCCAAGCGAAATGGCGATTCAACTTAATCCCATTTCGCTTTAGCGGAACGTCACGGTCGCTATGGCGCGGCCGATCTTGTCCGGCGCCCAGAAGGTGACCGGTCCGGGCGCGGCGCCAGGCGCGGCGATATTGGTGCCATGGCCGGGCAAGTTGAGAAGTTGCTGGCCCGCCGCATTCGAAACGCTGACCGCGCCTTCGATGAGGAATACGCCGAGCACCTGATCGTCGATGGACCCGCCCCAAAATTCCGTGCCGCGGATGCCGACGATCGCAACCGGCGTCGTCACGCGCACGTCCGCGCTCGCCAGTTTCGACACCTGGCCTGACACAAAACGGAAGGCGCCGACCAGACCAAATTTGATCGTGCCGCTGCCCGCGGCCGAGTCGAACACGTAACTATCGAGCGTCAGTGTGGCCTTTTCGCCGAGCGTCAGCCGCGTGTTGTCGGTGAAGGTGACTTCGAGCCGCGCTGCATCACCGGTTGAGACAACGTCGTTGAGAAAGACCGAGGAGTTGAGGCCAAGCGGACGTCTGGCGTTGCCATTTGTTCCGATCGCCTCTCCCTGGATGCGGCTGACCGTGCCGATCGCCTGTGGGCGCGCGGCTTGGGCGGCGGACTGACCGCTGGCGAAGCAACAGGCCAGCATCGCCAGAATAATGATCGGCCGCTGCACCATGCGACCCAACCCGCAGACCGTTGCGCTCAATCCGGGAAACGATGGAGCCGCTTCGAGGCGATTGCTTGATCTCACTTCGTTCAGTCCAGGCTACAGAACGGTGAATACGCTACGGGACTGTGAATACGTACACAAGCAACGCGTGAAGGCGAAATTACAGCGAGGTGATGTTAAGCTCTCTTATGATCTTGCCCCATTTGTCAGCATCCGCACGAGTCAAATCAGCGAGTTCATTGGGGCTCGATTTCGCCACCTCCACCGCGATGTCCGCCATTTGTTTTTTCACACTGGGCAGAAAAAGGATGCGGTCGATCTCCACGTTAAGCCGCGCGATTATCTCCTGGGAAAGACCGGCGGGGCCGTAAGCCCCGTACCAGACCGCCATTTCGAAACCGGAGATGGTTTCGGCAACGGTCGGCACATCGGGCAGAAGCGGAGAACGCTTGGCCTCGGTGATCGCCAGCAGCCGCAGCTTTCCAGCTTTTACGTGCTCGAGGCTCTGCGTGCCGGCGGTAAACATGAGTTGCGTCTGGCCCGCCACCGTGTCGGCAATGGCCGGTGCTCCGCCACGGTAAGGCACGTGCACCATGGCGACTTGCGCCATCTTTTCAAACAGTGCACCGCACAGATGGTTGGTCGAACCGGCACCGGCCGAAGCGTAGGAAATCTTTCCCGGATTCGCTTTTGCGTAGGCAATGAATTCGCGAACATTGTTGGCTGGAACCGCCGGGTGCAGCACCATCGTACACTCATCGTATTGAACAGGAACGTGTAACCGTCGGGTGCCGATCGCGCCACGACAGCGGTGCCGATGTTGCCCGA
>DATAYT010000242.1:0-2898 GCA_036272395.1 Xanthobacteraceae bacterium
CGCCCCCGGCGCACGATCAAGACCCGATCGTCGCGGAATATCGCGGCGCTCACCGCCAAATAGGGCCGCGTTGGATAAGTCCGCGCGTTGTCGGTGTTGCTCATCAGGGTCAAAACTCATTATTTCCGCGAGCCGCGTTGCAGCCAAAATCGCGGTTCGGGCAGGAGAAGGGCGAAGAGCGTATCGGCAATACGGTCGAGCCCTTCGACGAACCCGGCCGCGATTTTCGCTGCAACCCGAAGGGACGCGGGCCTTTCGACCGCTGGCGTTGTTGCTCGTCGCTCATGATCGGATAGATCACATCGCTCCTCGCGCCTAGCCGGCGGCCGAAATGCCCAGCGTCGCGGCCGCGCAAATAATGAGTTTTGACCCTAACTGCGCTGATCGGCGCTGCCAGCGCGCGGCAGCTTTGCTATAATCCGCTACAGCGCTTGGCAGGGAGGGGGCGACCTCCGCTGGGCGATCACGGGCTGGAACGACCATCATGAATGTTCATCGTGCCGGCATGGTCCTGGTGATTGCGGCGGTCGCGTTGGGCGGCTGCAGTGCGCGCAAGGAACAGCAGGTCGTCGATCCCAATGCGCTGCCGACCAATTACCGCAGCGCGCTTGTCGCGTTTCTGCGCCAATCCTTGACCAATCGCGCCGACTTTCGCGGCGCGATGATTTCGGAGCCGGCGCTCAAGCCCGTCGGGCCAAGCCAGCATTATGTCGTCTGCATCCAATTTAATCCCCGCAGCCAGATCAAAACGAAGGCAGCAGTCTTTCTTTCCGGCCAGATGACGCAATTCATCGACGCCAGTCCCGAGCAATGCGTGGACGCGGTCTATTCGCCGTTCAAGGAGCTTGATGCCGCGATCCCTTCGGCGAGCTTGCCTTTGCCGCTCGCCGGCTGAATGAATGCGGCAGATGCGCTAAGTAAATCCGATGGACAGCGACGTTTTGATTGTCGGGGCCGGGCCGACCGGGCTGACGCTTGCAATCGACCTTGGCAGACGCGGGGTGCCCTGCACTTTGGTCGAGCAGAAGGAGCAACCGGCTTTTCTGCCCAAGATGGAGCGGGTCAATGCCCGCTCCATGGAAATCTACCGGCGCATGGGCTTGGCCGAAAAGATCCGCGCCGCCGGATTGCGCGCGGACTGTCCGATGGACGTCTACATCGTGCTCGCGCTCACCGAGCCGCCGCTCTTGCATCTGCCTTATCCGTCGGTCGAAGAGGCGAGGGCGCAAACCCGCGCGACCAATGACGGCACGCTGCCACTCGAGCCATATCAGCTGATCTCGCAATACACGCTCGAGCCGCTGTTGAAGTCGGTTGCCGAAGCCCTTCCCAGCGTGCGGGTGCGGTTCGGTCGGGAATTTCTCAGTTTGCGGCAGGACCGCGACGGCGTCACCGCGCGCCTGCGCAGCGTCGAGGGCGCGGTCGAGGAAATTCGCGCGGCCTATCTCGTCGGCTGCGACGGCGGCGCCAGCGCCGTGCGCAAGGAGCTCGACATCGGGCTGTCCGGCGAGGGCAATCTGTTGGAGCTGCGTCAGGCGTTGTTTCGCTGCGACGAACTGTTCGACCGCCTTCCGATCGGCGATGGTCCCGGTCGCGGCCGGCACTATCACGTGGCCGACGACAAGGCCACGTTCCTGATCATGCAGGATTCGACCAGACACTGGACGCTGCATTCGGTCCTCGACAGCGACGAGAAGATGAAGATCGAGTTCGAGCGGACCGTCGGGATTCCAGTGCAATACGAAATGCTGTCCTGCGCGCCGTGGCGGCAGAACCTGCTGCTTGCCGACCGCTACGGCAAAGACCGCGTCTTCCTGGCCGGCGACGCGGTGCATCTCGTGATCCCGACCGGCGGGCTCGGCATGAATTCTGGCGTCGGCGATGCCGTCGATCTGTCGTGGAAGCTCGCCGCCACGCTTGCCGGCTGGGGCGGACCGAATTTGCTGAAGTCATACGAGATCGAGCGGCGCCAGATCGGCGAACGCAATGTCGGAGCTTCGCGTTATGCGACGCGCGGGCGGCGCAAGTGGCGCGCCATGTGGCGGCCTGACATCCGGGAGGCTACTGGCGCCGAGACTCGCAACAGACTCGCCGCCGTCGCCGATATCGAGCAGCGCAAGAGTAATGAAATGATCGGTGCCGAGCTCGGCTATCGCTATGTCGACTCGCCGATCATCTGCAACGTGCCTGGCGGGCCGGAACATCTGTTCCGGGAATACCAGCCGACCACGTGGCCCGGCGCACGGCTGCCGCATGTCTGGCTCGCCGACGGCACGCCGATGCAAGACCGCATTCTCGACGGCTACACGATCCTCAAGCTTGGCGGCGCCAGAGCCGACCCGCGCGGATTACAAAACGCGCTGCGCGATCGCGGCGCGCCGGTGACGGTGATCGAAGTCGATGACGCACGAGCGCGGGAAATTTACGAATGCGATCTCGTCCTCGTCCGCCCCGATCTGCATGTGGTGTGGCGCGGCAATGCCGCGCCCGAGGATCCGGCGCGTATAGCGGCCATCGCCACCGGCCATTAGCACGAAGCTGCGGCGAACACGGCCGGCACAATGGATTCGTTCTCCTTCAATCGGCCGATTTGGTGAAAAATTCTGCTCTTTGTGAGCTAATAAATCGTACTATATAGAATAGTGTTCTATCGCCGTTGTTTTTGCCCTGCCGTGGAGTTGCCCGATGACCTCTCCGCTCGACCAGAAAAAAATAAAAATCGCCGGTCCTGTCGTGGTCACCGCGAACCGCGTCGATGATGGCGCGGTGGTCTATCGCAGTCCCGACGGCGGCTGGACCACCGAGCTCGGCGGCGCGGCAATCGTGATCGATGCCGACAGCGCACGGGCGCTCGCCGAAGCGGCAGCGGGCGACGACCTGCACGCGATCGGCCCCTAC
>DATAYT010000243.1:0-21111 GCA_036272395.1 Xanthobacteraceae bacterium
CGGTTTCAGATCGGCGTTCTCATACTCTGCATGTTGGTCGCGGCGCTCGACGGTTTCGACACGCAAGCGATCGGCTATACCGCGCCGGCGATCGCCGCGGTGATCCATCTGCCGATGCCGCAATTCGGGCAGGTCGGTTCGTGGGGACTGGCCGGCGCAGCGATTGGCGCGCTGTCATTCGGACCCCTGGCCGACATTTTCGGCCGCAAATGGTTCATGATCATCGCGGTCCTGGTGTTCGCGGTGTTCAGTTATCTGACCTCTACATCGACGTCACTCGAACAGTTGCTGGCCTATCGCTTCTTCTGCGGGCTCGGGCTTGGCGGCGTGACGCCGGCTTTCCTAGCGATGGGCGCCGAGCTTGCGCCGAAGCGGCTGCGCGATGTCTTCGTCACAGTGCTGTTCGCTTCCTTTCCCGGCGGCGGATTGATCGGCTCGCTGACCTCGGCCTGGGTGATCCCGACCTTCGGCTGGCAATCGGTGTTTTACATCGGCGCAGTGGCGCCGCTAATCATCGCGGTGGTGCTCGCGATCTGGTTGCCAGAGTCGATCCGCTTCCTTCTTGCCCGCAACATTCGCCAGGAAGATGTCCGCCGCACGCTCGAGCGCATCATGCCCGGCGAAGTGCCGGCCGGCGCCGAGCTGGTCGCGCCGCCCGATCCGGCGCGCGAAGGTGTCCCGGTCAAGCATCTGTTCATGGAAGGCCGTGCCCTTCCGACGGTGCTGTTGTGGGTGCCGTTCTTCATGGTGTTCATGATTCTCGTCACCGTGACGTTCTGGACGCCGGCGGTGCTCAATTCCGTGGGCTTCTCGCTTTCGGCCGCAGCCCTGATCATCGGGCTCAACAATCTCGGCAGCGTTATCGCCAGCGCCACCTCCGGATGGGCGGTGCATCGCGGCGGCGCGTTCCGGATCCTGATTCCGGGGTTCATCCTCGGCGGACTGTCGCTCGCCTGGTTCGGCCAGGCCACAACATCGGTGGCGATGCTGAGTATCGCTTCCTTCCTCGCCGGATTCTTTGTCGGCGGCACCGGCACCGGGCTGATCGCGGTCGCCGCCGGCATGTATCCGACCTCGATCCGCTCGACCGGCATCGGCTGGGCGATGGGCATGGGCCGCGTCGGCCAGGTCTTCGGTCCGATTCTCGCCGGCGTCATCGTCGGACTCGGCTACAAAGTCGGCGGCATCTTTTACGCCGCCGCCGTGCCGTGTTTCATCGGCGCGCTGTTTTTGGTGTTCCTGTACTTCGCGCGGCCGGTGATGGAGGCTGATGCCGCTACGAGCGCGGCGCCGGCCGAGTAGCGCAGCATCATAAGCCGAGCAGCCGCGGCAACCACAGCGACAGCGCCGGCAAATAGGTCACCAGCATCAAGACAGCGAACATCACGCCGTAGAACGGCCAGATGCGGCGCAGCACCTGTTCGATGGTGACGTCGCCGACTGCGCAGCCGACAAACAAAATCGCGCCGACCGGCGGATGGCACAGGCCGATGCCGAGATTGAGCATCATGATCATGCCGAAGTGAACCGGATCGACGCCGAGCTTGAGCATCACCGGCAAGAGGATCGGCGTCGAGATCAGGATTGACGGCGCCATGTCGACGAGCGTGCCGAGCAGGAGCAGCAGCAAATTCACCAGCATCAGGATGACGTATTTGTTGCTGGAGATGGCGAGAAAGAATGCCGTGATCTTGGCCGGCATCTGCGTGAGCGCCATGATGTAGCCGACGCTGGAAGCGCAGGCGATCAAGGTCAGCACCATCGCCACCGTGCGCATGGTCCGGTGCACCAGCGCCGGCAGATCGCGCCAGCGGCAATCGCGATAGACGAACATGGTGACGAAGAAGGCCCAGACGCAGGCCACCGCACCGGCTTCGATCGCGGTAAACACGCCGGCAAGAATGCCGCCGAGAATGATCATCAGCGTGATCAGGCCCCACAGCGCGTCGATGGTAATCCTGAACGCTTCGCGCGCCGGCACCGCGGTGCCGCGCGGATGGCCGTCGCGGTAAGCGATCACCAGACAGAGTACGACCAGCGCGAAGCCGAGCAACAGTCCGGGCACGACGCCGGCCATGAACAGGCTGATGATTGAAATCGTGCCGCCGGTCGCCAGCGAATAGATCACCGCATTGTGGCTCGGCGGCACCAATAAAGCCTGCACCGAGGCCGAGATCGTCACATTGGTGGCGAAGACGCGAGGAAAGCCGCTCTTCTCCATTTGCGGAATCATCACCGAGCCGATCGCCGACGTATCGGCGACGGCGGAGCCGGAAATCCCGCTTAAGAAAGTCGTCGCCACCACATTGACGACCGAGAGGCCGCCGCGCACGCGGGTAAAGCCGACCAAAACGTCGGCGAAGGCGACTAGCCGCTTGGCCATGCCGCCCTCGGCCATGATTGCGCCGGCGAGCACGAAGAACGGGATGGTCAACATCGCCACTTTGCTGACGCCGTCGGAGATTTTCAGCATCACCGCTTCGAGCGGAATGCCCATCCACAACGCCCCTGCGATCGCCGCCAAAGCCAGCGAATAAGCGATCGGCATGCCAATGACGAAGCAGGCCACCATGGTGGCGAGGAGGATAAAAATATCCATCGCGCGCCTCTCGTTTGATTACTCGAACGGCGCAGCGGCGTGCTCGCTGCGCGCCGGCAACGGCGGCGGGCCGATCGCGAGCCGCTCGAACACGAAAAACAACAGGATCGCGCCACCGATCGGGATCGGCAGGTAGGTCACACCGACCGACAGCGAGGGAAAATCGGCGATTGAGTTCTGCCAGGTCGCGGCGACGAGCTTGATGCCCCAATTGATCATAAACAACGCGATTAAAGCCATCAACAGTTCGACCAAAAGGGCAATCGCGCGCTGCAGCCATTGCGGCAGCAGCGACACGAAGAACGACACCCGCATATGCAGACCGACGCGGTAACAGGCAGCCGCGCCGAAGAATGTCAGAACGATCATCAGCAGCACCGCCATCGGCTCGGGCCACGATGCGGCGCGGTTGAGCACGTAGCGGGTATAGACTGCCCAGGGGATGACGGCCGAGATCAAGACCAAGGCGATGCCGGCGATGATGACACAGGCGTCATAGAGCGCGTCCATCAGCCTGCGCAGCACCGCCGTCAGGAATTGCGCATTCATGAACGATTCACTCTACCGCTGACCGCCGGATTCAGCTGACGGCTTGGATGCGCTTGATCAATTCGGAAAAACGCGGGCCATATTTGTCCCAGACCGGCTTGACCGCGTCCTGGAACGGCTGCTTGTCGATGGTCTCGACGATCTGCACGCCGCTGCTGCGCGCCTTGTCCATCGCCTGCTTTTCATAGTCGGCCCAGAAGACGCGCTCCTCGGCCTGTGCTTCGCGCGCGAAGTTACGGATCAGCGTCTGATCGTCCTTCGACAGCGAATCCCAGGTCTTGCGCGAGAACACCAGGACTTCCGGCACGATCAGGTGCTCGGTCAGCGTGTAATTCTTCGCCACCTGATAATGATTGTCGAACACGAAACTCGGCGGATTGTTCTCGGCGCCGTCGATCACCCCGGTCTGCAAGGCGCTGAACACCTGATCGTAGCCCATGGCGACGCCATTGGCGCCGAGCGCGTTCGCCATGTCGACGAACATCGGATTGCCGATGACCCGCACCTTCAAGCCCCTGAGATCGGCGATCGATTTGATTGGATGTTTGGTGTTGTAGAAGCTGCGCGCGCCCGCATCCATCCAGCACAGCCCAATGATCCCGGCTTTTTCGTTCGCGGTCACTTTGTCGAGAAGCTCGGTGCCGATGGCGCCGTCGATCACCTTTTGCATATGCGCGGTGTTGCGGAACAAAAACGGCAGATTGAAAACGTTGAGATCGTCGATCACTGGACCGATGGCGCCGACACTCACCCGCGCCATCTGCAAGGCGCCGACCTGGGCCTGTTCGATTGCCTCCTTTTCGCCGCCGAGCTGCATCGAGGCGAAGATTTGCACCGTGAGCCGGCCGTTGGTTGCCTGTTCGAGTTTCTTGCCGAGGCTTTCCACTGCGGCGACGGTCGGATAGCCGGGAGGATGGACGTCGGAGGCTTTAAGTGTCGTGCTCGCCTGCGCGAAAGCCGGGATTTGCGGCCCGCCGGCGAGTGTCAGCGTGCCGACCAAAGCGGCACTGCCGCGAAGAATATCACGTCGACGCATTGTTTCCCTCCCTGACGTCTTTTCCGAAAGTGATGGTAGATGCGGTTGACGCAGCGGCCGTATCTGGCGTATTCATCAGGTCATATGATGACCTGACCAGACGGATTTGCCACTGTCAAGACTTCCCGCCGATTTCTTTCTCCCGCTCGGTCCAGCGAAGAACCGGACCGGCGAAGTAGTCGAGCGGCTGGCGGCGGAAATCGCCAGCGGCCGGCTCGCGCCGGGCGCACAACTGCCGACCGAACAGGAAATGACGGTGGCGCTCGGCGTCAGCCGCACGGTGGTGCGCGAGGCGGTCGCGGCGTTGCGCGCCGAGGGGCTGGTTGAGACCCGCCAAGGGGTCGGCGCCTTCGTCGTACGCGATGTCCAGCGCCGCCCTTTCCGCATCGATCCCAACGGCCTGCGCTCGATCGGTGAGGTCGTGCAGGTTATCGAGCTGCGCACCGGCGTCGAGGTCGAAGCGGCAAGCCTCGCTGCCGAACGGGCGAGCGTCGGATCGCGCCGTCGCATTGCCAGCGCGCTCTCGGCGATCGACGCGGCGCTGGCGCGCGGCGAGAGCGCGATCGACGAAGATTTTGCTTTCCATCAGGCAATCGCCGCCGCGACCGAAAACCCGCATTTCATGCGCTTTCTCGAATTCCTCGGCCGCTTTCTCATTCCGCGGCAGAGCGTGAGCATCGGGCTCAAGAGCGGCAAAGAGTTGCGGTCCTATTTGGAGCGCATCCAGACCGAGCACCGCGCCATTGCCACCGCGATCGAGGGCGCCGACGTTGCCGGCGCGCGGCGCGCCATGCGGCGACACCTGCTCGGCAGCCGCCAGCGCTATCAGCGGCTCGCGGAGCAAAGCGCCGCGACGATGCGATCGCCGCCAGCACGCGCCGAGGAGCGGGTGTAGCTTCCCTGCGAACTTTGCAGTTCGCCGGCTCACCCTCTCTTGTCCGCGTCATACTCGGCGCTGCAGAACGGGCCGCCCTGATAGCGCGCGCCGATCGGATCAGGCGGCAGCTTGGCCTGAGCGGCTAGCGCCGCTTGCCGATAGTCCTCGGCGCGGCCTTGCGGCCGATAACCGAAATGCGCGGCGCGGCTGTTGTCCCAAAAGCTCGCCGCATTATCGGACACGCCGTAGAAAATCTCGAAATGGATGTCGGGATGCTCAAGCCCGATGCGCATGAGCTGCGCGAGATCTTCGGGTTTCACCCAGATCGACAAGCGTCTTTCATCCGCCGGTGTATCGCTGACATTGCCGATGCGGAGACAGGTGACGCGCAGCCCGTGCTTGTCGGCATAAAGCGAGCCGATCGCTTCGCCGAACGCCTTGCTTACGCCGTAGCGGCTGTCGGGCCGCACCCGCACGTCGACGCCGATGCGCTGCGAGCGTGGATAAAAGCCGATGGCGTGATTGGACGACGCAACCACAACGCGCTTGACGCCGGCACGGCGCGCCGCCTCGAACAGATTGTAGCAGCCGATGATATTGGCGTTGAGGATTGTCTCCCACGATCCCTCGACGGCATGGCCGCCGAGATGAATGACGCCCTCCATGCCGGCGACCGCCTTCTCGACCTGCGCGAGATCGGTGAGGTCGGCGGGGATAAACTCATCGCCGGCGGCAAGGTCCGCGGGCTTGCGGATATCGCTCGCCCGAAGATGCGAATAGACGCCGCGCAAAATCTTGCGCATTCGCGTGCCGATATCGCCGGCGGCGCCGGTTATGAGAACGTTTTGCATCGTTCACTCCAAGCCTCGAACGGAATTCGCATTGCCACGTCGCCGCGCCATCCTTGCACTTTTGTCCGCGCCGGTCGATGCTTCCGGCCCGTCACGGGGGCTGCGATGTCGGACAATGTGGAAGTGACCAGACACTTGGCGCAGTTCGTCGCCGGGACCGAATGGGATGCGCTGACTCCGCCGGTCGTGCATCAGGCCAAGCGCGCGCTCATTAATTTCTTCGCCGTGGCGCTCACCGGCTGCTGCGAACCGGCGATTGAAACCGCGCTGCAATCGCTGACGGCTTTTTCCGGCGGCCGGCGGGCGACAATAATCGGACGCGGCGAACGCCTCGACGCGCTTTCCGCAGCGTTTCTCAATGCCGCGAGCGCCAATGTGCTCGACTTCTGCGACACCCATGTGCCGACCGTGATTCATCCGACCGCGCCGGTCGCCCCTTCCCTGTTCGCACTTGGCGAACTCAGAGACGTGAGCGGCCGCGATCTCATTCTCGCTTTCGTGCTTGGCGCCGAGATTGAATGCCGGATCGGGCTTGCGATGTCGCCGAGCCATTACCGGCGGGGTTGGCACATCACCGCGACCTGCGGCGTATTCGGCGCCGCTGCCGGGAGCGGAAAAATTCTCGGGCTTAAGGCCGAGCCAATGGTCTTTGCCCTCGGCATCGCCGCGACCCAGGCCGCAGGCTTGTGCGAATGCCTCGGCACGCCGGCCAAAAGCGTTCATGTCGGCAATGCGGCGCGTAACGGTCTGTGGTCGGCGCTATTGGCCGCGCAAGGCCTTGCCGGCCCGGCCGAGCCCCTGACCGGCGGCCAAGGCTACTTCCACGCCCTTGCCGAGACGCCGCAGCTTTCGGTTCTCACCGACGGGCTCGGCGACAGCTGGGAAATCATGAAGACCGCATTCAAGCCTTATCCGTGCGGCTTCGTCGTTCATCCGGTGCTCGATTGCGTCATCGACTGGCGGCGTGCCCATCCCGACGCGGTCGTGGAAAAGGTCACCGTCACGGGCAATCCGCTCCTGGCCGCGCGCACCGACCGGCCGAACATCTCAACCAGCGGCCAATCGCAAGTGAGCGTGCAGCACGCGGTGGCCGCCGCGCTCGTCACCGGCAAGGCCGGCGTCGAACAGTTCGGCGCGCTTTGCGTGAACGATCCGCGCGTCGTCGGGCTGCGCAGCAAGGTCGCGGTCAAGCGCGATGAGAGCTTTGCCACCACCGCCGCCGCGGTCGAGATCGCGACTACCGACGGCAAGCTTCACAAACTCCACCAGCGCGCCGCGCGCGGCAGCGACGACAATCCAATGACCGACCGCGACCTCGAAGACAAATTGCGCGAGGCGGCCGCGCAAGCCATTCCACGCAACGATGTTGCGGCGCTGATCGAGGCAATCTGGACAGTCGAGGATTGCGCCGATATTGCCAAGGTCACGGCGCTCGCAGTGCCGCAAGCTAATTGAGGGGCAGGGCGTCAGCCATGAACAACGCCGTCAACAACAAGCGCGTGTTTCTGGTCGTGCCGCATGTGCCGGCCGGCTATCTCGACATCGTTGGCCGGCGCGACGACGTGCGGCTCGACAAGCTCGAGAATGACAATCCGTCGGCACCGGCAAAATCCGTTCTAGCGGCCGCGCACGCCTATCAGACCGGCTCGACCCGCGACGAGCTCGCGCGGCACTACCACACCGGCGCCGAGCTTCTGCACCACACGCCGAACCTGCTGATCGTCTCGACCAACGGCGCCGGTTACGACACCGTCGATGTGAAGGCCTGCACCGAGCGCGGCATCCTGGTCGTCAACCAGGCCGGCGGCAACGCCGAATCGGTCGCTGAACACGTGCTCGGCATGCTGCTGTCGCTCACCAAGCGGGTGGTCGAATGTGATCGCGCGCTGCGCGCCGGCACGCTGACTGACCGCGCCGCCTTCACCGGCCGCGAGGCGTATGGCAAGACCATCGGCATTGTCGGCATCGGCAATGTCGGGCGGCGCGTTGCCGAACTCTGCCGCGGCCTGTTCCGCATGGAAGTCCTTGCCTACGACCCTTATGTCGACGCCGAGGAGACGCGCAAGCGCGGCGCCCGCAAGGTCGAACTCGACGAGCTGTTGCGCAGCGCCGATGTCGTCTCGATCAATTGCCCGCTGACCGAGGAAACGCGCGGCATGATTGGCGCGCGCGAATATGCATTGATGAAGCCGACGGCTTATTTCATCACCACCGCGCGCGGGTTCATCCACGACGAGGCGGCACTCGAAACGGCGCTGCGGGAAAACAAAATCGCCGGCGCCGGGCTCGATGTATGGGGCAAGGAGCCGCCACCGGGCGCGCATCCGCTATTGAAATTCGACAATGTCATCGCCACCGCGCATACCGCTGGCGTCACTCGCGAGGCCCGCGCCAATATGGGCCGCATCGCCGCCGAGCAGATGCTCGACGCACTCGACGGCAAGCCGGTGACGCGAATCGTCAATCCGCAAGTCTGGCCGGCTTACGCCAAGCGCTTCGAGCGCGCGTTCGGGTTTGCGCCAAAGCGGTGAATCACTTCAGGAGCTAGCGCGTAATTCCCGGAACCGTCGGCAGCTTTTTCACGCTTTCGGAGATGATGTTGGTCAGCTGCATAACCTGCTGACTGAGCTCCGTATATTCGGCGATCTCGCGTTGAATGCGATTGCCGTCGATGTTGAGCTTGCGCCGCAGCGATTGCAGGTCGCCGATCAGGCTGTCGACCTCGCGCGTCGATGCTTCCGCCACCCGCCGCAGCAGGGCGGCAAGATTGTCGGTCGATGTTTCGGCATCGCTCCCCTCGCCCGGCCGAAACACGGCGCTGCTGCCCCGCGCCAATTCCTGAATATTTCCCCCGATCTCGACTTCCAACGATTTTTCGATCTCGGCTGTCCCGAGCGGCCTGGCAATGTTCATGTTTGAGTCCCCGATACCGATTCCACCACGTGTCATACGCGGCTTTGAATGTGACGGCTTCACGGCCGGGGTCGCCTTCGCCGTCAGTTTGACACGATTTCCACAATGATCCCCCGCATAGGTCCATTTGAACCCAAATTGCGCCGTGCTCGCCTCGTTAACCTTCTCATTTGGCGTCGCAAGCGCGCCACATTTAGGGGTGTGAATACTCGCCTTGGCTGGGTAAAGGGGCTATACTTCCCAAGGGCTTCGGTCCGATCCGGACCGGCAGACTTGGGACCGCAAACCAGTTTCTGATTCCGACCCTGCCACCGCTTGGGGGATGGCGCAGGTGAAGAAACGTTCAATCGCGCTGGCCCTGTGCTGCTCGCTGGTCGCTTCGCCGGTCTGGGCGAAGACGTTCGTGGGCGTGTTGTACCCATTCCTCGGGCCCATGGCGGCGATCGGACTTGTGGAATTGGCCGGCGAACTGAAAGCGATACCCGATGTCGAGGTGGCGACTTATCTGCATCAGTCGTGGAAGGCCCTGGTCGACGACATCAATCGCCAACCGAAGGGCACGCATATCCTGATCGTCGGCTATAGCCTCGGCGCGAACAATGCAATTTTGGTCGCGAACAATACCGGCTACGTTGATACCATTGTCGCACTGCAGCCGTCGATGCTCACGACGCAAGCGAGTCTGACCGGCAAGGTCGGCAAAATCATTGAAATTTATAACCCGAATCCCTGGATGACGTTTGGTGGCATGGGTTCACAGAAGCTTGATGCTCCCAATATCGAATACATCGTCAATAACGACTCTCATCCAGGCGCGCAGTTCAACGAGCAATTTCACAGCATCGTAAAAAGCGAGCTGGCCAGGATTTCCGCACTAGACAATTCGCAAACGGCGAAAGCGTTCAAACCCTCGCAATTGGCCAAGCTGCCGCCGCCGAAAGACGCTAAGCCGACCGCTTTGGCATTTGTCAATACGGATTCGTCGAAACACGAGCCGGCAAAACACGAGCAGGCTACTCAGGCAAGAGTTGAACAGACAAGACACGAACCGCCAAGACAAGAGCAAAAGGCGCCGGCAGTATTTGCCGATGCGCCCAAGCCGCAACCGGTTTTCGCCGATGCATTCTTGACGTCCGCGAATGCGGGCAACTTATTTGTTCCGCGGACGCTGACGATTTCCGATATGAAAGAATACGTGAAACGGAATTATCCCCCCGCGCAGACTGCGGATGTGACGCGGTAGAGTGCGACCAGGGAACGGTTCTTCGCGCTCTGCACTAACCAAACGACACTCATGACCTGTCGAGCCGTGTCATTCTCGGGCGCGGGACGTTCAGCTTGCATCAACGACATAACCCTCTCCCCTCCCCCCGCGAAGCGGTGGGGAGGGTCGGCGAATTTCACGTCACTGAAATGAGCCGGGGTGGGGGGTGGCCTAGAGAAGTCCCCCCACCCCCAACCCTCCCCACCACGCGCTGCGCACGTGGGCGGGAGGGGAGCAATCACCCCGTATATTCCAGGATGTGCATGCCCTGGCCCCAGCGGTCGATCAGATAGAGCCGGCCGTGCTCGTCGGCGCCGATATCGTTCGACTGGATGCCCGGCGCGCCGGCGGCCGTCTCCGGCACGTAGCAGCCGATTTCTTTTGGACGGAGCGGATCGCGGACATCGACCGCGCGCAAGCCGGCATTGAAATAGGTAAGAAAGACGATGTCCTTCCACGGCCCATCGGCCGGCAGATATTCCAGAATATTATGCGCGCCGAAGCGGCCGGGCCGGTCGAAATATTTCTCCCGCTCCGGCATGAATGTCGCGACCGGCAAAGGGTTACTCTCCTCGCGCGCATCGATGATCCACATGAATTGCGCGTCCCAGTATTTTTCCTTGGCGCGCGCCTCATCCGTCACGATGAGATAGGGTCGCTCGCCGAGCGGCCAGCAGGTATGGGTCGAGCCGGGAAACGGCGGCGACCATTTGATGTGGCCGATAAGTTTCATCGCGCGCAAATCGCTGCAGTCGACGATGGAAATGCCGCCGCCCCACCAGGCGCAATACATGCGGTTGCCGCGGATGGTTGGCGGGCCATGCAGTGTCGTGGCCTGCTCGTGCGGATGCGGATCGTTGCTGACCTCGCTTGAATCGGTCTTCATCCACGGCAGGCCCCAGATCGAGATCACTTCCGGGCGCAACGGGTCGCGAATATCGAGCGTCCAGATCACGCGGCGGTCCCAGCCCGGTGCGTCGCTCGGCAAAAACGCGAGCTTGCGCTCAAGATCGACGCCGAAACGGTGCGGCCCCGAGCCCGGCATGTCGTAGAAGCCGACCGGCTTTGGCGTCGCCGGCTTCGCAACATCGAAGATGAAAAATCCGGCGCGCGCGTTCTTGCCCTTGTCGCCGGCAAGCCGTTCCGAATTCACGTAAAGTAGATCGTCGCCGACGATGCGGAGCTTGTGGCAATGCACGCCCGGCGGCGCGCGGAATTCGCCGACCTTCTGCGGCTTCTTCGGATCGCGCACGTCATGCACCGTGAAGCCTTCCGGGCCGTTATAGCTCGAGCCGCCGACCGCCCCGACATAAGCGTGGCCCTTGAGCACCTGCACCAAACTGCCGCCGCCCCAGGCCGCCGACGGATCGTGGCCAAGGAGGCGGAAGTTCTTCGCTTCTTCGGGGTAAGTGGCGGGCATGCGGGCTTCCTCCATTGACAACGCGTCATGGCCGGGCTTGTCCCGGCCATCCACGTCTTTAGTGTCTTCGCTAGCAAGACCTGGATGCCCGGCACAAGGCCGACCGCCTGACAGATCCGTGAGCCTTCGCGCGTCACCTCTCCCCGACGGGGAGAGGTCAACTTGCGAGTGCAGCGAGCAAGCCGGGTGAGGGGGTTAGGACGCGGGAGATATCATTTGAAGGAAATGCCCGACCCCACTCACCCCGACCCTCTCCCCGCTGGGGAGAGGGGGCAACTATTCGGCCATCCGCGCGGGCTGACATTTCTGTGCACGACCGAAATGTGGGAGCGCTTTTCCTATTACGGCATGCGCTCGCTGCTCGTGCTCTACATGACGAAATTCCTGCTGTTGTCTGATCATTCCGGCAACGTGATCGGGCTCGCCACGCTCGAGCGCGCGCTCGAAGGCGTGTTCGGGCCGCTCGACGTGCAGCCGCTGTCCTCGCAGATCTGGGGCCTTTATACCGGGCTCGTTTATTTCACGCCGATCTTCGGCGGGCTCCTCGCCGACCGCGTGCTCGGCCAGCGCCGCACCGTCGTCATCGGCGCGGTGCTGATGGCGTTCGGCCATTTCATGATGGCGAGCGAGCGGCTGTTTCTGTTCGCGCTCACCGCGCTCATCCTCGGCAGCGGCTGCTTTAAGCCTAATATTTCAACGCAGGTGGGCGGCCTTTACGCGCCCGGCGATCCGCGCCGCGACCGCGCCTATTCGATCTTCTATGTCGGCATCAATCTCGGCGCGTTTTTGGCGCCGCTCGTCTGCGGCACGCTCGGCGAAGGCGTCGGCTGGCATTACGGCTTCGCCGCCGCCGGTGTCGGCATGCTGATCGGGCTTTGCATTTATCTCTACGCGCTGCCGCTATTGCCCACTGACGAAATGCATAAGGCGCAAGCGGAAGAAGTGAACCGACCTGATCTCGTCATTGCGAGCGAAGCGAAGCAATCCAGAAGATTAGCAAGAACTGGATTGCTTCGTCGCTCCGCTCCTCGCAACGACGACTCAACAAAAAGTCATTCGGTTTTAAGCGCGAACGAGCGCCGCGCCGTCTTGGCGCTGCTCGCTTTGTTCGTGCCGAACACCTTGTTCTGGGCGGCCTATGAGCAGATAGGCAATACGATCATTCTCTGGGCCGACGCCTATACCGACCGCAGCCTCGATCCGCTGCGTCTGTTCGGGTCGGGCGCGCAGATCCCGACGACGTGGTTTCTCGCCGTCAATCCGTTCATGATTTTTGCCTTCACGCCGTTCGTCGTCGCGCTATGGGCGCGGCAGGCGGCGCGCGGCACCGAGCCGCCGACCATCACAAAAATGGCTTATGGCTGTTTCGGCGTTTGTGCGGCAAATCTCATTATGGTCGCGGCGACGCTTTATGCCGGCGCTGGCGGGGGCAGCGGCGCAACAGGAGTGGCCGGCAAAGCAAGTTGGCTGTGGCTGTTCGCCTATTTCGTCGTCATCACGCTCGGCGAGCTTTATCTCTCGCCGGTCGGCCTGTCGTTCGTGACCAAAGTGGCGCCCGCACGATTGATTTCGCTGATGATGGGGCTCTGGCTCGCCACCAGTTTCACCGGCGGCTTTCTCTCCGGCTACATCGGCAGCTTCTGGAGCCGGATGGCCAAGCCGGAATTTTTTCTCCTGGTCGCCGGTGTGGCAGCGGTCGCGGGGGTGATGATTTGGGGGCTGAGGTGGGTTGTGAAGGGAGCGGAGTCTCAGCAGTAAGCCAATTCAGACATTCGTCGACCAGTACTTTCGCATGATTGTTCTGGGAGGCTTTTGCTTGTTAGCTTTTAATTGACGCGGCTCCCATAGATGCAGAACAATTTTTGTGGGATTTGTAAGCTAAAAATGACGATCTCAGCGCTTGTCGATCAACCTAAGACGTTATATTCGATCGATAAATCTCAGTTGGAGTTTTGAGCGAGCAACGAAGGACTCAATCATGGCCGCCAAAAACTACAAAATTAAAATTACGCGCGATGGACAAGAATTTGGCACTTCATAACGATCTGGGGTGCATACGATATTTTAAATGCTCTTCACATCGTAATTCCCGAACGTCCGGATCTGGAGTTACTCCATGAAGAGCGCTTAGCATTCAACATAAATACGCGAACCCAAGCGCCGAGGACGCAGCATTTCACATTGACAAGGCTATGAAATTCATTCGGCGGTTTTTGAAGCACGAGTTAAAGGTAGACTTGAAGGACTACGTGTCTGCCGAAAATTTGGATCAATTTCCATGAGATACATAGTCAGTCAGTCGAGTTCCTCCTGTTGGACCTCAGCCGCCCCTCACTGCTTCTCGTCGTCGTCCTCGTCTTCGAGCGCGTCTTCCTCGGCGTCTTCGATGGCCTGCGGGTCGACCAGTTCAGAAGCCTCCTTGTCCGTTTCCCACCGGTGCGCGTGCTCGTCGCGCTCCTCGGCCTCCTCGATGGCGCCGATCATGAATTCGGGGAGATCGTCGATGGCCTGGCCGATTTCTGAAGCGGGAATGCCTTTATTGCTCGCATCGGCAAGACACTGACTGGCGAGCGCCTTGGCGCGCGCTTCAATGTCGCCGTCGGCGTCTTTGGCATCGACGTGGTCGGAGATCCATTCTTCGACAAAGGCCCGCGCGCGTTCGCTCATTCCCGGCTCCTGTTTTGACATGTTCTCCCCTTGTGGGGAGGGGTTAGGGGTGGGGGTGGCACTCGCACGATTACCGGACGACCCCCCTCCCTGACCCTCCCCCACAAGGGGGGAGGGAACTGAATCTGAACACGAAACGTGGAGAGAACTACTTCTTCAACAGTGCGTCGCGCTCCTTGCTCAGCCGATCGAGCTCCTCCTGCTGGGCGGCGATGCGGTCGGCGTTGCGGCTTTCGTCGCCGGCGCCGGAATTCGCCGCGGCCTGCTCGATCAGCTGGCGGATATTGTCGCGCACGATGGCGATGCGCCGCTCGATCTCGGGAAGCGAAAGCGAACTGCCGTTACTCATGTGTCGTCCCCTCGCCGCGCGAGTCAAAAACGTAGGGTAGGTTAGCGTAGCGTAACCCGCCGTCGTTCTAAAGGTGGGTTACGCCTGCGGCTGACCCACCTGCGCTTGATTCTCCGCGATTATGAAGCCGTCGTCCTGAGGTGCGATCCCCGACTTTGCCAGGGGGGAGCCTCGAAGGACGGCGGCGCAAGGTGATTTTACAACGCCTTGTTGCTGTCTTCGACCGCGGCTTTGTCGACGTAAACCTGTCCGCCCATGTCCAAGAACTTCTTCGACATCGAGGCCATCCCCTGCTCCTTGTCGTTGAGGGCCGCCGCATAGTCGCGCACGTCCTGGGTGATCTTCATCGAGCAGAATTTCGGCCCGCACATCGAGCAGAAATGCGCCACTTTGTGCGCTTCCTTGGGCAGGGTTTCGTCGTGGTAGCTGCGCGCGGTGTCGGGATCGAGCGACAAGTTGAACTGATCGACCCAGCGGAATTCGAACCGCGCGCGGGAGAGCGCATCGTCGCGCAATTGCGCCGCCGGATGGCCCTTGGCGAGATCGGCCGCATGCGCCGCGATTTTGTACGCGATAACGCCTTGCTTGACGTCGTCGCGGTTCGGTAGCCCCAAATGCTCTTTCGGCGTGACGTAGCAGAGCATCGCCGTGCCGAACCAGCCGATCATCGCCGCGCCGATTGCGGATGTGATGTGGTCGTAGGCCGGCGCCACGTCGGTCACCAGCGGTCCAAGCGTGTAGAACGGCGCCTCGCCGCATTCTTTGAGCTGCTTGTCGACGTTGATCTTGATCTTGTGCAGCGGAATGTGACCGGGGCCTTCGATCATCACCTGGCAGCCCTTGTCCCACGCGATCTTGGTCAACTCGCCGAGCGTCTCCAGCTCGGCAAATTGCGCGCGGTCGTTGGCGTCGCGGATCGAGCCGGGGCGCAAGCCGTCGCCGAGCGAGAACGACACGTCGTATTTGCGCATGATGTCGCAAATCTCGTCGAACCGCTCGTAGAGGAAGCTCTCCTTGTGATGCGCCAAGCACCACTTGGCCATGATCGAACCGCCGCGCGAGACGATGCCGGTGACGCGCTTGGCGGTGAGATGGATGTAGCCGAGCCGCACGCCGGCATGGATGGTGAAGTAATCGACGCCCTGCTCGCACTGCTCGATCAACGTGTCCTTGTAGCACTCCCAATCGAGTTTCACCGGATCGCCGTTGACTTTCTCCAGCGCCTGATAGATCGGCACGGTTCCAATTGGCACCGGCGCATTGCGGATGATCCATTCGCGGGTGTTGTGGATGTTGCGGCCGGTGGAGAGGTCCATCACCGTGTCGGCGCCCCACCGGATCGCCCACACCATTTTTTCCACTTCCTCTTCCACCGAAGAGGTGACGGCGGAATTGCCGATGTTGGCGTTGATCTTGGTAAGGAAGTTGCGCCCGATGATCATCGGCTCGAGTTCGCCGTGATTGATGTTGGACGGGATGATGGCGCGCCCGCGCGCCACCTCATCGCGCACGAATTCCGGCGTGACGAAGAGCGGCACCGAAGCGCCGAAGTTCTCGCCGTCCTCGCGCGCGGCTTGCGCGGTTTCGAGCATCTTTTTGCGGCCGAAATTTTCGCGCTCGGCGATGTAGATCATTTCCTTGGTGATGATTCCGGCGCGCGCCCACTCGAGTTGCGTTAACGGATGCGCGGCGATGCTTCGCATCGGCCGCGGCGTATTCGGGAAAGTGCGCGCCAGATGCTTGCCACTGGCATTGCCGTTATCGACCGGCTGGATCGGCCGGCCGTCATAGTCCTCGACGCCGCCGCGCGCCTTGACCCATTCGACGCGCGCGCGGTTTAAGCCTTTCTCGACGTCGATCGCGGCATCGCTGTCGGTATAGACGCCGGAGGGATCGTAGACCCGCACCGGTTCCTCGCCGGCGCCTTCCGAAAGCGCGATCTCGCGATAGGGCACGCGCAGATCGGGCGCGGCCTCTGGCGCCGAATAAACTTTGCGCGAGCCGGCGATCGGGCCGGTCGTGACCTTCGGCGTGGCGAAATCGGATTCGGACAGTGGCTTGTTCATCGGAAGTCTCCGTTACATCTTAATTTCTTTAATTCCCTGGTGTGTTTTTTGGCCCGCTAAGCCGCATAGCCGAAATAGCAGAACACCAGGCCAAGCACGCCGGTAACGCCGCCCGCGATCGGCATGATTTGTTTTTTACGCAGCACATTCTTCGCGTAATCCATGATGGTTTCCGGCGCCAGGATGCGCACCGCGCCGCGAATGAGCATCAGCCAGCCGATCAACGTGATCAGCACGCGCCAGTTCGCCGCCCAGACATTGTGGGTCAGCACGATGGCAAGCCCGGCGGCGAAGTCGAAAAGCCCGAACAGATAGACCAGCGTCACGCTGCGAACGACCTCACCGGCCATGGTGTGGAACGGTTTCGGATTGATCAGGATGCCGGCCCCGACCGCCAGCAACAGCGGCCCGAGCAGTCTCGCCAGAAACACTGAGGTGGCCATGATGTCCTGTCCCTTCGCCGGCATGACCCGGATCAGGTTCAAAGGGTCACCGCGGTTGTCTCGCAGGCGCGAGATTGGCGGTCTCTCAGCTCCTCCCGGAGCTCCCCTCGGAACACCGTTAATGTAGGCCGAACGGGTGGGGTGCGCAACGCGGGGAGCGCGCCAGGCAAGCTGATCACCCATGCCGTCATGCCCGGTCTTGTGCCGGGCATCCCGTTACACTTGGCACTGCGGTGCCTTCATGATCGAGATGGCCGGGCATAGGCGAGCGAAGCGACGCCGTTCTTCGAACGGCTACGCCCGGCCATGACGTTCACCGCGTCGCTAATCAATAATTCTTCAGCAGCCGCTCGATGTAATCGAGCTCTTCCTGCGGCCGGGCAAAGTCGCCGAAACGCTTGCGCAATTCCTCGATGATGCGCCGCGCGCGCTGCACGTCGATCTCGCCCGGCACTTTCACGGTGGCGTCGTCGCTATATTCGCGCCCGCGCAACGGCCGGCCGAGCGGATCGGTATCCTGCTGCGCCCGCGATTGGCCGAAACGCCCGGGGCGTCCTTGCCCGAGACCGCGTCCCATCTGCTGCTGCATCGATTGCGCCAGACCTTGCGCGCCCTTGCGCAAGGCATCGAGCGCGCGGCCTTGCGATTCCACCGCGCTGTCGGCATCGCCTTCGCCGAGATTGCCGGCGGCATCGCCCATGGCGTCGCCGGCGCGGCCGAGCTGATCGAGCTGGTCTTGACCCTGTTGGCCCTGCCCGGGAGTGCGCTGCCCTTGCTGGTTTTGATCGTTCTGGCCGAAGCCGCGGCTCTTGAGATCCTCAAGCAATTTGTTGAGCCGATCGCGCAGCGCCTGCTGGTTCTGTCGCAGATCGCCGAACGAATTGCCGTTGGGCTGTTGCTCGCCGGGCTTGCCCTCACGCGTGTCGCGCTGGCGATTTTCACGCCGTTGCTGACCCTGCTGGAAGGTGCGGTCGCGCAATTGCTGCTGCTGTCGGATCATGTCGCCGAGCTCATCGAGCGCCGACATCATGTCCTCGTCGCCCTCATCCATGTCCGGCATGCCCATCTGCAGATTTTCCATCATCTCCTGCAGCTGCTGCAGAAGCTGGCGCGCGGCCTCCTTGGCGCCGCTGCGCGCGAGATTCTCCAGCCGGTCGAGCATATTTTGCAGATCACGCGAAGAAAGCACGCGCGTATTGGGGCTGAGCGGCCGGGCGAGCTCACGGCTGTTTTTCAGCTGTTCCGCCATTGCCTGGAGAAAACGATCCATCGCGGCGCGCAGCTGCTCCATCAGCGCCTTGAGCTCCTGATCGCTGGCGCCGCGGTCGAGCGCCTGCTGCAGCGCGTTCTCGGCGTTCCGCAAAGCCTCCCCGGCATTGGCAATGTCGCCGTCCTCGATGCCGACCGCCATCTGCCACAGCCGTTTGACGACATCGCGCAAATCGTCGTCGTTCTTGGCGCGCTCAAGCGACCAATAGACCGAACGCAAACCGAGATAGATGCCGGCCTCCTTGGTGAAGCGTTCCGGCGCGATCGCCAGCGCATCGAGCGCGGTGGTGACGAGCGGCCGCGAATTGGCGTCAAGCGCGAGATTGCGGCGCTGCTCGATCAGAGCCCGCGCCAGCGGCTTGGTGAAAACCCGCTCCGGCAAGCGGAAGTCGAACGGCTCGCTCTTGCCCTCATTGCCGGCATCGTCGCGGGCGACGAGCGTCATCGTGACTTCGGCGCCGGCCCAGGGGTGGTCGGTGAGATCCTTGATCGTCTGGCCGGTGCCGTTCTTGGTGCGCGCTTGTGGCAGCACCAGCGCGAAGTCCGGCGGCCCAAACAACGGACGCGCGGCCTGGCCGCCGGAATTGTCCTTGCGAGCGAAGGTCGCCTGCGCCTCGGACACGCCGTAGTCATCCTCCAGCCGATACGACAATAACAGCGCGCCACGGCTCTGCTGCTCGGGATCTTTGATCAGCGCGATGGTCGGCGGCTTGTCGGGGATCGCATTGAACGGCCAAACCAGATTCTCGCCGGCCCCGCGCAGCGTCGCCGCGCCGGTTGCGGTGATGGTAAAGCGATGCTCGTCGGCCTCGGCTGGCGGCCGGCCCTCTTCCTTGGCCGGGACCAGGCCGCCACTGGTGGAGAGTTCGGTTTTGAGCTTGCCGGTGGTTCGCACCACCAGCGTCGAGTTGACCGGTACGCTGATCGGCCCATCGGTCGCCGCCGCGGCTGCGCTGGTATCGCCCGGATGGATGCCGGGCAGGATGATCGGCGGCCGCCCGGTATAGGCCGGCGGCGCTACCCAGGCGTCGACGCGGAAATTCGCCGGTACGACGACGCCACGCCAATCGAACGCGGCCGCGACGCGGTGCCAGCGTTCGCCGCCGGCCGCGATGAAGGTCGCGATCGCAGCGATGAGCACCAGGCCGCGCATGGCGTAAGGATCGCGTCCGGCCACACGCGGCGCCGGTGCGCCGGCACGCAGCGCCTTGGCGTTTTGCAGCGAACGCGCGACGTGCGCATTCCATAACGCCAGCGCATAGGGGTCCTGCGCATTGACCGCGAGCCGGTCGGCGAGCGTCGTCGCCGGCCGATGCCGCAAGCCGCTGACGCGGTCGAGCCGGCGCAAAGCGTCGCCGAAACCGGGCAGGCGCAAAAACAAAAATGGAAACGCCGCCCACAGCGCGAGCGCGCCAAAGAAAACAAGGCCCGCGGCGCGGCCGAGCGGCGGCAGCCACAGCCACAGCCCGAGCCATGACAATGCGAGGAACAATCCGGCCGCGGTGGCAAGCGCCGCGAGCGGCGGCCATACCCGTTCCCACAGGATCGCGTAGCGCGCGCGGCGCGCCGCAGCCGCAAGCCGCGACGCCAGGTCGGCGGCCTTTGCCTCGGCAGGTTGGACCACAGGCTGTTCCGTCACAGATTTCTCCGGCCGAACATCGCGCGACAACAGGGTAACATGAGGGCCGCGCGATGGCACTGTGGCCCGCGCCTTCGGCAATGCCTTTGCCCTGCTTTGGCCCGACTTTGCCTTGGCTGAAGTTAGGCGGCGCTTGCCGTTAGACAACGCCCCGCAAGCGAAATCAGAGCCAAAATCCTGGCAAAGTCACGGATCCGCTATAGCCAGGGCGGCAGCCGGTCGAGCGCAATCAGGTCCTCGATCCCCTGGCGCGGCCGGACCAGCGCCCATTCGTGTTTGCGAACAAGGACTTCGGGTACCAGGGGGCGGCTGTTATAGGTGCCGGACTGGGTCGCGCCATAGGCGCCGGCCGTCATCAGCGCCAGATAGTCGCCTGCGTCCGGCGCGGCGAGTTGGCGCTCGAGCGCAAAATAGTCGCCTGATTCGCAAACCGGACCGACGACGTCGGCGATGATTCGCCGTCGGCCGGCCGCCGGCTCGCGCACCGGCCGGATGTCGTGATGCGCGTCGTAAAGGGTCGGCCGGATCAGATCGTTCATGCCGGCATCAACGACGACGAAGTTCTTGTCATCGACGTGCTTCACGTGCAGCACCCGCGTCACCAGGATGCCGGCATTGCCGACAATGAGCCGGCCCGGCTCGAGGATCAGACGGCAGCCGAGATTTTGCGTCGCGCCTTTGACGATCGCGGCATAAGCGTTGGGATCGGGCGGCGGCTCGTTGTCCTCGCGATACGGCACGCCGAGCCCGCCGCCGACATCGATATGCGAGATGGCATGACCGTCGGCCCGCAGCACCCCGACAAATTCCGCGAGCAACGCGAATGCATCGCGGAACGGCTGCAGGTCGATGATCTGGCTGCCGATATGCATGTCGACGCCGATGGCGCGCACGCCTTTGAGCTTGGCGGCGCGCGCGTAGACTTCGCGGGCGCGGCTGATCGGGATGCCGAATTTGTTCTCGGCTTTGCCGGTCGCGATCTTGGCATGCGTCTTCGGATCGACATCGGGATTGACGCGAATTGAAATATCGGCGGTGCGTCCCTTGGCGGTCGCGATTGAGGAAAGAAGGTCGAGCTCGGATTCGGATTCGACGTTGACGCAGAGGATGCCGTGCTCGACGGCCAGCGCCAGTTCACGGGCGATCTTGCCGACGCCGGAGAACACGAT
>DATAYT010000244.1:0-1781 GCA_036272395.1 Xanthobacteraceae bacterium
GTTGCGTTGCCGGAGACGTCGCGCGCGAATTCCTAGCCTTTTGTCGCGAAGGCGACATTGTCGCGGCGGAGGGTATTTACGAACCGCCTCCGTCAACAGCTTCTGCCAAGACGCCTTGGGCCAGCCGGTTTCGCGTCCGCGGCTTGCGTGTCTTGGAATCGCCCCGCATGGCCGCATGAGCGCGGAACAAATCGGATAAAGCTTCAATAAGCCGATCCAATGATCGGCAGGAGGATGGCATGTGCTCGATATCAGTGCTCAGAGACTATCTGGCGCAACCACACAGCACTGCGAGGTCGTCTCTTATGAGCCTCGCACTGGGTCTCGAAAAGCGCGAAAAATCCGCGAGATTGCGCTGTTCCAATACAGTCATGCTGCTGACCGTATCCGTGCTGGTCTTTTCCGCGAGCGGCGCAATGGCTCAGGTACGGGAAACTTTTCCGCCCATCCTTTCGAGCGGACTCGGGGGCGGCGCGACTCCAGCCGCGACGCCGCTCATCGAGCACCTCACGCCAGGTCCAGCAACCCAGTCCGTCTTCGACGCGCCGAGCTTGCCATCCATCGAATCGATCGGCGCCGGATCCGACATCCGGCCATTTCTGAGACCCGGCGTGCCCGCGGATTTGACGCGTGCGGCGCTGCGCCGCGCCTGGTCGGCCGATCCGGCGATCCGCGACTTCATCGGCCTCTCCGAGAATTCCTGGGACTTCAATGGGCCAGACGGTGTTCCCGGATTTGGTTCTCTGACGACGGATGGCCCCGGTCGGCTTCCGGCGCGGAAAACGGAAGCGGCGGATAGCTTGGATCCTGCGCGTCTCGCGGCCGACCGGTTGACACATGATCATGTCCCGCGACCGGTTGGCGAAGCCTCAGAGGTGCCCAGTTCCGCCGAAGTCAAATGAAGATGTGCCCGCCCGACACTCCCGGGATTGATAACTGGGTTAATATTGGCCGCGGGGCTCGAGGCCGAAGGCGTGCTGGCCGTACATCGTGCCGACTGCGTCCCAATTGAGGCTGACATGGCGGGCGACGGCGTTGACGTCGCGCCAGGCGCGCTGCACCGGGTTGCTCAGCATCAGACCATAGCCGCCGGTCGAGGCGTTGAGCGCCTCCACAGCCTGGAGGGCGAGTTTGGTCGCATAGGCCTGGTTGCGGCGGCAGCGGAGGCGGTCGGCGACGGTGATTTCCTCGCCGGCCCGCAATTTCTCCATCGCGTTGCGCAGATCTGTCACCAGGATCATCTCCGCCGCCTCGACCGCGGCGGAGGCTTCCGCGACGCGCAATTGCACGGTCGCGAATTCGGTCATTGCGAGCCCGCCGCCGGCCAGCGCGCCGCGGGTCTTTCGCCCGGCTGTCATTTCCAGATAGGCCTCGAGCGCGCCTTTCGCGGCGCCGACCGCGGTCGAGGCCAGCATTGTGGCGCCGACCACCAACAGCGGCAGCCGGTAGAGCGGGTTCTTGTGATGTTGCGCGCCTTGTGTGCGGCCCGAGCGCGTATCGGCGAACAGCAGCACGCGATGCTGCGGCACGAAAGCCTCGTGCACGATAATGTTCTTGCTGCCGGTCCCCGACAATCCGCAGACGAACCAATTGTCCTCGATCTCGACATCGCGCATCGGCAACAGAAAAAACGCGCCTTCATAGGGCGGCGGGCCGCCCGGCGGTGTGATCAGCGCACCGAGCCTGATCCAGCTCGAATGATCGCAGCCGCTGGCGAACGACCATTTGCCGCTCAGCACATACCCGCCCTCTTTCGGCACCGCAGCGCCGGTCGGGGCGAA
>DATAYT010000245.1:0-11598 GCA_036272395.1 Xanthobacteraceae bacterium
TTCTACCGTCACGGCCGGGCGGGCGCCGCTATCGGCGAGGGTCCGAAGGGAGATCTTTCGCGGCTGCGTCAATCACTCGGCCCGGAGCCTGAAGTTGTCCATGTCCCGCAACCGACCCGGCGGGTTGGATGGTTCGCCTCCGGCTTCGCCATTGCCTTGGTGGTCGGCATCGTCGCCGGGTGGCTGGTTATTTCGCAGTTTCCATCGCTCACTGGCAAAGGTTCTGGCTCCAGCACAAAGACGGCCGAGCTCGCGCCTGCAAAATCGCCGGAGGAAGCGAATGCGCCTGGCGCCGGTATTGCGAATACCGGCCCGCGAGCGATTCAATCGAGTGCGCCAAGCGCCGGCGTCCCGGCTGCGCCGGCGACTCCGCAACCCGCCAACAGCGCGCCGGCGCGCGTCGCCACCGCCGAGCCCGCCCCCGCCGTCCGCGGCGTGACCGATACTGAAATTCGGTTTGGAATCTCGGCACCGTTCAGCGGCCCGGCCAAGGAACTTGGCGCGCCGGTAACGAGGATAACGGTAGCATCCTTGCCATTTGACATTGCGGCCTCCGAGCCTTTCCGGAAAGCGCGCACCCTATCGGCCGGGTATGGCGCAAGATGCGCGCCCTTCACCAAACGCCATCTGCCGCTGGCTAGTGATTTTGAAAAAGACTTTGTAAGCTACACGTCATGCCTTGAAGGTATGGCGATGGAACTCCCGGCATCTTCGTTATTTCATCGCGGTCGCAGATGAGGGCAGCCTTACGGTCGCGGCCAAGAGGCGGCTGCACACGGCGCAACCGTCGCTGAGCCGGCAAATACGTGATCTCGAATACGAAGTTGGCGTGCCGCTGTTGACCCGCAGCGTCCACGGCGTTGGGCTCACTCCCGCAGGCCGCGCGTTTCTCGATCATGCACGCCTTGCGCTCACCCAAGCGCAAGCGGCCACAGAAGCGGCGCGCCGCGCCGCGGCGCCTGCCAAGCAGATTTTCGCGCGATGGTTTCTCTCGTTGCTTCGACGCGCGGCATGGCGCTATTGCCTGCTTCAGCGGAGAATTTTTTGACTTGGTCTGTCGTTAGCCGGCCTCTGAAGGGCGAAATTCCTACCATCGACGTAGTGGTCGGATATCACAAGGCGAACACCTCGCCGATCCTGAAGAGGTTTCTTTCTAGAATTGAAGATGCCACCGCGGACAGATCCAGCGACGCGGGCAAATAGCGGAATCGAAGACCGGCTCGCGCGTTTAGATTCAGCCGACAGGAAATCTCATTTCGGCCTTGGGTGATGTGTGGATGGCGCCTTCGCGCCCATTGCGTCCGCGCCTTCAGCGCGAGCATTCGGTTTTGGGCGGGCCAAGAAGCCGTGCAACGCCGCCACCACTTGGGCGCCCTCGCCGACCGCCGCGGCGACGCGCTTTACTGATTTCGCCCGCACATCGCCGATCGCGAAAACACCGCGCTGCGTCGTCTCCAAGATATGCCTATCGCCGCCGGCATCTTCGCCCGTGAGCACGAAGCCGTTGGCGTCGAGCGAGACGCCAGAACCATCAAGCCAGTCAGTGTTGGGTTCGGCGCCGATAAACAGAAATAGATGATTGATCGGGTGACGCACCTCCTCCCCGGTGGCGCCGATCCGCCAGCACACCGCCTCCAGCACTCCATCGCGGCCCTCGAGCCCGCGGATCGTTGCGCCCGTCACGACCTCGACGTTGGCTAGTCCGCGGATGCGATCGACCAGATAGCGCGACATCGTTGCCGAAAGATCGGATCGGCGCACCAGCATCCAGACCTTGACTCCCTGGCTTGCCAGATAGACCACGGCCTGGCCGGCGGAATTGCCGGCGCCGACCAGAACCACTTCCTGATTGGCGCAAAGCTTCGCTTCTATCGGGGATGCCCAGTAGTGCACGCTCGACGCCTCAAAGGCATTGAGGTTCTCGACATCGGGCCGCCGGTAGCGCGCCCCGGTGGCAATCACCACAGCGCGAGCATTCACCCGCTCGCCGATCTGCAGATTCAAAGTGAAGCGGCCGAGCGCGCCATCATGAGCGAGGCTCGTCGCCTCGTCAGGAATTGCGATCTCGGCTCCGAATTTCTGCGCCTGATTGTAAGCGCGCGCCATCAGCGCTATCCCGCTGATTCCGGTCGGAAAACCAAGATAGTTCTCAATACGCGCCGATGCGCCGGCCTGCCCGCCGAACGCGCGGCAGTCGAGCACTACGACCGAGAGACCTTCCGATGCGGCATAGACGGCGGTGGCCAAGCCTGCCGGTCCGGCGCCGACCACGGCGACGTCGTAGATACGTTCCGGATCGATCGGCCGCACCAAGCCGAGACACCGCGCCAGTTCATTCTCATCGGGATTGCGCAGCAACTGTCCCCCCGGACACAGCACGATCGGCAATTGCCCCGGATCGACATGGAAGCGTTCGAGCAGTGCTTTTGCAGATGCGTCGGTTTCGGGATTGAATAATTGGTGGGGGTGACCGTTGCGGCGGAGAAAACCTTCAAGCCGCAGCACGTCGCCATTCTCGGGCCGGCCGAGAATGATCGGTCCGCCTACTCCGGCTTCCAGGATAGCCATGCGGCGCAAGATCAGGGCGCGCATGATGCGCTCGCCAAGCTCAGCTTCCGCGATCATCAATGCGCGTAGCCGTTCCGGCGGAATGATGAGTGCCTCTCCCGACTCCTGAGCTATCGCGTCCACCAGCGCGGGGCGGCCCGACAATAGCGCCAGCTCACCCAAGAAATTCCCCGGACCGTGAATGACGATCGGCTTGTGATTGTCGAATTGGTCGCGCTCGGCGACCGCGACCTTGCCGGTCACGATGACCATAAGGCCAGCGGCGACTTGGCCGACGGTCCAGAGCGATTCACCGGCCGCGAACAAACGCGCGTCGCCGAACCGGCGCACCCGCTCAATTTCGAGCTCATCGAGCTTGGGAAAAATCTGGTCGCGCCGGGCTTCGCGAATGGACTGCGTTTGCAATGCCATGATCCAGAGCCCGCAACAATGAGGGATGAATTCCGGCCATTGTACGCCAAGCGGCGCGTCACATAAAATGCGGCCAGACCCCGGGATCGTAATTACGGCGAGTGAGGAACTTCCGCCGCCTTACTCGATAACCTCGTCAGCGCGGGAAATCAGCGCTTGGGCACGGTGACACCGCGCGCCTCACGAGGCGGCTGTCGGTGTAATTTATCTTTGGAGAACCTATCTTTAGAGAGCAGGCGTGATGGCCGCGCTAACGGAGTTGTAAACTCCCGTCAACCCATTGCCGACGAGCACCATCCCAGCGATGCAGACCACCGAAATCAGCGCGGCTATCGGGCCATACTCGATGAAACCACGGCCACACGATGCGAGGAGTATCACGCCGGGCCTTAGCTTCTCCCTGCTTGGTAACGCGCCGCCATTCTAAAGACTCGAACGGAAACAGCCTACGCAGTTCTTTGCCATTTTCCACTGTGCGTAAAAGATCCGTTACGTAACGGTTAGGTTGCCGTTAATGCGTTTGCTAAAATTTTCGCTGCATTTTGATAAATCGTCGCGCCGTTCCGCCGCCGCCCAGGCTGCTCGGCAAAGACGCTGCGCGGCGGATCGCCGCCCGGCTGCTCCACGCCAATACACCGCGCTATTGGGCGGCGATACTTGCAAGCCCATTGACCATGCGAAACAAATCGATCAGTGCGCGAACGACGCCCTTCTGAAACTCTTCGGCGACAAAGATCTCGTTATTTTCAAGTCGCCGCAGCTCCTTTTCCAGAACGGTTTTTAATTCCTCTGATTCTCTGAAAATTGCTCGCGCCGCAGCCGCATCTCGCTCGTCGATCCTCGGCATGTCGATCCTCGTCTCTTGCGCCGGGATAGGTTCAATCCTGGCGACGGTACGGAAGTATATCATGATCCACCACGGCGGTTGCTGCGTCACCGGTGACCCATGTGAAGATCGAGCTTCGGGAAACGACGTCCGTCATGGGCCCAAACGCAGACATTGCGGCGATTGTTCGCTATGATTGATCGAGCGCCGCGGAAGGCGCTCAAGCTCGCGGGGCATGACTATGAAACTTCCCCGCCGAAAATTCCTGCATGTAGCGGCCGGTGCCGCGGCGCTCCCGAGCCTATCGCTTGTCGCCGCGGCGCATGATTATCCAACCCGACCCGATCAAGATCGTCGTCGGCTTCGCCGCTGGCGGCGCTGTCGATATTGTCGCGCGGCTAATCGCGCAATGGCTGTCGGAACGCATCGGCCAGCAATGTGTCGTCGAGAATCGTCCCGGCGCCGGCAACAATATCGCCACCGAATACGTGCTCAAATCGGAGCCCGACGGCTACACGCTTCTTCTCACCAATCCCACCAACGCGATCAACGCGACGTATTTCGAGAATTTGCCCTACGATTTCCTCCGCGACAGTGCGCCGGTTGCCGGCATCATGCGCGTGCCCAATGTCATGGAGGTCAGCCCCTTGCTGTCCGCCACGACCGTGCCGGAGTTCGTGGCGCTGGCGAAGGCCAATCCCGGCAAGCTGGCCTATGCCACGGGAGGAAACGGCACGTCGGTGCACATGTCCGCCGAACTGTTCAAGTTGATGACCGAGACCGACATTCTCAATGTGACCTACCGCGGGCTTGCGCTTGCATACACCGATCTGATGACGAACCGCGTGCAGGTGACTTTCGATAACCTGCCGGGCTCGATCGGGTTCATCCGCCAAGGCAAGCTCCGCACTTTGGCCGTCACCACGACGGCACGTTCGCCCGCGCTCCCTGATATTCCGGCGCTTGCCGAATTCATTCCTGGTTATGAAGCGAGCGCCTGGTACGGCGTCAGCGCGCCGCGAAACACTCCGCAAGCCGTTGTCGGCAAGCTCAACAAAGAGATCAATGCCGGCTTGGCCGACCCGGCTCTGCAAGCGCGGCTTGTGGATCTGGGCGGCATGATCGTTTCCGGCTCGCCGGCCGATTTCGGCAAACTCGTCGGCGATGAGACCGCGAAGTGGGCGAAGGTGATCAAGGTCGCGGGCATCAAGCCGCAGTGACGCCAAGGCGAGCTTGCGATCCTGGAATTTAGGTTCCGAGTGACGCTGGACTGCGTCGGGATCAACACAGCAGCGGCCGGCGCGTTGCGGCCCGCGCGTGAACGCTTCATTCCTGTGACGTTTGCCACCCAAGCGTCTTTATGGTTATCCCATCGAGATTCAGAGTGAACTTGCGACTTAAGTTTACTCCCTTGATTTCCAGAACGACGCCTTTGGGATTTTCCAGCCGCGCTGTTTTTGCGGGCCCGACTATCGCGACCCCAGCATCCCCGCCAGCGTAAGTGCCGACGATGTCCGCTGCGCTGTCCAAATTTAGCGCAGTGCCGGTCAGCTCAACTTTTGTGATGCGAAATCCGCTGACTTTGATGCCGCTAATGCTCAGCCCGTACTTCTGGGCTTCATAGAATAAATTTCCACTGCCGTAGCCGGTCTTATCCAGGGTGATCTGAATACGGCCAGACTCGGCATCAGCTGGCCCAGACGCAGCAACGAGCAAAAGTGCCAGTACAATGAGCAGGGCACATTTGGCCTGGCAAAGAAAAGCGTACGCGCTGAAGGATTTTTTCAACATCGAATCAATCGGCGGGCGGTAGAGATAGCCGGCTGTCAGCTCGCCGGCTTTCGTATTCGAACCGTTGTATCGGTCTGCCATAACAGCTCCTGTTGTGTGATACGCGGTTTCCGCGCCAGAGGAGCCCAGCCGATATCGCGAGGCGATTAACCGCGCACCCCGATGTCGGTCGATCCCGCAACGCTCTGGCGTGGGACGGACTGATCCGACATCGCGAGGTTGGCCGAGATGAAAGTGGCGTCCTCGCCAGAGGGGCCCGGATTCGGTTTTCGTGAGAGTTTTTCTAATAGCGAATGTGCGCCAAATCTAAGACAACTCAAGACCCGGTTCTGCGGCGCGGTGTCGCGCAAAAGTCCCGTCGGTCATCCCGGCCCTAAACCGGCGCAACTGTATCGGGTGCAGTCCTGATAAACGCTCTGACATTCGAACGATGGCAACTGGTTCATACGGCGGCAGTCGCGATAGCGGGCACGACAGGCGTTTACGCAGTGCTGTTTAGCAGTCTGCGCTGCCGCGAAGGTACGGGACGCATCACCGGCGTCGCGCGCATGGAGCGTTCCAACGCTCAGCGACAAAAGCACTACGATCAAAAACGAGACGGCGGCAAACGACCGCTTGCGCCAAGTTTTATTGCTGCAAGTTTTATTGCTGCATGTTTTATTGCTGAATGTCTTGTTGCTACAAGTCATGGCTCAGCTCCCTTTAGGTTGGGAGTATAACGTTTCCGCACGCGCGCAGCGAGCGGCCAAGCGGGCGCTGGCCTAGCAATCTCTTAAGTTAATTCACGACGGCGCAATGAAGTCGCGCCGGCTATTGGCTTTGCACTCGGCTATCGCCCTCAAAGCCAATAGTTGGCCACGCCGTACAGCAGAATCAGCGTGATGCCGATTGTCAAAATGAAAATTCCGATTTGGTCGGCTTCGCGCCACGCCCGATACGAGCTGTAAAGCCAAAAAATTTGGCCCACCAAATTCGCAGCGACGCCGTAGTGCGGGAGCTTCATTGAGGTGAATAGGAATCCAAGAGCCGTAAAGGCCACGAGGCCGATCTGCATCACTGTGTTCAGGTTCAACGCGGTCCTCCAGCTTTTGGGTCTCATTACTGTCTTCTTCGCTCGCCACTGCGGGTCGCGATGAGCCGATTGTATCGAGCTTAGTTGACAACCAGAAAGACATCCGTTGGGCCGCGTCAAAGGCATTAAGCGGTTTTTAGCTCGATCGGCGCACAATCCGCAGCAAATAAGGCAGGTTTCGAGGACTAGGCCAATGCAGTACGCAAATCTAACCGACGACGAGTTGTGGCGTGCGATTTATCAAAATACGGAGGCGATGTCGGACCTTGTCCGTCAGATGTCTGAATCCAAGACCGGGTCTAAGGCCGGCGTCCGAACAAAACGCGTTTCGAATGCGCAGACGATCGATGCGTTAGAACGGCAATATCGGATCTATACGATGGAGCTTCGCCGTCGCTATCCATAACGTTCTTGGAAAAGGCGGTCTCTTCGATTGCAGACTGGATCTTCACCACCTGTAGTGATCAACGGCAACCAGGTTGTCGCTTGGGTCCTCGCTATAGTCGCTTGGGTCTTGATTTGCAGCGGCGCCTGGTTTGCGGCGACTCGGGCGGACTATGCGAAACTGGCTGAGGCGCGGGCTTGCTACGACGCGAACGGCCATTCCCAGAGCACGCTTCTTCGGTGCGAGAATATCAAGCCGTTGGACGCGCTTTTCTACAAAACGGAAATCGACCGCAAGGCACGGATTTCGCGTCTCGCCGCTGCATTTGGCGCCATGGTAGCAGCGATCGTCATTATCTTAACGCGTAGAACAAGGCGAGCTCGCGGGCTTAGTTGAACAATTTTGCTTTTGCACTGGCCAGCAGCAAGCTGGCCAACCATGACCTCCCAGGCAAATCCGGCGTAGCTAACCCAAGCGCAAATCTGCGAGTATGAGGGTCTACATTCCGCGCTGGAGGAAACACCTTGCCCGCAATGAGTGGAAAACGCGCCTTCCTTGAGCTCCTCAAGCAGGAGGGCGTCGAGATTTTGTTCGGCAATCCCGGCACCACCGAATTGCCGCTGATGGATGCGCTCGCGGTCGAAAACGAGTTGCGTTACGTACTCGCTTTGCAGGAGGCGAGCGTGATCGGCATGGCCGACGGCTACGCCCAGGCCTCCGGCAAGCTCGCGGTGGTCAATCTCCACGTCACGCCCGGCCTCGGCAATGCGATGGGCATGCTCTACGACGCGCAGAAGGCCGGCAGCCCGATCCTGGTTACCGCCGGGCAGCACGATCAGGACTTCAACATCACCGAACCGATTCTGTGGGCCGATCTGCCGCCGATCGCGCGGCCGCTGGTGAAATGGTCGGCCGAAGTGCATCGCCTCGCCGACCTGCCGCGACTTGTCCACCGCGCGGCAAAGACGGCGCTGGCGCCGCCGACCGGCCCCGTGTTCTTGTCGCTGCCGGGCGACATTCTCAAAGCCGAAGGCGAGATCGATCTGCTGGCGCCGACGCGGATCGCTACCCAAATGCGCGGCGATCCGGCGGCAGTCAAAGAAGCCGCAACGCTCCTCGCCGAAGCCAAGCGACCGCTGATCGTCGCCGGCGACGCGGTGGCGCGCTCAAAAGCGCACGCCGAGCTCATTGAACTCGCCGAACTCCTTGGCGCGCCGGTCTATAGCGAGCTCGTGCCGTCGACCGCATCGTTTCCGGCGTCGCATCCGTTGTTTCGCGGCGCGATGACACGCATGCAGGGACCGATCCGCAAAATCTTGGAACAATACGACGTGCTGTTCTCGGTCGGCGGCGATCTGTTCACGCTATCGCTGCCGTCCGATATCGAGCCGATGCCGGCCGGCTTGACGCTCATTCATCTCGACACCGACCCCTGGGAGCTCGGCAAGAATTATCCGCCACAAGTCGCGATTCTCGGCGATCCGAAGACAACGCTCCCCGACATCACCGAGGCCGTGCGCAAAGCGATGTCGAGCGGCGCGCGCGGCGCCGCGCGCGAGCGGCTCGATGCGGCCAAAGCCGCGACGCTCGCCGAGCGCGACGCGCTCAAGGCCAAGGCGCGCGACATGGCGGGCCAAACGCCGGTGCAGCCGCTGTCGCTTCTCAATGCGATCGGCGAGATGCTGCCGAAAGACGCCGTCGTGATCGACGAGACCATTTCGTCGGGCGCCGGCATCCGCTCGCTCATCCGCAGCGACGATCCGCAGAGCTTTTACGGCTTGCGCGGCGGCGGCATCGGCTGGGGTCTGCCGGCGGCGCTCGGCGTCAAGCTTGCTTTGCCCGACCGCCCAGTGCTGGCGCTCGTCGGCGACGGCAGCGCCATGTACACCTGCCAGGCGCTGTGGACCGCCGCGCATGAGCGCATCGCGGCGGTGTTCGTTATCCTCAACAACAGCTCCTATCGCATTCTCAAGCAGCGCCTGGTGGCGCAGCGCGGGCTCGCCGCCCAGGTCGACCGCTTTGTCGGCATGGAGCTGACCGATCCGGTCATCGATTACGTCGGTCTCGCGCGCTCGCTTGGCGTTGCCGCCGAACGTGCAGCGAGCGTGCGCGATGCTACCGATCTCATCGCGAAGGGTTTGAAAAGCGACGCGCCGCTCCTCATCGACGTACCGGTCGACCGCAATTACAAGCCGGTGTGATTCCCGTCATTCCGGGGCGCGCGAAGCGCGAGCCCGGAATCCATAATCACAGGCCAAAATTGTTTTGCACCAATTGTGGTTATAGATTCCGGCTCTCGCTCCGCTCGGCCGGAATGACGGACTCGATCGGCATATCAACGTAAATCTTATAGCTCTGCGACTTCGGCTTCGCGTTGTCCTCTTCGTTCAGATATTCGACCGAGCTTTTGCCGAGATAAGCGCGCGGCAGAATCATCACCCGGATGAAACGCGTCGGGCGGTCGGCGGCCTGCGCGAACACGCCGTCAGGCCCGGTCTCATACCAGGCGCAGCCCGGTCCATAGGACGTGGAGCGGCCGTGGGTGTCGATGCAGATGCCGCCCTCGATGAGGCAGCGGATGCCCGGCCCCTGATGCCGGTGCAGATAAGCGCAGCCGCCGGGCGGAAACGCGACGCTGTCGCCGCGGAGAAGCAGCGCGCCGCGCGGTACGGTCGGAAGCATCACCGCAAGTTTCTCGTGCGAACCGATTCCCGCTCCGGGCGTCGGCCGGCCGAAATCCGCCTCGCGCGCGATCAATTCCCAGCGCCATACGGTGGCGCCGGCGCTGCCCGCTTTGAGCATGATCGCACCTTCGCCGCCGAATGCTTCGTCGTCGCGCAAAGTGCGATCGGCAATCGCGACCGCGCCATGCACGACAAAGATCATGCGCGGCAGCGCCGGCAGCTCCATCGCGCCGCCGTCCGCGAACACGTCCTCGCACAACCGGAGCATCGGATTCATTGTTTGCTCTTCCCACTTCAGCCCAGGACACCCCCTTGTATCCCGGATGCGTTGCAGCGTGAAACGCTGCGCTGCGCCCGGGACTTTGCAACGGGATTTACACGGCCGCGTCGTGGCTCTTAAATCGCCGGCATGCAGCGCACCACTCCGCCGTTTCGCGCCGACCATGTTGGCAGTCTGTTGCGGCCGCCGGCGATCAAAGCGGCGCGTGAGCAACGCACGCGTAACGAGATCACCGCCGGGGCGCTGCGCGTGATCGAAGATGGCGAGATCGAAAAAGCGATCGAGAAGCAGCAACAGATCGGGCTCAAGCTCGCCACCGACGGCGAGTTTCGCCGCGGGTGGTGGCATTTCGATTTTTTCCGCGGACTTGACGGCGTGACGTTCTACACGACCGATCACGGCATCCAATTCCACGGTGTGCAGACCAAGGCCGAGACCATCAAGATCGACGGCAAAATCGGCTTTGCCGGCCATCCGATGCTGGATCACTTCAAGTTTCTCAAAGCGCACACCCGCGAGACGCCGAAAATGACGATACCGGCGCCGAGCACGCTGCATTTCCGCCAGGGCCACGCCGCGATCTCAAAAGAGGTCTACCCCGACCTCGATGCGTTCTTTGACGATCTAGCCAATGCTTATCGCGCCGCGATCCGCGCTTTCTATGACGCCGGCTGCCGCTACTTGCAGCTCGACGACACCGCCTGGTCGATGCTGTGCGACCCGAACGAGCGGGCGCAATCGAAGAAACGCGGCGACGACCCCGACAGCGTGCCGGCGCGCTATGCGCGGCTCACCACTGCGGCGTTGCAAGCCAAGCCCGCCGACATGGCAATCACCATGCATTCCTGCCGCGGTAATTTCCGCTCGACCTTCATCGCCTCGGGCGGCTATGACTTTGTCGCCGAGCAGTTGCTGGGCCACACCACTTTCGACGGCTACTTTCTCGAATATGACAGCGACCGCGCCGGCGGATTCGAGCCGCTGCGGTTCTTTCCCAAAGGCAAAAAGCAGCTTGTGCTCGGGCTGGTCACGTCGAAGACCGGCGCGCTCGAGAACAAGGACGAAATCAAGCGCCGCATCGACGAAGCAACAAAATATGTCGCGCTGGATCAACTGTGTTTGTCGCCGCAATGCGGCTTCGCTTCGACCGAGGAAGGCAACATCCTCGGCGAGGAAGAAGAGTGGGCCAAACTGCGCATGATCGTCGAACTGGCCGAGGAGGTCTGGGGGAGCTGAACCCCTCCCCCTAAAAGGGGGGAGGGCTGGGTGGGGGTCGCTTCCCGCATTCACGGGAAACAAAAGAACGGACCCCCACCCGCTCGCTTTGCTCGCGACCTCCCCCTTTCAGGGGGAGGAAAAAGAAGAAGGACGCATGACCCAGCGCTTAAGTCCACCGTTTCGCGCCGACCATGTCGGCAGCCTGTTGCGGCCGGCGGCTATCAAAACGGCGCGCGAGCAACGCGCGCGCAACGAAATCACCGCGGCAGCGCTGCGCGCGATCGAAGATCGCGAGATCGAACAAGCGATCAAAAAACAGGAACAGATCGGACTCAAACTCGCCACCGACGGCGAGTTTCGCCG
>DATAYT010000246.1:0-7455 GCA_036272395.1 Xanthobacteraceae bacterium
TCAGCCGCACGATTTCGCGGTCGAGATTGTCGAGCTCTTCCGGCTTGGAATCGATCTGCATGCGCAAGCGCGCCGCCGCCTCGTCGACCAGATCGATCGCCTTGTCGGGCAGGAAGCGGTCGGTGATGTAGCGGTGCGACAAAGTCGCCGCCGCGACCAGCGCGTGATCCTCACCTTGTGGTGCGCTTCGTATTTTTCCTTCAAGCCGCGCAGGATCGAGATAGTATCCTCGACCGAGGGCTCATCGACATAGACCGGCTGGAAGCGCCGCGCCAAGGCGGCGTCCTTCTCGACATGTTTCTTGTATTCGTCGAGCGTGGTGGCGCCGATGCAGTGCAGTTCGCCGCGCGCGAGCGCCGGCTTGAGCAGATTGGACGCATCCATGGCGCCGTCGGCGCGCCCGGCGCCGATGATGGTGTGCATCTCGTCGATAAAGAGAATGTAGGCGCCGTCCGAGCCGGTGATTTCCTGGAGCACCGCCTTGAGCCGCTCCTCGAACTCGCCGCGATATTTGGCGCCGGCGATCAGCGCGCCCATGTCGAGCGCCAGCAATTTCTTGTCTTGCAGGCTCTCCGGCACGTCGCCATTGACGATGCGCAGCGCCAAGCCTTCGACGATCGCGGTCTTGCCGACGCCAGGCTCGCCGATCAACACGGGGTTATTTTTGGTGCGGCGGGACAGCACCTGCACGGTGCGGCGGATTTCCTCGTCGCGCCCAATCACCGGATCGAGCTTGCCGTCGCGCGCCGCTTGTGTCAGGTCGCGGGCATATTTCTTTAAGGCATCATAGGCGTTCTCGGCCGAGGCCGAATCGGCGGTGCGGCCCTTGCGCAGAGCCTCGATCGCGGCATTGAGCGACTGCGCGGTGACACCCGCGTCCTTCAAAATCTTGCCGGCCTCGCTCGATTTGTCCACGGCGAGCGCGAGCAGAAGCCGCTCGGCGGTGACGTAATTGTCGCCGGCCTTCTCGGCAGCCTTTTCCGCGGCGTCGAACACGCGCGCCAAAGCCGGATCGAGATAGACCTGCCCCGCCCCGCCGCCCGAGACCGCGGGCCGCTTCTTCAGCGCCGCCTCGACGGCCGCAAGCGCGGCGCGCGAATTGCCGCCGGCGCGGTCGATCAGCCCGGCGGCGAGCCCTTCGGGGTCGTCGAGCAGGACTTTTAAGAGATGTTCGGGGGCGAACTGCTGGTGTCCCTCGCCCTGCGCGAGCGACTGGGCAGACTGGACGAAACCGCGGCTGCGGTCGGTATATTTGTCGAAATTCATGTCCCTTCCCTCGGCCTATTCCGGCGCCCTAGGGCAGGAAGAGATTTGGCTGAAACTTGGCCGACCGTCATGCCCGCGCTTGGCGCGGGCATCCCGCCTAGTCAGGCACTGCTGTGCCATTTCGACCGGGATGGCCGGAACAAGTCCGGCCATGATGAACGCGACCCAGCGGTTCAACCTCGTCTCACCTGCTCCAACCGCGGCGCGGCCGGAACATCGTCATTGGGTTTACAAGGCGGCGCCGGCGCTTCCGTGACTTAAGTCAAAAGCCGAAAATCAAAGGGAGTTCCGACACCCGTTAGCGGATGCCATTAAGGCCATCCGCTGGCCGTTATATGGGGTGGAAGGGGCGGCGTTCTAGACCTTGCTCGACCGCAAGACGTCGCGTCACCTTAAAAGTCCTCTCGCCGCACGGCGAGTGGGCACGAGCCAACGCCGCCTCACATCTTCAACAGCCGCTTGGCGTTACCGGAGAGGATCTTGGCCTTGTCCTCGTCGCACAGCGGCACCCCCTCCATCCATTTGGTGCCCGGCGGGTTCGGCACGAACGGCCAGTCGACCGCGAACAGGATGCGCTCGATGCCCATTTCCATGACACAGCAAAGCAGCGCCGGATTGGAAAAATTGCCGCTCGTGGTGACGTAGAAATTGTTGCAGAAAATATCGCGGAAATTCGCCGCTTTGCCGCCCGGCCGTTTGAGCGTCATGTCAACGCGCCAGACCAGAAACGGCAGCGTCTCGCCAAGGTGACCGAGGATGATCTTCAGCTTCGGATATTTCTCGAATACGCCGGAGAGCACGAGCCGGATCGCCAGCGTCGCGGTCTCAACCGTATAGCCCCAGGTGGCGCGGGTGATCATCGGAAAGTCCTTGGCGTAGTCCTGGTAATAGATTCGCATCACGTCCGCTTGCGGCAGCGACGGGTGCAGGTAGATCGGCAGATCGAGTTTTTCCGCGCGCGCATAGATCGGCCAGAAGCGCGGGTCGTCGAGGAAGACGCCGTTGGCGAGGCCATGCAGCATGGCGCCTTTGAAGCCGAGCGCGGCGGTGCGTTCGAGCTCGTCGGCGGCAGCCTCGGGGACGGCGGTCGGCAGCGCGGCGAAGGCGGCGAAGCGCGCCGGATTGCTGGCGACGACTTTGTGCAGCCGGTCGTTGACGCGCCGCGCGATGTCGGCCGCGGTGTCGGCGGGAAGTTTCTGCGTCGACGGCGCGCCGTGCGAGAGCACCTGAATGTCGATGCCGGCTTCGTCCATTTCTTTCAGCCGGAGCGCGCCGAGATCCTTGAGCCGGGCATATTGCTCGCCGGGCCGGCCGGCCTCGCCGCCGGTAAAGGTCTTTTCCAGTTCGTCGTCCCAGTAATGCTCTTCGATGGCAATGACCGGACAATGCGGTTTCTTGAACAAGCGGCCCTCCCCTTTTTTATCGCGCTGTGCGCAAAACGCGGCGTGGTAGCAGGCGGCATGCGGGGAGTCATCACGCCGTTGTCCTTCCCAGTGAAAACGGGAAAGGGGGACCATCCGAGATGGAAGGGGCGTTGACCTACGCGCCCCCTCCACCACCCTGCGCTTGCTTCGCAAGCTGCGGGTAGCCGACGCTTCGTGTCGGCGTACTTCAATCGATGGCGGCCGAAGGCCGCCTATGCCCCCTCCGCCGCTATCGCGTGGGAGGAGAAATTGGATGCGCCCGGTAATATTCAGCGTCGTCGGCGCTTTGGGTCCACCCCTGCCGGCCGCGCCACTCGAAATGCCGGGCGCGCATATCGGCCCCGTAGCGGACGCGAAACAGCAGCGTGCGCTGCGGCCCATTGGCATATTCGTGCACCTCGCCGGGCGGATGCACGATAAAGGCGCCGGGCTTGACGTCGATGGTCTCGCGCGGCGTGCGCATCACGCCACCGCCGGTAAAGCAGAAATAGATTTCGGTCGCGTCGGGGTGACAATGATAGGGGCTGATCTGGCCGGGCTCCCAGCAGGCGACGGTAAAGTCGCCGTCTTTGATGCGGCCGAGAATCTTCTCGACGTGCTTTGCCGGATTGAACTCGGCCTCGTCGGCGAGCTTAAAGACCTGCATTGTTCGCTTCCTTACCTTTGCCGCTATGGGATTGGGGAAGAATTTGGGATGGGGCAAGAATGCGGCAAACCTCGCAGGAAAGTGAAATGATAAGTGAAAGGACGATCGGCCGAATCGGTTTGTGAGTTACCTCATTGTGGCGGCATAATCTTTTCCGGAGACCGGGGCCCGTTTTTCGGGCGCATGCTTGTTCTTTGAGCATGATCCTGCCCAAAAATCGGTGGCCACTTTTCGGGATCATGCTTTAATTGCAACGCTGACCCGATTCGGAGCAGCATGGCAGCAGGGTGAGTCGATTATTTAATGGATTGTGAGCGCCTATTCCGGGTGAGTGACTTAGGTCACTGATAGCGTCACCCGCTTTAAGGCATCGTTTTTACACATCGGGAGGTTCGGCCGAGCGAGGGCAGCACAGGCTGCCAAAGGGACAGGACCATGGCCCGTCGCAAGGTTCATTTCGATGTCGCTCATCCGGCCGACAAGGCCGATAGAACTACGCTCTCGCGCATCGAGTCGGTGGTGATTTTTGGATCGATCGGCTCAGGCTTGCTCGCCTGCGCGCTTGGTTCTTTCATTTTCGATATCGGCCGCGCGTTCGCGGCGTGGTGAGCGGCGTATCAAATTCGTCATTGCGAGTTGCCCGCCAGGGCGACGAAGCAATCCAGAGCTTTCCCCGCTCCAAGCTGGATCGCTTCGCTCCGCTCGCAATGACGAACGGGGCAATTGAACACTCTCGCTTTCCGTAAGCCGGGCCTGATAATCTCGCCGGCGCTCGTATAACCAGGCAATTGGGGAGGCAACGATGGCCAAGGCTTACTGGACTGCGACCTACTTTTCGATTTCCAACCCGGACGCGCTCGCCGAATACGCCAAGCTCGCCGGACCCGCGATCACCGCCGGCGGCGGGCGTTTTCTCGCCCGCGGCAACGCCGCAAAGGCGTACGAAAAAGGGGTGCGCGAACGCGTCGTGCTAATCGAGTTCGACAGCGTCGACAAGGCCGCGGCCTCGCACGACAGCCCCGGCTATCAGGCCGCACTCAAGGTGCTCGGCAATGCCGTGCAGCGCGATCTGCGCATCGTCGAAGGGGTGAGCTGATCGCAGGCGGACGCGCTCATGCGACGGGCGCTTCTCGGGATTGCTGCGCTATCGGCTTTCGCCGGTGCCGCGGCCGCGCAGACGCCAATCTTCAGCGTTCCGCTTGACCGCCCGCAGTCAAGTGAAACGTACCGGCGCTTGCCGTTTCGCGACATGGGCAACGAAATCCGCATCGAGGTGAATGCGGATCTGCTCTACAGTTTCGATGACGCCAAAGTGCGTTTGAGCGCCTCGGATCTGTTGGCGCAGGCGGCGAACCTGATCTACGAGCGTGCCAAGTCGCCGGTGCGCATCGAGTGCCGCTCCGACCGCGTGCCGGCCGCGGCGGCGCAGAAACTGGCGGACGCCTGCGCCGCGGCGCTGCTGCAATATCTGGTCAAGGAGGAGAAGGTCACCAATGTGAAATTCTCAAGCGTCGGCGTGAGCGTGCCGCCGCCGGCGCCGCCCGACCCGCGCGATCCGTTCGCGCCGCTGCCGCCGCGGCAGACCAAGGTGCTGATCGTGTTTGGGAAGAAGTGAGAACTTACGTCCGCGTTTGCTCGAAGATCTTGTCGCCTTGCAGGTCGATGATCTGGCGCGCCTTGTTCACGGTGAACGTCACCGCGTCATCGTAGGCCGCGTAAGCGTCAGCGCGGATGAAGCGATGTTCCTTGTGCATGCCGCCGACCTCGCGCTCGATCGTGCCAGCGGTTTGATAATGGCCGTTGTTCTTGTACGGCGCGGCGCGAATGATGAAGCCTTTGTACTCGACCGGATCGGCGGATTTCGCCGGCTCGGCACGCCGACCGAAGAGCGCGCTCCAAAACGACATGCCAAGTCTCCGTTAGCCCGTCTCCGTTAGACCCTTACTTGCCTTCTCCGTTACTTACCTTCGTTCTCTTGCCTTGCTAGAAATCGATCATACGCCCCGTTCCTTCCCCAAGCATCCGCAAAAGATGCATTCGCCAAGGAGAAAACCGATGCCGAGAGCCTATTGGGTGACCGTCTATCGTTCGATCTCGGACCCGCAAAAGGTCGCGGCCTATGCCAAGCTCGCGCCGGCGGCAACCGGCAAATTCGGCGCCCGCTATATCGCCCGCGGCACCGCCAACGAAGCGTTCGAGGCCGGGCAAAAGGAGCGCATCGTGATCTCGGAATTTCCGTCAGTCGAGAACGCGATCGCCGCCTATAAAAGTCCGGATTATCAGGCCGCGCTGAAAGTGCTCGGCGACGGCGCGGTCCGCGACATCCGCATCATCGCAGCAGAAGAATAGCGCGTGTCAGCGATAGCCGGCGCGGGCGAAATGGGCGCGCAGCAGCGCGACGTTGCGGCGATTGGCCCGGAAGAAAACGTCAAACGCGTCGCCGGCGAGCGGCACTGCGCCAACGAGCCCTTCGAGCGCGACATTGGCCGCCATGCGCGCGAGCAGAAGCCGCGGCACGCCGAGGCGGGATGCTTCGTAGAGGAGGTAGCAAGACAGCAACGAGGCGATCGCGTCGCCGATGCCGGGAACGAGGCGCAGCAACGATTCGACACCGAAGCGGACATTGGTACCCGGCAGGATGAAAGCGGTGTCGAACGCGGTCGCCAATATGTCGAGCCGGTCGAGTGCGGCACGGCGTTCCGCCGGATCGTAAGGCCGGGCGCGATTGGTGAAACGGAACCCGGCGAAGCCGCGCCCAACCGTGGCATTGTTGGTGTAACTCATTGTGGTTTTGCTTTCGGCATGACCCCACAGCGCGCCTTAGATGGTAACGCCGATCGCGCGCGCAAGGCGCGTGGTTGAGATTTCAGTGAGCGCGGCGCCGAGAACGATCTAACAACGGCAAAATAGAGAAAAAACACAAACAAGACGGAACCGGACCAAACATCAGGGACATCGAGGGAGCTTCAGCCAATGCCTATTCAGATTCTCAACCCCGACAGCCTCGGCAAGCCGCTCGGGCAATATTCGCAACTGACCCGCGTCAAGGCGTCTGAATTTTTGTTCATCGCCGGCCAAGTCGGCGCCGACAAGGACGGCAAGGCGCCGGCCGATTTCGATGCGCAGTGCGGTCTGGTCTTCGCCAATATCGGCGCGGCGCTCTCCTCGCAGGGCGCTAGCTTCGCCAATCTGGTCGAGTTCACCACCTATCTCGTGCACGCCCAGGACATCGCCAAGTTCATGGCCTATCGCACGCGCGAATTTCCCAAACTGTTCAAGGGCGGCGCCTATCCGCCGAACACGCTTTTGATCATCGATCGCCTGGTACGCGAGGAGTTTTTGATCGAAGTGAGCGCGGTCGCCGCGCTTTAGGCGTGTGAGGTATGCATGTCCCGGGCGCAGCGCAGCCCGCATGCTGCGCCGCCGAATCGGGACCTTCACACACTCTGAGTACGGAACGATCCCGGATCAGCGGTGCACCGTTTCACGCTGCACCGCGTCCGGGAAACGACGCGTTGTTGTGCCGATCACGCGTGGTAGTGATGACGATGCCCAGTCGACGGCGCACTTGACGCGTAAGGCGAGAAGCCCTGCGCTTTGGCCTGGTTGTAATAGCCGCGCGAATAAAGCGCGACGGCGCGGCTCTCATTGCCCCCGGCGGCGCGATAAGCGCCGGCGAGATAGCGCAGCGCGTAAGTCATGTTGGTCTGCGGATCAAGGAGCCCCGCGGCCGAGCCGGTATAGCCCATGGCCCGCGCGGTCGAGAGCCTGATCTGCATCAGGCCGTAATTGCCGGCATGCACCGCGCGCGGATTGCCGCCGCTCTCGCGGAGGATGACGCGCGCGACCAGCGAAGCCGGCAAGCCGGCCGCGCTCGCCTGCGACGGCGCCATCGTGGGGACGTTGTCATAGCTCGCGGAGTGCGCGTAGCCGTTACCGGAAAAGCTGCTTTGTCCCATTGCATACGGCGAAGCGAAATATCGCGAACCATAAGCAGCGCTGGATGCGAGTTCATTCGCGTACATCGCGTAAAGGCGATGCCCGGCATATTGAACACCATGCGCATAAACGTGCCGATAGGAATAGCGATGCGCATGCGCGGAGGCCGGGGCGCAACTA
>DATAYT010000247.1:0-2458 GCA_036272395.1 Xanthobacteraceae bacterium
GCTCGCCACCGGCCGCGTTGCCGTCAATCAGATGAAAACCCTTCCGCATATTTGGAAGTGGAACGAGTACAGCGCCTACTTAAAGCAAATTTCCGAAATCGCCCGCAAAGCCGACGTATCGCCGATCGAATTCGCCGACCGCCAGAGCATTCTTCTCCTTAATCCCGGATTGAACGGCCGCCTGCAGGTCACCAACACCATCCGCTGCGCCATCTCGATCTACAATCCGGGCGACGTCGCGCCGGTGCATCTGCACTCGCCGAATGCGAGCCGCACCATTTTGTCCGACAAGGGCGGCTATACGGTCATCGAAGGCGAGCGCTGCACCGCCAATCGCGGCGACCTGATCCTCACCCCGAACGGTACCTGGCACGATCACGGCAACAATTCCGACGAGCCTGTGGTCTGGATCGACACGCTCGATTGGCCGCTGATGGAATTCCTCGACGCCGCCTGGGTCGATCACAACATGCCGGGCGCCAAAAGCAACATGAACGTGCAAGCGGTCACTCATGCCGAAGGCTATTCGCAAAAGCTTTATAGCCACGGCGGCATCAAGCCGGCTTTTGTCGATCACCAGCGCGGGGTCGGCCACGCGCCGGCGCCGCTGTTTCATTATCGCGGCGCGGACGTGCTCGAAATGCTGCACAGTCTGCGCGGCGAGAAGGGCGATCCGCACGAAGGCATCAAAGTCGATTTCGTCAATCCGGTCACCGGCGAGCCGGTGTTCAAGACGCTCAATTATTCGGCGCAGCTTCTTCGCCCCGGCGAGGAAACCGAGTTCAAGCGCGAAACCGCCGGCACCTATTACGTCGTGATCGAGGGCAATGGCGCCACCGAGGTCGGCGGCAACCGCTTCGAATGGAGCAAGAATGATCTGTTTGTAGTGCCGAACTTCCTGTGGCGCCGCCACATCAATACCGGCAAGTCCGACGCGCTAATCTATTCAGTGTCCGACGCCGCGCTGATGCGCAATATCGGCCAGTATTACGCGCAAGGTCGGACCAAGGATGGCAAGGTCACCGAACTCACGGTGCATTAGCCAAACGGGCCACCATCGTCATTGCGAGCGAAGCGAAGCAATCCAGAAGTAGCCTAAGAACTGGATTGCTTCGTCGCTATCGCTCCTCGCAATGACGAACTATGCCGCACCCTTCAGCTTCTTGACGCATTGGCTGTAATAGCCGCCGCGCTTCTGCAGCCATTTCAGACCGCCATTGGCATTGGCCGCTTTGTTGGCCTTGTATTGATCGAGGCAGGTCTTGCGCCGCGCGGCCGGGTTTCTCACTTGAATATTTTCTGTCAACCGCGGTCGGGAAAACTGCGTTGGCAGCGACGATAGTGGCATCCGAACCGGCCGCGGTCGTTGGCCGTTTGGCCGGTGCCAGATCGCACCGACTTTTGCGAAAGTCATTCCAGCTCGCGCCGTTGAGCGTGCCGGCGGCTTTTGCGTCTTTGTACTTGGCGCTGCACTCGGTGATCGTGAGCGCCTGCGCCGAACTCTGCATGGCAAGAGCGGCAACAAGTGCCGCGGCAGCAAACAAAAGCGTACGCGGGATCATTGGAGGTTTCCTCGTTGGGCGATTGACTAAAGTCGTTGGAATTGTCGGCGACCCGACACGAATCGCAGCGGAGTGAATGACGTGCATTCACAGCCTGCCACACGTTATGATTGAAAGAAAGAAAAGCCGCAGCAGCGCCGCCGAACAAATCAGTGAAAAAATTTCACTTCTTCGGCGCGTGCTGGTGCGGTTCGCCGATCATGTCGCCGCAGCCGGCGCGCGTCGCCCAATATTGCCACGCGCGCCACGTCTCCGGCGCATGCGGCTTGTAGCCGGCGGCGCGCGCGGCGATTTCGCCTTTCGACAGCGGAATCGGCTTGCCGCCCATGCGCATCGCGTTCATCTGCACCCGCGCATTACGCGGCAGGTAGACCGAGAGCCGCACCACTTCGATGATCGAGCGCGCGGCGGAAGCAAAACCGTGGCCGCGCATCAGCGCAACATTACCGACGCCGAGACATTTGGCGAGATCGCGGCCCTGCGCCATGTCGGTCACGAGGAGATTGGTGTCGCCGAATTTTTTGCGGATGTCCCACACCGGCACCTTGCCGCCGATGAAGCTGCCGGAATGGATCACCGGCTGCAGCGGCGCTTTGACCAGGCCGAACGGCAGCGTGTCCTCAGCATGCGCATGCACCACCGCGGTGACGTCTGGCCGCGCCTCCAAAATCGCGGCATGGATGAAGCGCTCGAGATAAGGCTGACGCTTATCGTTGACCGGCTCGCCTTCGGCGTCGAACTCGATCAGATCGTGACGCTCGACCAGTTCCGGGGCCAGCGAGCGCGCCATGAAAAAGCGCTTCGGATTGTCGGGATGACGCACGCTGATATGGCCATAGGCGTCGACCACTTCTTCATTGGCGAGAATGCGATTGGCGACCACAAGGTCGCGCAAG
>DATAYT010000248.1:0-16781 GCA_036272395.1 Xanthobacteraceae bacterium
CGATCTCATAGAGATCTTTCAGCGGCGCGGCTGATGGTTTTTTCTGCGCAACGGCCATGAGCACCCCCATGCACCGGCACGGCCGGCTCGGGCGTTGGAATCAACCAAGGAGCGCGGCTGCGGTCGCAACAATAACACTCTAACACTCTGCCGCAGTTTATGTTGCATTGCAACAAGAACGGCGTCAGACTGCCGTTGCGCTCAAGGTTTGCAAGCGACGGCGCGATCGATGCAGCGCAATGAAAAGGCAGAAGATTTGGCGGCAGGCGGCACCGGCCGCGAGGAACCCGTGGGCGCCAAACCCGTGCGCGACAAGCCGTGGATTTTCCGCACCTATGCCGGACATTCCACCGCCGCGGCCTCGAACGCGCTCTATCGCACCAATCTGAGCAAGGGCCAGACCGGATTGTCGGTCGCCTTCGACCTGCCGACGCAGACCGGATACGACAGCGACCACCCGCTCGCTAAGGGCGAGGTCGGCAAAGTCGGCGTGCCGATCTGTCACCTTGGCGACATGCGCGCGCTGTTCGACGGCATCCCGCTCGGCGAGATGAACACGTCGATGACGATCAATGCCACCGCCGCCTGGCTGCTCGCGCTCTATATCGCGCTCGCCGACGAACAAAACGCGCCGCGGGGCAAGCTGCAAGGCACGACGCAAAACGACATCATCAAGGAATATCTGTCGCGCGGCACCTATGTGTTTCCGCCGTCCCCGTCGATGCGGCTGACCAAGGACGTGATCCTGTTCACGACCAAGGAAATGCCGAAGTGGAATCCGATCAATGTCTGCTCCTATCACCTGCAGGAGGCTGGCGCGACGCCGGTGCAGGAGGTCGCCTTCGCGCTTGCGACCGCGGTGGGCGTGCTCGATGCGGTGAAAGCATCACGCCAATGCGCCGACGAAGAATTCGGCGACGTAGTCGGGCGCATCTCGTTCTTCGTCAATGCCGGACTGCGCTTCGTCACCGAAATCTGCAAGATGCGCGCATTCACCGAATTGTGGAACGAAATCACGCGCGAACGCTACGGCGTGCGCGATCCCAAGCAGCGGCTGTTTCGTTACGGCGTTCAAGTCAATTCGCTCGGGCTCACCGAACAGCAGCCGGAGAACAATGTCGCGCGCATCTTGCTCGAAATGCTGGCAGTGACGCTGTCGAAGGACGCCCGCGCCCGCGCGGTGCAGCTGCCGGCCTGGAACGAGGCGCTCGGCTTGCCGCGGCCATGGGATCAGCAATGGTCACTGCGCATGCAGCAGATCCTCGCCTATGAGACTGACCTCTTGGACTATCGCGACATTTTCGACGGTTCGCCGGTCATCGCCGCCAAGGTCGCCGAACTGAAAGCCGCCGCGCGCGAGGAACTCAATCACATCGAGGCGATCGGCGGCACGGTGGCGGCGGTCGAGTCCGGCTATCTCAAGCAGCAGCTCGTGGAATCCAATTCCCGCCGCGTCGAGGCGATCGAGCGCGGCGAGCAGACCGTCGTCGGCGTCAATCGCTTCACCGAAACCGAGCCGTCGCCGCTCGAACAGGCGGCCGGCGCGGTGCTTACGGTCATGCCGGAGGCCGAGACCGAGCAGGTCGCGCGGCTCGACGCATGGCGCAAGGCGCGCGACGCGAAAACAGTCGCGGCGGCGCTCGAGAGCTTACGCAAAGCGGCTAAGAGCGGCGCCAATATCATGCCGCCCTCCGTCGCCTGCGCGAAGGCCGGGGTGACGACCGGCGAGTGGGGTGAGGCGCTGCGCGCCGCCTTCGGCGAATATCGCGCGCCGACCGGGGTCGGCACCGCAATGCGCAACGATGCCGAAGGGCTTGATGAGATTCGCGCCGAGGTTGACCGCGTCTCCAAGAAACTCGGCCGCCGGCTGAAACTTCTGGTTGGCAAGCCGGGGCTTGACGGCCATTCGAACGGCGCTGAGCAGATCGCCGCCCGCGCCCGCGATGCCGGCATGGACGTGGTCTATGAAGGCATTCGCCTGACCGCCGATGCCATCGCCGCCGCAGCGCGCGACAAGAACGTCCATGTGGTCGGGCTCTCGATCCTGTCAGGTTCGCACTTGCCGCTGGTACACGAGGTGATGGCGCGGCTGAAGGACAACGGCGCGGCTCAAGTGCCGGTCGTCGTCGGCGGCATCATCCCGCCCCAGGATGCCCGCGCGCTGAAGGATGCCGGCGTTGCCGAGGTCTACACGCCGAAAGACTTTGCGCTGAACCGGATCATGGCCGATCTGGCGCGCATCGTCGAAGTTGCCGCCGATCGCGGCAAATGACGCGGGGTTACGACGTCTTTATGACGACAGTGCGTGATGCACGCGGCTCGATTTCTTGGCCAATGCGAGGCGTTCTCCCCGCCAGCACAGTTTGCATCCATACACGATCGATGTTCTGGCCGGTCAGGATGACGGCGGCGCGACGGCCTTGCAACCGACCGCGCTCCTTTATGAGCGCCGCGAACGCCGCTGCGCCGGCACCCTCGGCGCAATTGTGTGTCGCACTATAGATCACGCGGATCGCTTCAGCGATCTCGTCATCGCTTACCTCGACGATACGTTCCGCGCCCTTTCGAATAGTTTCAAGCGCGGTCGGATCCGGTACGCGCACCGCCATGCCATGGGCGAAGGTCAGCGCAGAGTTGGTCGCGGTCGGGCGGCCGGCCGCGAATGAAAGACGATAGGCGTTCGCAGCCGCCGAAACGACACCTATCTTGGTCTTTAGTCCAAACGCATCACGCGTGCCCATCACGCCGCAAATGCCGGAGCCGAGGCCGATCGGCACATAAACCGTGTCGAGATCATCCGCCGCACTAAATAGCTCATAGGCGTAACTTGCCACGCCGACGACGAAGTCACGGTGAAACGAAGGTGCGTATTTAGCGCCCCGCTCCGATGCGATCCGTATCGCTGCCTCCTTCGCCTCGTCGAAGTCGCGACCATACTCGATCAGCTTGGCGCCGAACGACTGCATCGCTGCATTTTTTCGCTCGAATTGGCGCGCGGCACGACGATCGTCACCGCCATTCCGGCACGCGCTCCCGCATAGGCCAGCGATTGACCGTGGTTGCCACGCGTCGCGGTAATTATGCCCTGGACCTGCGGACGTTCGCGCTTAAGCCGCTCAAAATAAACAAGACCGCCCCGTACTTTGAAAGCGCCAATCGGCGTGTGGTTCTCGTGCTTGACCACGACCTGCACGCCGGTTTGCGCCTCAAGCAGCGGCCAAGCATATTGTGGAGTCGGCGGGACGCAGGCGCGAACCAGCGGAATGACCTTCTCCAGCTCTGTGCGGGTAAACATCATCAATCCTTATCACGTCCAGATAGTTTGCGCCGATTTCGCTTCGACGGCCCAATCCTTGGTGAATATCGGGTCGCTGGATGGCCCGCCCCGGGCGTGTGGCATCGTTGGATAGGACGTATCGGGGCAGACCGGTCACTGGGGGAAAAGCGCACTGAAGGAAAACGGCGCGGCCGAAGTGCCGTCGTCGTCGACATCATCCCGCCCCAGGATGCCCGGGCACTGAAGGATGCCGGCGTCGCCGCAGTCTACATGTCGAAAGACTTCGCGCTCAACTGGATCATCGCCAATCTTGTGCGCATCGTCGAAGTTGCCGCCGATCGCGGCAAATAACGCCGCATGCGTTTCGCGGGCTCGGAAAAGTGCGTCAGCTATTGTCGCGTATCACCTTGCGGCCGCGATCGGCCGCCAGATACGGCTTGCCGCGCGAGCGCTCCACCAGCGACCTCGCCTCTCGGCCGGTCAGCCTGGCGGCATACAATGCCTTTTTGGATGATCGAATGATCGGCGAACCGTGCTCGACCAAGCTCCGTTGCGCCGTGGTCAGATGATCGAGTGTCGGATCGATCGCTACGAAAGGAATTTCAAAAACTTTCTTTCCGTCGCCCTCGTAGACATCGAGCTGCCAATGGCGCGTCCGCAGTTCCCGGAGTTCATGAGTTCCAACACGACATCGCACGCATAGCGATAGGCGACCTCGGGATTCGGCAAGCTGACACCGACATCGTCTTCGATTCCGCCGCTGTCATCAAAGAGCTTGAATGTGTATCGTGGCACTTGCCGCACTCCTTGGCTTCCGTAGGGACTATAGAATGTTCGACAGAACGTTCGACCGGCGGCAGTCGGCGCGGAACGCGACTCAAGCCTCGGCAAGACCGCGTTTCGATGTTGGCGAAAAGCGGGACCGCAGCGAAGGTTTCGGCAAAACCCGTTTATTTTTCGAAGCCGGAAAAACCAAATTGCGAAAGCGATTTGTTGATGCCGACAACGTCAGCGCCGTCGCGCGCCTGGTACTCTGCTGAGTGAAGGTGTGGCGACCGAGACGTAGGCCTGTTCCAAATCCCTGGCATGCGCAAAAACTTCGGTGGCGAGCTGGGTGAGTAGCCGGGCGAAGTCGTAGCTTTGTTCACAAGAGGCCCGGGTCGCCAGTTCGAGCAAGCGCTGCCCGCGGGCCCGCAACTCCTCGGCATCACGCGCCGCCGCCATTTCACGCGTCTGATACGTCACTTGATCCATTTGAGTAAAAAACTCACTTTGAGACGTACGGTTCCGCACATTTCCACGATCCACGATCCTGAATCGGAGTTCCCTGCCGTTTCGAACGCCCGCGAGGGCGCGCTTTGCTTTGCACTGACAACCTAAAAATCGCGCTCGATCCCGGAACGAAAGAGCATCAAATGAGTAAGTAGTGTATTATCTACTGTACTCTCACTTGACACCTTTATAAGTTTAGTGTCAGTATTGTAACTTATCTGGTTTGTAGGAGGATCCGCGCATGAAAAATGGAAAGGGTGGAACCGGCCTAGTGCGGGAACAGCGGCTGCAAATCATGCTGTCGCCTGAGGAACTTAAGGCCGTCGACAATTTCAGATTTATGCATCGTATGCCGAGCCGGGCCGCCGCGGTTCGCGAACTGCTCCGGTATGGTCTCGGTGCGGTTGGAACGATCCTTGAGAATGTGGGCGTCAAATCGCGCGACTATGGCGTGCTGAAAGCGCCTAAAGGGGTCGGGACGGGCCGCGGTTCCTAGAGTTCCCAAGGGATAGTCAAGCTAGCCGTTGTGGGATTGTGTGAGGCATGTTGAGGGCAAGAGGATGGCTCCATCACCGACCGGGAAACCGCCAGGCGTCCGTGACTGAGAGACCCACTCATGCTCTCGCCGGCGAGGCGATGAGTGCGATGCTTGAGAGTTTGAGCGAGCAAATTCGCAAGTGTTACGAGCACGCGGAAGAATGTGCGCGAAAGGCCGCCGCGCAAATCGATCCGGCCCTTAAGCAAGACTTTTTTCGATATGGAGCAACGCTGGCTCTCTTTGGCGAGAAGTTTCGAGTTTAGTCGGCGGCTCGGTGATTTCTCCGCCGAAGCCGGGCGGCGCGTGACGAAGCCGGAACAACCGTCAAAGGCCTAGCGATGACCGCGCACATGTTTCCCTCCCCGCGGGGCTCTCATTGCGGATGAATACATGCCGACAGACCAGTTCCACTGAATAGTGCCCGCTCGCGTCATCGGCGCTGCGCAGCCTCATTCGTTTCCAGTTTGCGATATGCATAGCGATGAATTGGCCCGACGTTTTTCTGGTGCGGCGTTCCCTTTAGGTTATAGTTTTCCACCCGCAGTAAGCGGGCTTGTTGGGGAGGACTACATGATTACGCCTAGGACGTGGATCGCTGTCGGTGTCGCCGCTTTCGCATTCGTCAGCTTGGCTGGTGCTCAGAGCGACTTGAATCCGAAAAACCGGCAGGAGTTGAAGCGAGAAGATGTGGCGGGCACGAATATGGAGGTGATCATCTCTGTGGTCGAAGCTCAGCCTGGCGAAATACTCGCCCGTCACGTTCATCATGGTGAGGAAGCATTCTATGTGCTTCAGGGAGCGACGTTTGAAACGGCAGACGGGAAGCGGATCACACTGCCGACCGGGGCTACTGCCATCAACCACCGCGACGTACCGCATGCGGGATTGAAAGTCGTTGGCGATACGCCGTTCAAATATTTGGCCGTCCACGTCGTCGACAAGGGAGCTCCTCTCTACGATGTACCCAAATAAACAAGCGCGATTCTTTACGACAAAAACTCTAACTAAAGAGATTGATGCGCCCCCACATCCAATATGGTGTGGAGGTACATCGGAGTTTCCGGGCCGGAAGCGTGCAACCAACCCGTCACATATCTTACTTAGTGCCCAGCCGTGCGGATGCCTTCTGGACCGCCAGCGACTTTGAGTTGGCCTGTGACTTTGAGGCTCTTGCCGTCGAAACTGACGACGGCGAGTGCATTGTCCACCATGCTCTGCGCCAGCAAGGTCTTGCCGTCACGGCTCCAGGCGACGCCCTGCGGCCACTGCCCGATTTCGACCTCAGCGACCTTCGTCAGGTGGTTCCGTTTACGCCAAATACGACGAGCAAGCCGTGATCGTTGTAGAACGGATGGCTCGGCGCCAGGCTAGAGCCGTTTTGCGCGATCACAGCCAGAAAGTTGCCATCGTCTGAAAACGCCACGCCTTCGACGTACTGCCCAACGTCCACAGTATTGACGATGCGCGGTGCTTTTCCTTTTAGATCGACGACATTCACCGGCATGATGTCGCCCGCATTGGCGCCCTGGTTACCAACGACCGCGATGTCGCCTTTCGGACTGACTTGCACCGCATAGGGCCGATGGCCGCCGGTCATGATGCGCTTGGTGTCAGTGACATTGCTGCCGTCAACCGACAAAATGGAAATGCGGTGATCGCCGTCGCGAGTAACGAGGGCAGTCTTGCCGTCGGGCGTGAAGGCCACACCGCTCGGACCTGATTTCGGATCACCAAAATCGATTTTTCCAGCGGCACTCAATTTGTTGCCAGAGATTGTAAAGATTGAGACGGTGCCTTCGTTGCGATTGGCCACCAAGGCTAGTGTACCCGCTGGGTTGATCGCAGTTCCGGTCGCCCCCTGACCCGCCTCAAGCGTCGCGATCACGGTGGGCGGCTGGGCCTTGAGATCGATGACGGAGAGCCGGTTGTCCGGGACTTGCTTCTTCGGATCGGCCGGATCGAGCTTCATATGGGAGGCGACAAGCGCGAGGGATTCGTCAGGTGCAACAGCGACATTTTGCGGCGGTCCGACGACGCTCGACGGGGCCTTGAATTCTGCGATTATCTTTGGTGGCGAAACACCCAGGTTTATGATCGTGACAGTATCGTCGATGGGGTTCGCAGGAACGGTAGTGACTCCGTTGACGAGGACGGCCTTGCCATCATTTGAAGACACCGCAATTTGCGCCGCAGCGTTTATAGCGAATAGCGGCAGGGCGGCGGTCGCGATTGCGATGAAGATCGCCTGTGTCGGCGAGCTACGCAGTTTCATGATTTCCTCCCGGCTTGGCATGGCGGATTAGCTTATTTGTGGCTCTTGAAGCAGATCAAACGGAAAATTCGCGGCCTGCGCAAGCGACAGCGGAGTTAAATTCGATCCTGTTGTCGGCGGCGCTGCGATGCCGGCGCCGCCGCAAGCGCCTCGTCCCGCGCGATCGGCAGCACCGCGGTGAAATGAAAAGCCGAGCCATGCCTGGGCGTGCTGGTGACGGTCAGATCGCCGCCCATGCGTTTGGCCAGCATTTTTACAATGCTCAGGCCAAGGCCCGCGCCGCCGTAGCGTTGGGCGATCGCGACGCTGGCTTGGGCGAATGGCCGGAAGAGCCGCCTGGCCTCGGCGCGGCTAAGCCCGATGCCGCTGTCGCGCACAATGCAGGTTAGCCGCACGTGCCCGGCCTTTGCCGGCTCGGCGCGCAGCTCCAATTCGACCGCGCCTTGGTCGGTGAATTTCACCGCGTTGTCGAGAAGATTTTCCAATGCCGCCCGCAGCCGGATCGGATCGCCGACCAGGCACTCCGGCACGGTATCGGCGATCGTGATCGCAGCGCGCAAGCCTTTGGTCTCGGCGCGCACGGTCAACGCCGCGTCCAGCGCGGCGACGAGCGCGCGCGGCCGAAATACCTCGCGCTGCAATGTGAGCGAACCCGCACCCGCTTTGGCGGCGTCGACGACCAAAGTGGTGAGCGCCGCAAGATATTCAGCGCTGGTTTTGATGTCGGAGGCCCAGCGCCGTTCACGCTCGCCGAGATTGGAGCGTGCCAGCAATTCACCGAGCGCGAGCACGCCGGTGAGCGCCGTGCGCACGTCGTGCGCGAAGGCCGGCAATGCGCCGGCATCTTTGCGCGGCGACCTCTTGAGCGCCGGTTGGCGCCGGCGCGCCCGTCGCCGCAACGGCTTGCGCCGTTGTTTTGTCCTCAGCCGCGCCATTCCGTCCCCCTCGGCGCCGGACACAGCATGCCATGGCAAAGCCTGGTGCAAAAACAATTAGGGTGCATCTCGGCGCGATGTGCACCGTTTTCAGATTACCGCCCGAGCCCGACCATGCGCCTGATGTCAAAGGGCTTTGCGGCCGCCGCGCGCAATTCGCGCAAGCCCGTGGCATTGGTCGATTTGGCCAGTTTCTGGCCGGCTTCGTCGAGAATGAGCTTGTGATGGTGGTAGCTCGGCTCCGGCAGCCCGAGCAGCGCCTGTAACAAGCGGTGAATGCTGGTCGACCAGAATAAATCCCGCCCGCGCACGATGTCGGTCACCCCTTGCAGGGCATCGTCGACCACGGCGGCGAGATGATAGCTCGCCGGCGAATCCTTGCGCGCCAGGATCACGTCGCCCCACATTTGCGGCCCGGCGGTGACAAGACCGGTCTGGCCGGAGGGGCCGGCGCCGGTCTCGGTCCAGGTCAGCACACCGGCGCGCGCCACCGCCTTGTCCATGGCGAGCCGCAGCGCAAACGGTTCTCCGGCCTGGCGCCGGCGCTGACATTCTGCGGCCGACAGTCGGCGCGCGCGCCCCGGATAGATCGGCACGCCGTCCGGATCGCGCGGCCAACCGCCCTGCCGATCGAGCTCCGCCGTCAGCGCGGCAAGCTCACGGCGGCTTTCAAAGCTCGGATAAAGCAGGCCGTCGGCTTCGAGGCGGGCGATCGCCATCTCATAATCGGCAAAATGCTTGCTCTGGCGGCGCACCGGCTCCTGCCAGGACATGCCGAGCCAGCGCAAATCCTCGTAGATCGCCGCTTCGTATTCCGGGCGGCAGCGCTCGGCATCGATATCTTCGATGCGCAGCAGCAGGCGTCCGGCAAGCTCGCGCGCCATGTCGGAGTTGAGCAATGCGGAATAGGCATGGCCCAGGTGCAGATAGCCATTCGGCGACGGTGCGAAACGCAAAACGCGGCTGTACATCGACGCTACGCTTCTCGACACTGGACGCGATGATGCAGTCTAACATGCTCACCCACATTCGCACCGAGAGCGATCTCGACTTAGCGCTTGCGGCCTTGACAAGCGCCGATGCGCGCTTTGCTACGCTGATGACGCGTGCCGGCCGGCCGCCGCTGCGCCGCCGGCCGGATGGATTTGCCGGACTTGCGGCGACCGTGGTGTCGCAACAGCTCTCGACCGCGAGCGCCGGCGCGATCTGCGCGCGCCTTGCCGCCGCGTTCGATCCATTCGAGCCGCAAGCCATCATCCGGGCGCGGGCGTCGAAGCTCGCCCGGCTTGGCCTCTCGGCGCCGAAGATTCGTGCGCTCAAGGCGATTGCGCGCGCGGTGGCGAGTGAGCGGCTCGCGCTGGCTTCACTCGTCACGATCGAGGCCGAAGCGGCGCATGCCGCGCTCACCGCGGTGCACGGGATCGGCCCGTGGACCGCCGACATTTATCTGTTGTCTTGCCTTGGCCATGCCGATGCCTGGCCGGCCGGCGATCTGGCCCTGCAAGAAGCGGCTCGGCTCGCTTTCGCATTGCCCGAGCGGCCGAGCGCCAAGGAGATGGTCGCGCTCGCCGAAATGTGGCGGCCGTTGCGCGCGGTGGCTGCGCGCGTGCTGTGGACCTACTATCGCGCCGTCAAAGGCCGCGACGGCGTGCCGATCGTGCCAAGTCCAACCGCGCCAAGTCCGGCGTCGACCCCGGCGCAGGCTCTCCCGAAGCTTTCGCCCAAACCGGCCCGCCGCAAACCTGAGCGGATCAAGAAAGCACGCAGCAAACGAGGGGGAAATGGCCGCCGAACTTGATGGTCCGCGGCTCGCGCCCCGTTCCGGGGCGGCGCAGCAGCTTGTCGTGTTCCTGCACGGCTATGGCGCCGACGGCAACGACCTGATCGAGATCGGCCGCGCCTGGCAAGAATTCTTACCGAACGCCGCCTTCGTCTCGCCGCACGCGCCCGAGCCGTGCGGCCAGGCGCCGGTCGGTCGGCAATGGTTCGCGCTGACCTTTCGCGATCCGAACGAGCGCTGGGTCGGCGTCAATAAAGCCGCGCCAGTGCTCGAACGCTTTCTCGATGCGGAGCTCGCACGGCACAAGCTGCCGCCGGCGGCGCTGGCGCTGGTCGGCTTCAGCCAGGGCACGATGATGGCGCTGCATGTCGGATTGCGCCGCGCCGCCGCGCCGGCGGCGATCGTCGGTTATTCCGGGCTGCTGGTGCTACCGCCCGACCTCAATGCCGAAAAGTTTGCCGCCGAGATCAAATCCCGCCCGCCCATTCTCCTGGTCCATGGCGATCGCGACGATCTCATTCCGGCGCAGGCGCTGTTTCAGGCGTCGCAGGGTCTGGCCGCGATCGATATTCCGGTCGAGTGGCATCTCTCCGCCGGGATCGGGCACGGCATCGACGGCGAAGGTCTCCGGCACGGCGGCGAATTTCTGGCGCGACGGTTTAAGGGAAGGCGGTGAAGCTTTCTATTCGTCATTGCCGGACTTGATCCGGCAATCCATGCGGAAACGACGCTGCGCCGTAGCTTCCGAAACAATTCGCGAGTGGCGCGTCACCATGGACCACCGGGTCAAGCCCGGTGGTGACGACGTTGGAGACGCACTCGTCGAAGCGCGCGCCGCCTCAAAAGATCGAAAAATCGATCGGCTTGTGCCGGTCGAGCGTGTGGCGGATTGGCGGCAGCGGATATTTGAGACCGGTGGCGCAATTGAAAAGGAGCGCTTGTTCGCTGTTTTTGACGCGGCCGTCGGCAAGGCTCTGCTTGTAGGCAGCGTAGGTTGCCGCGCCTTCCGGGCACAGCAAAAAACCTTCCTCGCGCGCGGCCTCCTCCAGCGCCTGCGTGATCGCCTCGTCGGTGACCGCAATGGCGAAGCCGCCGCTCTCGCGCACCGCGCGTAGAATCAAAAAGTCGCCGACCGCCTGCGGCACGCGAATGCCCGAGGCGATGGTATGCGCATTCTCCCAGCGCGCGGCGTGCTCGACGCCGGCCTCATAGGCGCGCACCATCGGCGCGCAGCCGGACGCCTGCACCGCGACCATGCGCGGGCGCTTTTTCCCGATGAAGCCGATCGCCTCCAATTCGGCGAAGGCCTTCCACATGCCGATCAGTCCGGTGCCGCCGCCGGTCGGATAGAAGATCACGTCGGGCACTGTCCAGCCGAACTGCTCGGCCAGCTCGAGCCCCATCGTCTTCTTGCCTTCGATCCGGTACGGCTCCTTGAGCGTCGACACGTCGAACCAGCCGACTTTTTCCTTCCCCTCGCCTACGATCTTGCCGCAATCGTCGATCAGCCCGTTGACGCGATACACCGCGGCGCCTTGCAGTCCGATCTCGCTGACATTCACCTCCGGCGTGTCTTCGGGACAGAAGATCGTGGTCTTGATTCCGGCATGGCTCGCATAAGCGGCGAGCGCGGCGCCGGCATTGCCGTTGGTCGGCATCGCCATGTGCGTAATACCGAGCGCTTTCCCCATCGACACCGCCATGACCAGCCCGCGCGCCTTGAACGAGCCGGTCGGCAAGCGACCTTCGTCTTTCACCAGAAGTTCGGCGGCGCCGAGTTTGGCGGCAAGCTTCGGCAGCGGCACGATCGGCGTCATTGCCTCGCCGAGACTGACGATGTCGGACAAACGCCGCACCGGCAACAGTTCGCGATAGCGCCACAGATCCGGCGCGCGGCGACTGAGCGCTTCTTTGCTGAAGGTCTTGCGCACGCCGTCAAGGTCGTAGCGAACCAAGAGCGGTTTGCCGGCGCGCGAGAGATTATGGATTTCGTCGGCGGCGTAGCGTTCGCCAGTCGCGGCGCATTCCAGATGCGTGACGAAGGTCTTGCGCTCGGTGGTCAGGTTATCGTCGTAGCGCAAGAGGGCTCTCCGGCGTGGGGCGGCACTGGTGCCTGGTAAGCGGGCGGCGGAACACCGGCCGGATTACCAATCCCGGGGCCGCTTCACAATCCTGTCACGCCTGCCTATAAACTACCGCCCAACGCCGCAGGGGCGGCACTGAGTCGAGGTGGGAGCGTCCGACTTGAACGCTCATGTATCGCAATCCGGCTGGCCGGCTCTGGTGCTGAATGCCGATTTCCGGCCGCTGTCCTACTACCCACTGTCATTGTGGTCGTGGCAGGACGCGATCAAGGCGGTGTTCCTCGAACGGGTCAATATCGTCGCCAATTACGATCGCGCGGTGCGCAGCCCCAGCTTGGAAATGAAGCTGCCGAGCGTCGTGTCGCTTAAAACTTTCGTCAAACCTTCGACGCACCCGGCCTTCACGCGGTTCAACGTTTTTCTGCGCGACCGTTTCTCGTGCCAATATTGCGGCGCGCGCGACGATCTCACCTTCGATCATTTGCTGCCGCGCTCGCGCGGCGGTCACACAGTGTGGAACAATGTCGTCGCCGCGTGCTCACCCTGCAATTTGCGCAAGGGCCGTATGACGCCGGAAGAAGCCAAGATGTGGCCGTCGCAACGGCCGTTCCAGCCGAGCGTGCAGCATCTGCACCGCAACGGCAGGCTGTTTCCGCCGAATTATCTGCACGACAGCTGGCTCGATTATCTCTACTGGGATACCGAGCTCGATCCGTAAATCACTTCGCAAAACTCGAAATATATCGTCACGCCCGCGCATAGCCGGTCGAAGAACGGCGTCGCTTCGCTCGCCTATGTCGCGGGCATCCAACCGTCACGGAAGTAAGACGCGGATGGCCGGAACAAGTCCGGCCATTACGCCGTAGTGTCGATCAACCCGCAGCCGGAGTGGCTTGCGGCTCTTTCTCCGGCGCGCCGTTGAGCTTGCGTCCCGCCTCGCCGACGAGCGCGTGAGCGCTCGCCTGCGGCCGGACCGCCGCCGCGCGCGGCTTGTCTGTCGCGTTCTCGTCGCGGCGTGAGGTGCCCTCGAACTTTGCGTTCTCCTCGATCGCCAGCGAGCGATGGAAGATGTCGCCTTCGACGATGGCGGTGCTGTTGAGCCGTACCCGGTTGGCGCGGATCGTGCCTTTGACCCGGCCGCCCACCGTCAGTTCTTCGGCGACCACATTGCCTTCGACTTCGGCGCCGTCGGCGATCAGCACCGTCGAGGCATGCAGCTCGCCTTCGACGCGGCCGAGAATTTTCACCGCGCCCGCACCGGCGATCTTGCCGACCACCGTCATGCCGGCGCTGATCGAGGAAACGCCGTTGCCCGAATCCGAAGTCGCCGCCGAAGCCGGCGCCGCACTGTGAAAGCTTTGCACCGGAGCTGGCGATTTAAGCTCGTCCGGCATTCCGTCCTTGCCCTTTCCAAACATTTCCACACTCCTTCACTCTAGGTTGCACCCTCTGTTGAAACTCAAGTGGCGTAGTAGATCCGCTGAAAGCGGCGGCCGAGCCCGCTCAAGATTTCACGCCCGGTCGATCCGCTGGCCGCGGCGAGTTCATCGATTGGGACGCCGTCGCCGATCAGCGTCACCATGGCGCCGAACCGCGCCATGCTGCGATCGAGATCTGTGACGTCGATCGGCAACAGATCCATCGACGGCGCCGCCGCCACCGGACAGCGCTGCCCGCCGATCGCGACCTGCAAAACCCCGCTGGAATCTCCGGCGGGGCGCGGATAACCGTCGGCATGGCCGAGCGCCACCAGCGCGAGCCGGGTGCGCCGCTTGGCATGCGCGCCGTTATTGGATGTCGGCGCGGCCAATTCACGGACTTGCACGATGCGCGCCTTGAGCTCGATCACCGGCATCATTGGATTGGTGGCACCGGGCGTCGGGTTAATGCCGTAGAGCGCGCTGCCTGCGCGCACCAGATCGAAATGCGTCTTCGATCCCAGGAAAATTCCGGACGAATCCGCAAGCGAGGCCGGAATGCCCGGGTAAAACCGGCGCAACTCGCGAAACGTTTCGAGCTGCCGCTCATTGCGTACATCATGGGCCGCAACGGCGTGGTTCAATCGGCTCAGCAACAGCGCCACGCCGTGATTGAGCGATTGCACCCGCGGCGCAAAGGCGGTCGCTTCTTCGAGCGACAGGCCAAGTCCGCTGTTACCGGTATCGACATTGAGCGCACAGCCGCCCTCCCAGGCCTGCGCGCCGACAAACACATCCCATTCGGCAAGCTCGATGGTGCTGTTGATCACCGGCCGCGCATTGATGTCGGCGAAGGCCGGACCGGTGCCAGCATAAAGGCCACTGAGCACATAGATTGTGGCCTGCGGCGCGACCGCGCGCACGCTTCTCGCTTCCGGAAGATCGGAGACGAAGAAGGTGTTGCAGCCGGATTTTGCCAGCGCACCGGCGATCGGGCTAATGCCGCAACCATAGGCGTCGGCGCGCACCACCGCGGCGCATTCCGCCTCGGTGCGTTTGGTTAACCGCTCATAGTTGGCGGCGAGATTGGTCAGGTTGATTTTCAGGGTGCCGCCGGCCTCAGCTTCCGACGGCCCTTCGACCGTGACACAGGCCGCAAGCCCTTTATTATGGACCTGAAGCCGCCCGCCTTTATTGATGATGCGGCCGTCAATCGAGCCGTCGACCACGACACTAGCGCCCGGTTCGATGGTCAGGCCGCCGAGGAGATTGCCGCGCACATGCAGCGTGCAGTTCCGCTGCACGATGGTGTCGCTGGCGATGGAGCCGTGGATCTCGGATGAGCTGCTGATCAAAAGCGGTCCGGCCTCGGCGACAGGCCCGACCGGTTCGCCGCTCCGCTCCGCGCTTTCTGGTAAACGCGCTACAACCGCCGACACAGCGCTGGGCTCCCCCGCCCGAAATCGCGTCAAGTGTCGCGCAATTCCGGAGTTCCCACAAGCGCGGCAAGGTTTAGCCAGGGTTCATATTGTGAATATGACGAACGTTTTACGAATATGACGAACGTTATGATGGGGATCATCAGTACTTAGTCGTTAAGTAGGTTTCCACACCATGGCTACGCCGCCGCGGTCTTGCGCCCGTCGGCGAATGACGGCGCCACCTCGGCCATGAACCGCGCCATCTCGTCTTTGACCTGATTGTGCGGCTTGAGCCCCACATTCACGTAAAGGATCACTTCGGCGAAACCGGCGGCTTCCACCTCCTTCAAGGTCTCGGTGATGCGGGCCGAGGGGCCGAGCAGCACGGAATTTTCCGTCAGGTCCTCCGGCCTCACTTTCCCCAACCGATCGACCATGTCGATGAAATAGCGATAGCTCGGCGGCGCGGTTTTTGGATCGCCGGGCAGCGCCGGGATCACGCATTCCTTGTAGTAGCGGATCTGCCGGGCGCGGGCGGCGTCTTCGGCCGCCTTGGTGTCGGCGAAATGGGTGAAGTAGCTGCACATCAGCCGGCCCGGTTTCTTGCCGTGCTTGGCGCAGGTCTCGTGATAAAGGTCGGCAACCTGTTTTAACCCGCCGAAGCTCATTGCCGCCGCGAACGGCGCCACGATCAACCCGCAGCCGAGCCGAGCCGCGAGCTCGATCGAGGGCTTGGAGAACGAGCCGACGTAAGTCGGCAGCGGCCGCTGGATCGGCCGCGGCGTGATCCGCACGTCGTCGAACGAATAATATTTGCCGTGATGCGAGATGCGGCCTTCCGCCTGCCACAGCTCGCGCACCAGTTCGAGGCCTTCTTCAAAGATGCCCTGATTGTCCTCGAACGAGACGTGGAACGGCAGATATTCGCGCTTGTCGTAGCCGCGGCCGCAAGCGAAATCGACGCGCCCGCCGGAGAGAAGATCGAGCGTCGCCCATTGTTCGGCGACGCGGATCGGGTGATGCAGCGGCAGCACGTTGACGGCCGGCGCAAGCCGCAGCCGCGTGGTGTTGGCGGCGACATAAGCGAGCACCATGTCCGGACAGGACAACACGCCGAGCGAATTGAAATGATGCTCTCCGATCCAAGCGGAGTGCATGCCGACCTTCTCGGCGTAGAGCGCTTCGGCGGTGATGTCGGCGACGAACTGGTTCGAGGAGCGCGTGTTGTTTTCGTAGTGATTGTCGCTTAGCGTGAAATAGCCGAAATCCATCGCTAGCCGCCCCTATCGTTCCAAAGCCGCGTATTTGGCTTCTGTTTTTATTATGATAGTTGACATTGCATCAGTTGTAAATGCAATAATAAGCGCCGTTCTAAGCTTTTGAAGCGCGCGGCAAATCCGCTAGACGGAACCGGTTGCCGCCAAGGGATCCCGCCCGTGAAAGCACCTGCCAAGCTCGATCTCGGCGACTTCCTGCCGTATCTCACCAATCGCGTCGGCATGATCGTTGCCGAGCAGTTCGGTACCGACGCCCTCGCCGAACATGGCCTGAGCATCGCGATGTGGCGGGTGATGGCGGTGCTGGCGTCGCGCGGCAGCCAGCGTCAGATCGATTTGGCCGATCTGACCAGCATCGAAGTTTCGACCTTGTCGCGGCTGGTCACTCGCCTGATCCGCAAGGGTCTGGTCACGCGCATGCGGTCGGCCAACAGCAACCGCGAGGTCACGGTCAAGCTGTCGCCGAAGGGCCAGTCGCTGGTGAACCATCTCATCCCCATCGCACTC